>CAZPUH010000581.1:0-3326 GCA_964589215.1 uncultured Myxococcales bacterium | reverse complement strand
GGACGCCGCCGGGCGCCAGCGCCTGCCGGACGCGCCGCAGCCGGTCCGCGGTCACGGTGTCGCGCGCGCCGAGCGTCCGCCGGTAGCGCCGCAGCAGCCGCTCCAGCGCCGCCGCCACGGTGCCGCGCGTCCGCGCCGCCGCGCGTCCCAGGTTCCGGTCCGCGGGCAGCGCGGCGGCGATCTCCAGGCTCAGCTCCTTCGCTTCCTGGGCCAGACGCTGCACGCGCGCCCCCAGCGCCTGGGGATCGGGCGCGCCCGGCGGCAGCTCTGGCGCGACGGCGACGGCCAGCTCGGCGTCGTCGCGCGCCAGCACCTCGCGCGCCGAGAGCCCCAGCTGCCCCAATAGCCGGCGGCTGCGCGCGTCCACGCACAGGAAGCGCGCCCGCTGGACCACCAGCGGCGGCGTCAAACCGAAGCGCGCGTACAGGGGTCCCAGCTGCGCGAAGTAGCTGACCTCGGCCGGCCCGCCCACGTACGCCGCCGTCGGCAGCAACGTGTCCTGCAGGATGGGCCGCAGGAGCGCCGAGGTCGAGAAGCGCAGCGGCTCGCCGGCCAGCGCCGCCGCCACCTCGGGCTCCGACGCGACGTGGTTGCACCCGACCAGCTCCCAGCCGGCGGCGCGGCGGGCCAGCCGGTGCCGCGGCCCCGCGTCCCGATCGCGGTGGAAGAAGACCAGCGAGCAGTCGGCGCGCACCGGAATCTGAACGTCGAAGCCGGCCGCCTCCAGCGCCGCCGCCCGCGCGGCGAGCTCGGCGCCGATCGCCTCCGTCTCGGCGATGGCGCGGCGGACGATAGGCAGGGCCAGCCGAGAGATCGCGGCGACGCGCGGGTCCAGGACCAGCAGGCCGTCGTCGGCGAAGAGGCGCGCCATCAACCCGCCGAAGGCAGCGGCCAGCGGCTGCCCGGCCGTATAGTGCGCGCGCAGCAGCGCCAGCGTCTCGACGGCGGCCGGCCCGGGCGGCAGCGCGTCCGCCAGCTCGGCCAGCAGGCGCTCGACCTCGGGGCCCAGCCGCCGGTGAGCGACCGAGACCCGCGCCTCGGCCGGCGCTTCGTCGGGCAGCGCGAGCCGCGCCGGCGCCCCGTCGGCGCCGGCGATGGTACAGCAGGCGATCTCGGCGTAGTCGTGATCCTCGGTCTGCAGCCAGAACAGCGGCACGACCGGAACGCGCGCCTCGGCGGCCAGCGCGCGCGCGACCGCCACCGCGGAGGCCGCCTTGTAGAACGAGTAGAGCGGCCCCAGGAACAGCCCGACCTGCTGCCCCGTCGCGACGACCGCCGTCCCGCCGGCCGCCAGCGCGGCCAGATTCGCGTCGCGCGCGGCGCTGGGCGGCAGCCGCGCCTGCTGCGCCGTCAGCTCGCGGGCCAGCGCGGGATCGATGCGACGCGCGGCCGCGGCCCGCGTCCGCTGGGCGCGCGCGTCGGCCGACCGAACGTCCAGCGGGATGAAGGCGTGCGCCAACGGCTCACCGGCGGCGTATGAATTCGAGAAGGGGCGGCCCACCGGAAGGCATCAACTATACTCCGTCGCCGTCGGTCGATGCCCCGAACCCAAACCGCGCTCCCCCTGGTCCTCGTCACGCTGATGTCCACCTTCGCCGACGCCGCCGCCCCGCCCCCGCAGCCGAACGCCGCGGCGATCGCGGCCGGGCTGCGCAAGCTGGGCGTCGTGGGGAGCGTCCTTTACGTGGCGGCCCACCCCGACGACGAGAACACGGCCCTGCTCGCCTACCTGGCCAACGGCGCGCGCGTGCGGACGGCCTATCTGTCAGTGACCCGCGGCGACGGCGGACAGAACCTGATCGGGTCCGAGCAGGGACCGGCGCTGGGCCTCATCCGCACGCAAGAGCTGCTGGCCGCGCGGCGGCTGGACGGCGCCGAGCAGTTCTTCACGCGCGCGCGCGACTTCGGCTACTCGAAGAGCGCGGACGAGACGCTGCGCATCTGGGGCAAGGAGGCCGTGCTGGCCGACATGGTGCGGGTCATCCGCCGGTTCCGCCCCGACGTCATCGTGACGCGCTTCTCGCCGGTGCCGTCCGACACGCACGGCCACCACACGGCGTCCGCGATGCTGGCCGTCGAGGCGTTCCGCGCCGCCGCCGATCCGAAGTTCCACCCCGAGCAGCTCGAGGACGGCGTGACGCCCTGGCAGGCGCGGCGGCTCTACTGGAATCGATCGTCGTGGGGGCTGAAGCCCGAAGACGACCTCAGCGGGCACGTCAAGCTGGACGTCGACGCGTACGACCCGCTGCTGGGGCTGTCCTACGGCGAGCTGGCCGCCGACAGCCGGAGCATGCACAAGAGCCAGGGCTTCGGCATCGCCCGCTCGCGCGCGCCGATCGTCGAGTACTTCAAGCTGCTGGCCGACGACGGCGAGCGCGCCACGCATCGGGGCGCCGGGACCGGCATCCTGGACGGCCTGGACCTCGGCTGGGGGCGGCTGCCGGGCGGCGCGCGGGTGCGGCCGCTGGTCGACAAAGCGATCCATGGGTTCAACCCGGCGTCGCCCGCGGCGTCGATCCCCGCGCTGGCGGCCATCGACGCCGCGCTGGACGGCGTCGGCGACGCGGGCTGGCGCGCCCGGAAAAGGCAAGAGGTGCAAGAGCTGATGCTGGCCTGCGCGGGCGTCTTCGCGGAGGCGACCGCGCCCGACTTTCGCTTCGCGCCCGGCACGCCCGTCGAGGTCGACGTCACCGCCGTCAACCGCTCGCCCGCGGCCGTGACTCTGGAAACTGTCCGCTTCCCGCTGACCGGCGACGCCGAGAAGGTCGGCAAGGCGCTGGCGACGCCGCCCAGGGAAGGGGGCGCCGCGACCGCCTTCGAGGCGAAGCGTTCGGTCCACGTCCCGATGGATTTTCCGGCCACCACCCCCTACTGGCTGGCGTCGCCGCCCGAGCCCGGCCTGTACCGCGTGAGCGACCCCGATCTGATCGGCGCCCCGGAGGGTCCGCCCCCGCTGCGTGTCGAGCTGACCTTCTCGCTCGCCGGGCGCCGGCTGACCGTCACGCGCCCGGTCGCGTACAAGTGGACCGACCCCGTGATGGGCGAACGCTACCGCGCCGTCGAGATCGCGCCGGCCGTGTCGGTGGCGCCCGAGACGCGCGTGCTGATGTTCCCCGGCACGGCGCCGCGCCGGCTGGCCGTCCGCCTGACCGCGGGCGCGGGCGCCGCCGCGGGCACCCTGCGCCTGGAAGCGCCGGCCGGCTGGAGCGTCGAGCCCGCCGGCGCCAGGTTCGCGCTGTCGCCGCAGGCGCCCGAGGCGGTGCTGGCGTTCCAGGTTCGGCCGACCGGCGCCGCCGCGGCGGCGGGCACGCGGCACGCGGTCGCCG
>CAZPUH010000580.1:0-1635 GCA_964589215.1 uncultured Myxococcales bacterium | reverse complement strand
GTTGCGCAGCCGCTTGTGCAGATCGCGCTCGCGCGGCAGGTCGGCCTCGTCGGGGTCGCTGGGCGGCGCCGTGGCGTCGACGACGACGTCGGGCGTGATCCCCTGCCCCTGGATCGACCGCCCCTTGGGCGTGTAGTAGCGGGCCACCGTCAGCTTGAGGCCGCACGGCTTGGCGCCGCAGCCGTCGATGTCGATCACCGTCTGGACCGACCCCTTGCCGAACGTCTGCGTCCCCAGGATGACCGAGCGGCCGTGGTCCTGCAGCGCGCCGGCCACGATCTCGGCGGCCGACGCCGTGGCGCCGTCGACGAGCGTGATCATCGGGAACCCTTCCCAGGTGCCGCGGCTGTGCGCGCGCGCCTCGTCCATCACCTGCCCGCCCTTGCCGATGGTCTTGACGATGAGGCCGTCGGAGATGAAGCGGTCGGCGACGCGGATCCCCTGATCCAGGAGGCCGCCCGGGTTGCGCCGCAGGTCGAGGATCATCCCCTTCAGCCCCTTCGACTTCGCCGACAGCTGGTCCAGCAGCTCGGACAGCGCGCCGTCGGTGCTCGTCGAGAAAACCCGGATCTTGATGTAAGCGATGCCCGGCTCGATGAGGCGCCCCTCGACGGCTTTCACCTCGTAGCGGGCGCGCTTGATCCGGAACGACAGCTCGCGTCCGTGCCGGTCAATCACCAGCTGCACCTCGCTGTTGGCGGGGCCCTGCATGCGGGCGATCGCGTCGTCGAACTCCAGCGTCGCGATGTCCGCGCCGTCGACGCGCTTGATGACGTCGCCCGGCTCGATGCCGGCCTTGGCCGCCGGGGAGCCCTCGATCGGCGAGACGATGACGAACTTGTTCTTGCGCTTCTCGACGTCGATCCCGATCCCCTCGATCTCCTCGTTCCCCTCGGTCTCCTTCTTCAGCTTGCCGTACTCGTCGGGGTCCATGAACCGCGAGTGCGGGTCCAGCACGTCGGTCAGCCCGCGCGCGGCCCCGTACATGAGGTCCGTCTCCGCGATGTCCTCGACGTAGTGCCCCTCGATGTAGCTGAGCACCTTCGTGAAGACGCCCAGCTTCTGGTACGGGTTGAACCGTCCAGCGTGCAGCGGCGGCGCGAACACGAGACCGGCGGAGAAAGCGACCGCCCCCAGCAGCGCGATGGATCCGGCACGGCGAAGACGAGGAAAACGCGAGCGCATTGTCGCGAGTTTATCCGACTCGCGGCGAGGTTCCGCTGCCCTGCGGCGGCATCCAATAACCAGGTGCCGGACAAGCCGGCCCCGGAATTCGTATATGGTCACATGATGTCACGTGATGCATCGCTTGCTCTTTCCACCGGGCGGTGGATAATCAAAGGGTTGTTCTACCGTGGCCGAAGGCTTGGGGTTTTCGTCCCGCCTCCACAGGTTATCCACGGGGAACCCACAACATGTTGTGTGTGTCAGGTCCGCGAACACAGCATATTGTGTTTTTCGGCAACTTAGCCTACAACCGGCTGGGCGCATTTCTCGGCGCCACGTTTTCACTGGGGAGGTATTCATGCTCGACAAGCACGACGTCCGAAGGAGCCGCAACGGTCGGATTCCAGCCACGATTTCGCCCGTCAAAGGGACGGCCACAGGCACGGCAGGCAAAACTGCCCGGACGTC
>CAZPUH010000579.1:0-3090 GCA_964589215.1 uncultured Myxococcales bacterium | reverse complement strand
CTTCCCGAAGAAGGGGTTCAAGAACCCCTTCCGCCAGGAGATCTTCGCGGTGAACGTGGGCGCGCTGGAAGACCGGTTCGAGAACGGCACCGTGGACCTGGGCGCGCTGCAGGGCGCCGGCATGGTCCCGCGCAGCCACCGCGCCGTGAAGATCCTGGGCGAGGGCGACCTCACCAAGAAGCTGACCGTCAAGGCGACCGCCTTCTCGGCCTCGGCCAAGGAAAAGATCGAGAAGGCCGGCGGCACCGCCGAGGTCGTCGAAGGCTAAGCTGTCGGTTCGATGAAGGGCTAACCCATGGCGAGCGGCTTCCAGAACATTGGAAAGATCCCGGAGCTGCGGCGCCGGATCCTGTTCACGGTCACGCTGCTGGCGGTCTATCGCATCGGCGCGTTCGTGACGACCCCGGGCGTGAACCGCGCCATCATGGGGAAGATCGTCAACCAGGCGTCGGGGACGTTCCTGGGTCTCTTCAACATGTTCTCGGGCGGCGCGCTCGAGCAGATGTCGATCTTCGCGCTCGGCATCATGCCGTACATCAGCGCGTCCATCATCCTGCAGCTCCTCACCGTGGTCGTTCCGAAGCTGGAACAGATCACCAAGGAAGGGGAGATGGGGCAGCGCAAGATCAACCAGTACACCCGGTACGGGTGCGTGATCTTGTCGCTGATCCAGTCGTTCTTCATCGCGCGCTGGCTCGAAGGGAACAACCGCTCTTACGCGCAGTTCGGCCAGGTCGTCACCAACCCCGGCTGGGGATTCCGCATCCTGACGATGATCTCGCTGACCACCGGCACGGCCTTCATCATGTGGCTGGGCGAGCAGATCACCGAGCGCGGCATCGGCAACGGGATCTCGCTGGTGATCTTCGCCGGCATCGTCACGGAGATGCCGGACGCGGCCGTCCGCATGTTCTCCAAGGCCAAGACGGGCGACATCACCGCCTTCGACCTGGCCGTCATCGGCCTGCTGATCGTGCTGGTGGTGGCGGTCATCATCTTCTTCGAACGGGGTCAAAGAAAGATCCCGGTCCAGTACGCCAAACGCATCGTGGGCCAGAAGGTCTACGGCGGGCAGTCGACCCACCTGCCGCTGAAGGTCAACACGTCGGGCGTCATCCCTCCGATTTTCGCTTCGTCCATCCTGATGTTCCCGCAGCAGATCGCGTCGTTCGTCCAGACGCCCTGGATGCAGCGGGTGTCGGAGGCGTTGCACCCGGGTGACTGGCGCTACAACACCATCTACGTCGCCCTGATCGTCTTCTTTTGCTACTTCTACACGGCCGTCACCTTCAACCCGGTCGACGTCGCCGACAACATGAAGAAGTACGGCGGCTTCATCCCCGGCATCCGCCCTGGCAAGGCCACGGCCGCCTACATCGACAAGGTCCTGACCCGCATCACGTTCGGTGGCGCCGTCTACATCTCGGCCATCTGCGTGCTGCCGTCGCTGCTGCACGAGAAGATGAAGGTCCCGTTCTACTTCGGCGGCACCGGCCTCATGATCGTGGTGGGCGTGGCGCTGGATACGGTCCAGCAGATCGAGTCGCACCTCATCACCCGGAACTACGAAGGGTTCACCGGACCCCGTGGCCCCCGTATCCGCGGCCGTGGGGCCCGCGCGACGGGGGCGGTCGGCCGCTAGACGGGCTGGCCTTCAGTGAAGAAGCCGGGCGTTGAGTGAGAACCTTCTGTTGTTTGGACCCCCAGGGGTGGGGAAGGGGACGCAGGCTGCCCGCCTCTCCAAGGTCTTCGGGATCCCGCACATCGCGACCGGCGACATGCTGCGCGCGGCGATCCAGTCGTACACGCCGCTCGGCCAGCGCGCCAAGGGCTTCATCGACAAGGGGCAGCTGGTCCCCGACGACCTGGTCCTCGAGCTGCTCGGCGAGCGGCTGCAGCAGCCCGACACGGAGCGGGGCTTCCTGCTCGACGGCTTTCCGCGCACGGTCCCCCAGGCCAAGGTTCTGGACGGCATGCTGAGCGGCTACGGCAAGAAGCTGGACCGCGTGCTGGTCCTGGACGCGCCGGAAGAAGAGCTGGTGCGGCGCATCTCCGGCCGGCGGACGTGCGAGAGCTGCCAGGCCACGTACCACGTGGACTCGAACCCGCCGCGCACCCCGGGCGTGTGCGACCGGTGCGGCGGCGTGCTCATCCAGCGCAGCGACGACTCGGAGGCCATCATTCGCAACCGGCTGCGGGAGTTCGCCGCCAAGACCAAGCCGGTCCTCGACTACTTCATCGCGGAGAAATGGCCGGTGCGGATGATCAACGCGGATGGCAACATGGACCAGATCTTCGGGCGGATTTACGCCGCGGTGCTGCTCTCCTAGCTATGGCCGTCCAGCTCAAAAGCGCCGCCGAGATCGCCAAGCTGCGCGAGGCCAACCTCATCGTGGCCGACGTGCTCGACCACCTCGAGGCGGCGGCCAAGCCCGGCACCACGACCTGGGAGCTGAACGAGATCGCGGCCCAGCGGCTGCGGCAGCTCAAGGCCGAGCCGGCTTTTCTCAACTACGGCCACCCGCCTTACCCCGCCGTGGTCTGCACGTCGGTCAACGAGGCGGTCGTGCACGGCGTCCCCCGGCGCGACCTGGTCCTGAAGGACGGGGACATCCTGTCGATCGACTTCGGCGCCTTCAAGGACGGCTGGTGCGGGGACTCGGCCCGGACGGTCCCGATCGGTCCGATTTCGCCCGAAGCCAAGGCCCTCATCGAGGCCACCCGCATGTCGCTGGAGCTGGCCATCGCGGCCTGCGTGCCCGGCAACCGGCTAGGGGACATCGGGTACGCGGTGCAGTCGCACGTCGAGCGGCTGGGGTATTCGGTCGTCAAGCAGTTCGTCGGGCACGGGATCGGGCGGGCCATGCACGAGGAGCCGCACGTCCCGAACTACGGCGAGGCAGGGAAGGGGCGGCGGCTGTCCGCCGGGTTGGTGGTGGCCATCGAGCCGATGGTCAATGCCGGGGGGCCGGAGGTGGTGATCGAAGATGACGGGTGGACGGCTGTAACGAAAGATGGTAGCCTTTCCGCCCATTTTGAGCATTCCGTCGCCATCACGGATGGCGGCCCAGTGGTGCTGTCGCGGGCATG
>CAZPUH010000578.1:0-2744 GCA_964589215.1 uncultured Myxococcales bacterium | reverse complement strand
GTACAACTCGAGGCGGCCATCCGCGCTTACGTCGACATCAACAACGAAAAGCCGCGCCCCTTCGTCTGGACGAAGACCGCCGACGAGATCCTCGACAGCATTAAGCGATACTGTCTACTAACTTCTGAGACAGGACACTAGGGCGGCTGGACGAACTGGACGACGTTGCCCTCGGGGTCCGCGCCGTCGCAGACGCGGGCGCCGCCGTCGGCCCATTCGTGCTCCTCCGCGAGAACCTGACCGCCATGCGCGCGCGCGAGCTCGCGCGCCGCAGCCAAGCTCGCCACCTCGAAGACCAGTTTGACGGGGGTCTGGCTGCGCAGGGCCGGCGGCGTCGTGAGCTCGAGGCCTCGCGCGATGGTCGGAGGCAGCCGATGCAGCCGAAGGCGCATGCCCGGGGCCGCCAGGTCGACGACGTCGGCCCCGGCGCGGTCCGCGCGCGCGCCCAGCACGGCCGCATAGAATCTGGCGAGCGCGTCGAGATCCTTCACGAAGAGCAGCGCGCCGGCGCGACTGCGCCACGCGGCGAGCATCTCCGAAACAGGCACCCCGAAAAGGGTCATTTGCGACAGGTTCGCGTCGTCGATCGACGCGCCGGTCAGGTTCACGTCCGAAAATCGCGCCCCCCGCAAATTGACGTTCTGAAAGATCGCGTCCGCCAGATTGACGTCGTCGAAGCGCGACGACGCGAGGTCTGCGTCCTGCGCGTCGAGCTGCTCCCGGGTGCCCTGGATCTTCATGGGGCCTCGCGCCCGATCTGAATGAGCGCCATGAGGCCCCTCCGCAGGGTCTCCACGGCCCTGTCCCCCAGCCGCGCCGCCAGCTTGGCGTCGACGCGCGCCCGCGCGGCGGCCTGCACCTTCGCTGCCGCACGCCCGCGCTGTGACAGCGCGAGCACCAGCCGCCGTCGATCTTCCGGATCGACTTCGCGCTCGAGGTACCCGCGTTCGACCAGCGTGTCGACGAGCTGCCCCGCCGCCTGTTTCGAGATCTTCAAGTCGTCGATGAGGGCGGCCAGCGGATAGTCCCCCTCCATTGCCATACCGCCGATCACGTAGAGGCCGTTCTTCGGAACGTCGTCGTAGCCGGCCTTTTCCAGGGCCGCCCGCATGGCGACCCCGTAGGTAGAGCGCGCGTGGCGCAAGAGCGCCGGCAGCGGCACCGGATCTGGCGTGTCTCGCGTGGACATGGACACGAGCTTACGTATCCCGGCGCCAATAGTCCAATGATTGGACTGTCTAGTTACAGGACTATGTCGCGTGGGGCGGGCGGTTCCGCCGTCGCGCGGCCGGTCCACGCGCTTTTTTGTCGGTCGGACGGGGAATTTTTGCGGAAACGCGAGTTGACACCCCTGGAGACGCGTCGATACGGTGCCAAAAAACATGCCAAGCTCGGTTCGGGGAGGGGCGGCGGTCTGGTGTTCCGTCCTGTTCAGCGCAAGCCTCGCCCTTTTTCCGGCCCCACCGGCACGCGCCGCCGGCCCGAGCGAAGACGACCTGATCCGCGAAGGCGTCGCGAAGCGCCGTCACCAGGACGACGAGGCGGCCCTGGAGCTCTTCACGCGGGCCTACGCGATCCGCAAGAGCCCGCGCGCCGCCGCCCAGATGGGGCTGGCCGAGATGGCCATCGGCCGTTGGACCGAGGCGGAGACGCATCTAAAAGAGGCGATCGACGCGAGCTCCGACGCCTGGGTCGGCAAGAACACCCGCTCTTTGAACGACGCGCTGGCGAACGTCGCGCGCCACCTGGGCAGCTTGCAGGTGCTGGGGGGGCCCAGCGGCGCGGAGGTCGTGCTGGAGGGCGAGGTCAGGGGCACGCTCCCGATGGAGCATCCGATCCGCGTCCGGGCCGGCGACTGCCGGTTCGGCGTGCGCGCGGCCGGCTACGAGCCCGTGACGCGCACGGTTCAGATCGGCGCGGAGACTCTGACGCGCGAGACGGTCCGGCTCTCGCGCGTGGCCGTCGCGGCGACGCCGCCCGAGCCGCAACCGAGCACACCGCCCGCCGAACACCCAGCGACCCCCGCGCCCGAGTCGCCGCCCGACAGCGGTGGCGGCGCGTCGGACAGCGGCCGGACGCTGCGCATCGTCGGGATCTCCCTAGGCGCGGCCGGGCTGGCCGCCTCCGGCGCCGGGCTGGCGTTCGGCCTGGCGGCCCAGTCGCAAGGGAAGACCGACAGCGCCGCCCGGGTCTTCGATCCGTCGGCCGCCTCGAAGGGCAAGGAGCTGCAAACGCTGCAGTGGGTCGGGTACGGCGTGGGCGGGGCGTTGCTGGTCGCGGGCATCATCACTTACGTCATCGGGTCCCAGCGTGGTGACACCGAAGCAGGCACGCAGACGGCGCTCTTGCCCTCGATTTTCCCGACGGACGGCGGCCTGGTCGCCGGGTTCGGTGGCCGCCTGTGACGCGCGCGGCTCGACCCGGCGGGCTGCGCGTCTCGGCGCTTCCGATGTTGATCCTGGGGCTAGGCGCGCTCCTGACGGCCTGCGCCTACTCCGACGAACCGCCCGACGGACAGCAGCAGTGCGCGAAGCCCGGCGACCAGTGCCCGGACAACTACCAGTGCATCAGCGGCCTCTGCTACCGGACCGGGCACAACGCCGGCGGCGCGGCCGGCGCCGACACCGGTCGCGGCGGCTCCGGGGGCAGCGCCGGCCATGGCGGCAGCACCGCCCACGGCGGCTCCGACGGAGGCGGGCACGGCGGCGGTGCCGGCGTGGGTGGCGGCGCCGGCGGCCCCGCTG
>CAZPUH010000577.1:0-1478 GCA_964589215.1 uncultured Myxococcales bacterium | reverse complement strand
GGTCGATCAGCGGGAACAGCTCCCCCGCCAGCAGCACCGTGTGCCGGGGTGACACCGCGATCGGCCGCATGTCGTCCACCTCACCTGCCTACGCCCGCCGGCGGCTCAGCACAAGTCACCTACGCGGATCCGCCGCTTGCCGGAGCGCCCCGACGACTCACGTTGTTGGGCGCGGCCTCATCGGCGCGGCGGTGCAATGGACAAGTCGGGGATTTCGGCGTTTCGGCGCCTGAGGGTCGCGGCGTGGGCGGTTCTGGCCGTCGCGGGCGCCGGCGCGTGCGGGCGATCGAGCGCGGGCCACGGCGGGCCGCCGCCGGCGATGCCTGTGCAGATCGAGACCGTGCGCGCGGTGCCGCTGCGCGACGCCAGCGAATACGTGGCGGTCTTGAGGTCGCGGCAGTCGGTGCAGGTGCAGCCGCTGGTCGAGGGGCACGTCTCGAAGATCCTGGTTACCTCCGGCCAGGACGTCCAGCCGCGCACCGAGCTGATCCAGATCGATCCGTCGCGCCAGCAGGCGGCGGTCACCAGCCAGCGCGCGCTGCACGCCGCCGACGTGGCGGGGCTGGAGCTGGCGCGCAAGCAGTTCGGCCGCATCGAGCGGCTCTTCAAGTCCGGGGCGGCGACCCGGCAGGACTTCGACCAGGCGCAGAGCGCGCTCTTGCGGGCGCAGGCGGCGGTGGCGGCGACCGGGGCGCAGACGCGCGCGCAGTCCGTCGAGCTTCGCTACTACAGCGTCGTCGCGCCCGTCGCGGGGACGGTGGGCGACATCCCCGTGCGCGTCGGCGATCTCGTCTCGCCTCAAACCGTGCTGACCACCCTGGACGACAACACCGCGCTGGAGGTCTACGTCGACGTGCCGCTTGAGCGAGCCGCCGGGCTCAAGACCGGCGCGCCGCTGGAGATCCTGGACGCCGAAGGGAAGGTGCTGGCGCCCAGCACGGTCACGTTCGTGTCCCCGCGCGCCGATCCGGCGACCCAGATGGTGCTGGTCAAGGCGGCCGTCGACAATCAGGCCGGCCACCTGCGTGCCGGCCAGTTCGTGCGCGTGCGGCTGATCTGGCGCCAGTACGAAGGCCTGGCCGTGCCGGTGCTGGCGGTCATGCGCCGCGCCGGGCAGCCCTTCGTGTGGGCCGTCGATCAGGGCGCGGGCGGCGCGCTGGCGGCGGCCCTGCGCCCCGTCGAGCTGGGGCCCATCCAGGGGCAGAGCTACCCGGTGACCCGCGGCCTCAAGGCGGGCGACCGCATCGTCACCAGCGGCGTGCAGAAGCTGCGCCCGGGCGCGCACGTGCAGCCGGCGTCCGGGGCGCCCGCGGGGTCGCCCTGAGATGTTCGCGGCGTTCTTCATCCGGCGCCCGATCTTCGCGTCGGTCTGCGCGATCCTGATCGTGCTGGCCGGCGGCATCAGCATCCCCACCCTGCCCATCGCCCAGTACCCCGAGCTGGCCGCGCCGCAGGTGCAGGTGCAGAGCGTGTACGTC
>CAZPUH010000576.1:0-7515 GCA_964589215.1 uncultured Myxococcales bacterium | reverse complement strand
GACGACGGCTTGATGAAGACCGACCCCAGCGTCGACTTCTCCGCTTCGAGGTTGTGCGGTGGCGTTCGCGCCGCCGCTCCCGGGTTCGAGCTCACCACCTCCAGCATGGGGTCGGCGAGTCTACCCCATCGCGCGCACCGGATGCTTGGCGTGGTGGCCCGAAACGGTGAAACTTTCGGTGCCGATGCCGGGAACACGAAACCGGGGCGACGTTCTAGACGAATAGGGTGTGAAGCATGAAGAACGGACCTGTCGTATCGCCGGCCGAGCCGAACGAGAGCACGGGCGCCGTGTCCTTGGGCTTGGGCTGGGTGGCATCCCTCCAGCCGCGAGAGCGGGGGGTGGTCTTTCGGCTGTCGAACCCCCAGCAGTACGCCGTCGACGTCGAGATCGTACTGACGGCCGACGGGCCGGTGGTCCGGGCCGCAGCCGCGGCGCTGGAGATCACGTCCGCGTCGGAGATCGTGGCCCGCTGCGATCGTTTCACCGTCGACGCCCAGCAGTCCTTCTCGGTCCGGGCGGCGGAGATCGACCAGGAGGCGCGCGGAGCCGTCCGAACGACG
This sequence comes from uncultured Myxococcales bacterium, assembly GCA_964589215.1. Classification (GTDB taxonomy): domain Bacteria; phylum Myxococcota_A; class Polyangia; order Fen-1088; family Fen-1088; genus JADGRB01. Next base: position 6,952 of record CAZPUH010000576.1, on the reverse strand, counting down.
GGCGCGGAGGTGGCGGTGACCGCGCGCAGCGGCGACGTCGCCATCCGGGCGAACGACGACGTGTCCGTGAACGGCGAGCAGGTGCTGCTCAACTGCGACCGCGATCAGCCGGTCCCCTCCTGGGTGCTCCCGCCGCCGCCGCCGGCAACCACCCTGCCGGCCAGGCTGCAAGATGGCGACGTGGACCTGTTGCGTCAGCTCGATGACGGTGGACGCGAAGCCGGTACGAAGAAAGACTGAACGTGGAGCTCGCCAACCAGACGCCTTTTCCGGCTCGCCTGCTGCGTTTCCAGCGAGCGGAGGATGCGCTGGTCGACGGCGGGCTGATCCTGAAGGCGACGTTCCAGAAAGACGAGGCCGGCCGGTGGATTCCGACCGCCGAGCAACTTCCGCTGGTCGGCGAGCCTCTCTCGACCGCTTTCGGCGTCTTTCACAGCGAGAACTTCCTGCGGAAGGACGGCGTCGACCTGTGCGTGCTGGGGACGGTGCGCGCGCCGCGACCCCGGCGCGGTGCGGAGGTCTGCGTTTCGGTCGGCGCCCGCAGGAGCACGCTCATGGTCTACGGCGAGCGGCGATGGTTGCGTTCCGGGCGCGGTGGACTGGTGGCCTCGGGCCCGGAGCCTTTCGAGGAAATGCCGATTTCCTACCACCGCGCGTACGGCGGGAAAACCGTGTACGACTACGAAGAGATCTCCTGGCCGGACAACCCCGTCGGTCGCGGCTACTACCTGTCCGAGGAGGCGGCGGAAGGGCAACCTCTGGCGAACATCGAGAAGGCTGACGCCCCACCGGTGCGGTCCTGGAGCGATCAGCCACCCGTCTCGGGATGGGGTCCTTATCCCTGCTTCTGGGGCTTGCGGGCGCGCGAGGCGGTCAAGCCCGACCGCGCGAATCCGTCTGATCTTCCCACCATCTCGCGCCGCTTGAACAACAACGCGCACCCCGACCTGGTTCTGGCGGCGCTCCCCGAGTCCGCCGAGATTCGGCTGACCGGCCTGGGCGCCGCCGAGATGGTGTACACGGTGCCGCCGCTGCGCACGCAGTTGGAGGTCACCGTCGGTGACGCCGTGGTCGCGCAGCCGCCCATCCAGGTCGACGGTGTGTTCCTGTGGACCGACCTCGGCCATGTCACCGTCACCGCCCGCGCTCACTTCAACTACTCGTACGCCCGCGGTGAGGTGCGGCGGGCCCGGCTCTCGGTGGAGGTCTGAGGTGGGCATTCCTTTCCACGCCCTCAACTCGATCCAGGTCGTTGCCGGTTGTGACGTTCACAACCAGATCCCGCCCCCGCCGCCCGTCGGCCCGCTGCCGGCGCCGCACGTGATCGTCTACATGATGGGGCTGGCCGACCCGACCACCACCAAGACGTCGGCCACCGTGAAGATGGGGTGGGGCTTTTCCATCGGCCGCCAGCACGACCTGGGACGGGGTCTGTACCACTTCGCGGCGAATCTGTTGCTGCCGCTCGTCGACCTGGGCTCGGGCAACAAGTCCGAGTTCGGGTGTGCCTCGGTCTCCATCGGCGCCTGCGGCGCCGGGCTCGAAAAGGCGCGCCTGGCCGTCGGCGTGATCCCGTTCGTGGGCCTGAACCTGCAGCTGGACTGCAACGACGTGCCGTGCGCGATGCCGACCAGCGTCTGCATCGCGTCCTTCAACACGGTCCACGCCGGACTCACCCTGACAGACGTCCTGGCCGGCTTTGCGGCCATGGTCGTCGACATCGCCATCACCTGGTTGGTCGGCGAGATCGCCGGGGCGATCGCCAGCGGCCTCGGAAGCCTGGCGGTCGGGGCCCTGGGCGAGGTGCTCGCGCTGCTCGGCCCCGAGGCCTTGCTCATCGGCGGGTTGGCCGGCATCGTGGCCGGCCCGGTGATTCACGACGCGGCCAAGATGGTGATCGGCTGGCTCATCGGAACGCCGCTCGGATATTCGTACACCGGGACGGTGGCGGGCGTGCCGCTGGGCCCCGGCAGCACCTACGGCGGCAAGCTCAACGACATCATCAACGACCACATCTCGCCGACGCCGAAGCCCCCGGCTGCGCCCCCGCCCGCGCCGGCCGGGTCCTCCACGCCCCGCACGCCGGCGCCCACGCGATGACCGCGGCCGCCGAAGCTGTCGCGCCGCGGGTGTCCATGGTGATGATCGCTGCACACCCGAGCGGAGGCTCGCTGGTCGGCGTCGTCGCGAAGCGGACCTACCGCGTCGCGGCCCAGCGGTGCTTCGTGGCTGACGACCAGCTCCCGCTGGTCGAACAGCCGCGCTTCTCGGACGACCGGGCCATCCTGCTGCACGACCTGGACTGCGTGTTGAACAGGCGCGAGGTCGACGTGGTTCTGGAAGGTCACGCGCGCCCGGCCCGCGCGCGGGCGCCGTCGTTCCAGATGCGCGTTCGCGTGGGCAGCCTCGATCGCAAGCTGGCCGTGTTCGGCGAACGCCGCTGTTACCGCGCGGCCTCGGGGCGGCTGCAGTTCAGCGCGCCTGAACCGATCGAGGCCGTCCCGCTGGACTGGACCTCCTCGTACGGAGGATTCGATTCCGTAGCCCTCGCCGGTCACGGCGATCCGCTGCTGCAGCTGCGCGAGCAGGCCAAGCAACCGTACAGCCCTCGGTTCGGCCGCTTTGCCTACCCGCGCAACCGTGCCGGCAAGGGGTACCTCATCGAGCCCACGGACGACGCGCTGGCCGCCTGCGCACTGCCGAACGTGGAAGAGCCGCTGGCGCTGCTGTCGCCCGAGCGGCTGGCGGTCGGTGCGCACGACAGGTGGCCGGCGGCCCCGACCGTGGCGGCCGTCGGTTGGCTCTCGTACGCCAGCTTCCCGCGCGCGGCCATGCTGGGGATCCCGCCCGTTTACGACGCCGCCGCTTGTCCACCAGCCAGCTTCTTCGAGGTGCGGATGGGGGTGCTGAAGGCCGACTCCCTGGCGGCGGCCATCCCGTTTCCGAACCGATTGGACCTGCGCGTCGCTCAGCAGGCTGCGCTTGGCATGCGTCTTCCGTTGCTGGCTGCGGGCGCGCCGGTCAGCGTCGTGAACGCCCATCCGGCGATCCCGGTGTGGGAGTTCACGTTGCCGCGCGAGGTCCCCACTCTCGTCGTGCAAATGCCCGGTTCCAAACCGGCTCGCCTGGAACCCAAGATCCGGACCGTGCACATCCAGCCGGAGCACGATCGCCTTTCGCTGGTCTGGGTCGGTGAGCTCGACGAGCCGGTCTTCGTCGGCCCCAACAAGCGCGCGCTGATCAAACATGCCATCGAGTGGCGCACCTGACCGCCGTGGGCGCCCAACGGAGAAAGCGGAGAGGGTTCGACATGAGCGTCGAGGGGCCGCCCGTCTTTGGTCTGCTGTGGAACCTGTGGATGGTCGGCCCGCTGGCGATCCTGGTGTTGGTCGTGATCGTGAGCTGGCTGCTGAAGCCGGCAAACGCGAGCTTGACGTTGCAGGAGACCCCCCTGATCTACAAAGGTACCGCGCTCCTGGGTGGAGCGTGGTTGCTGGTTTCGCTCGTCATCACCGTGTGGGGTCGGTTGCGGCCATTCGGAAAGGTTCTCCTCGTCGACGTGGGATTGGCCGCGATAGTGGGGTTCTCGTGGACCAGCGCTCTCGTCTCGTTTTGGGCACGCCCGCGCAGCACCACACCCGCCGAGCCAGCCACCTTCGAATGGGTTCGATCCGCCCGTCAGAGCGTCGAGGCCAAGACCACCTCCGGTCCGGCGGCCGGAGCCCACTTCATGTTCGCAGGTAAAGATTGGGGTAACGCCAAGCGGGGCGTCGGAAAGGATCAGCCGATCCCCGGCAAGGTCTATCGGGGTGGTCACGGCCTTTGGTACGCGAAGCTGGACTGAGGGTCGCGGCCGCCAGCGCGGCGCCGGGATCGGGGCGACTCAGTTACAGCCGACGCGCGCGGTGCTCAGCACGAGGTCGTCCATCCAGATCTCGTTGGCGGCGCTGCTGAAGCTCTGCCAGCCGAAGAAGACGTTGTTGAACATGCCGTTCATCCAGGTCGCGGGCAACGCGCCGTTCTGCCAGTCCGACGCCTGGGTGATCGAGTGCACCAGCATGCCGTCCGACCAGGCGTTCAGCGTGTTGTACGCCGCGGCGCCGTTGAACTCGACCTCGATGCAGTGCCAGGTGTTGGCGGTGATGATCGGCGGCCCGTACCACTTGGCCATGATGGGTGCGATGTTGTCGGTGGGGACCTGGTTCGTCCCAATCGCGCCCTTGATCTCGCCGAACCGGACCTCGTTGTTGGCGTCGTTCGGTTCCATCGTGATGCCCAGCAGCGACTCGTGGTTCGCGCCCGACGGACCCATCCCGAGCTGCCGCGTCATGTAGAAGTAGGCCCGTACGAAGAGGTGATTGGTCCCGCTCGGCAAGGGCCGCTCGAGGAACACCATGTTGCCGTCGCTCTTGAAGTGGACCGCCAGCTTGCTGTCGTTGTGCGTGTGGGTGGCGTCCGCCAGGGCGCTGAGGCTGCCCATGGGGTTCGTGGTCTTGTAGTTGTACGCGATGATGTTGTCCAAGCCGGCCGGCTGCTTGCCGGCCGTGTCGGACTCGAAGTCGTCGCTGAAGAACGCCGCGCCGCTGCCGCCGCCCGCGGCGCCGCCGGTCGCGCTGTTGCCGCCCGTGCCCGGCTGACCGCCGTTTCCGCCGGCGGCGGACGCGCCGCCGCTTCCAGGGCTGCCGCCCGAGGCCTGTGCGCCGCCGCTTCCGGTGCTGCCACCCGACGCGGACGTGCCGCCGCTGCCCACGGTGCCGCCCGACGCGGACGCGCCGCCCGTGGCGCTGCCTCCGGTGCCGCTTTGCGCGCCACCGGTCCCGCTCTGCGCGCCGCCGGTGCCGCTATGCACGCCGCCGGTACCGCCGCCGCCTCCGCCGGGCGAGCTGCTGCAGGCGCCCGCGAGAAGACAAAAAACAGACGTCAGCGCGACAAAGCTAAGACGACGCATGGCCGAAAACTCTACGCTGGAAATGAAAACGCGGGAATCCTCAAACGAGGATCCCCGCGCGGTGTGTCGACGGTGAAGGAGAGTCAGTCCTCTTTCTTGACCACCCACACCTTGACGGTCGCGTTCACGCCGCGGCCCACCTTGATGGGGACCTCGGCCAGGCCCAGCGCCTTCAGCGGCTCGTCGAGAAGGATCTTCTTGGGGTCGACGTTGACCCCGCGGTCCTTCAGCGCCTCCGCCACGTCGCGCGTGGTGACCGACCCGTAGAGGCGGTTCTCCTCGCCGACGGCCACCGCGATCGAAACGGAGATCTGCGACAGCTTGTCGGCCTCGGACTGCGCCTCCTTGGCCAGCTTGGCGGTGCGGGCGGCGATGACGCGCTTCTCGTGCTCGACGCGCTTGATGTCGCCCGCGGTGGCCTTGATGGCGAAGCCACGCGGCAACAGGTAGTTGCGCGCGTAGCCCGGCTTCACGTTGACGACCTCGCCCGACTTGCCGAGGTTGTCCATGTCGTCTCTCAGAATGACTTGCATGGCTCAGGCTCCCGTGACGGCGAACGGCATCAGCGCGATCATCCGCGCCCGGTTGACGGAAACGGCGATGGCGCGCTGGTGCTTCGCGCAGTTGCCGGTCAGGCGCCGCGGCACCAGCTTGCCGCGGTCGGTGATGAAGTACTTCAGCAGACCGGCGTCCTTGTAGTCGATCTTGATCTTCTCGTCAGCGCAGAACTTGCACGGCTTGCGGCGGCCCACGGAGCGCTTCTTGTCGTCGCCTCCGCGCCCCCCGCGATCGCCCTTGCCCTCGACTGCATCATTGGCGGCCATTATTCAGCTCCTCCCCGGCCGCGGCCGGGCTCATCGACGCCGCCGAAGACGGCCTCTTCGAAGTCGAACGCGCCTTCCTCGTCCTCGAACGGCGAGCGGACCTCGGCCTGGCCGGTCGCGATCGCTTCCTCGTCCGGCCCGGGCGTCGCCGCCTTGGTGAACGATTCGTCCGTGACCTCGGAGGTGCGCTCCGCCGGGTCGACGTTCTCGGCCATCTTCACCGAGTAGTAGCGGATGACGGAGTCGGTGAGGCGCAGGTTGCGCTCGACCTCTTCGACGAGGCCCGACGTGCCGAGGTACGAGAAGAAGAGGTAGATCCCCTTCAGCTGCTTCTTGACCTCGTAGGCGAGCTTGCGCTTGCCCCAGTTGTCGACCTTCAGAAGGCGACCGCCGCCGGCCTCGATGATGCCGCGGATCTTCTGGTTTACCTGGCCGATGACGTCGGTCGTGCTGTCCGGGCGCAGGATGTAGATGGTTTCGTACTCGCGCATGCGGCCAGCCATGTCGCGGGCCGAGACCCGCCGCTGGGGGGCATTCCCCGCGGGGCCGCCGGCGCGCGATGCCGGCTCGATTCCAGTGGTGCTCATGTCGGTCTCCTTGTGGACGTTTTCAATTGGCCCGTGTCGCCACGGGCAAGGAGGAAGGGCCGCGCGTGACCATCACGTCCGGTCCTTCGGGTTGTTGTTCGTGGGTTTCGTGTTGAACTTGTTCATCGCCGTGGTGAGGCCGCTCTTGACGATGGTCTCCACCGCGTCGGCGGCGAGGTCGATCAGCGCCGGCAGCTCCTTGGCCTCCGCGCGCGAGAAATCGCTGAGCAGGTAATCGGCCGGGTCGCCGCGTCCGGGAGCAGGGCGCCCGACGCCGACGCGCACGCGCGCAAAGCCCGCGTCGCCGAGATCCGCCAGCATCGACCGCACGCCGTTGTGGCCGCCGTGCCCGCCGCCCGCACCCAGCTTGAGGCGCCCGAACGGCAGGTCCAGCTCGTCGTGCACGACGACGATGTCGGCCACTGGAATCTTCCAGAAGCCGGCCACGCGCTCGACCGCCTGTCCGCTGACGTTCATGAACTCCATGGGCTTGCAAAGAAGGACGCGCGCGCCGGCCAGCGTGACCTCGGACAGCTCGGCGCCGAACTTGGCGCGCGGCGATGACCCGCGCGCCCGGGCGCCGAGCACGTCGA
>CAZPUH010000575.1:0-6989 GCA_964589215.1 uncultured Myxococcales bacterium | reverse complement strand
CGAAGTGGTCGATGTACCACTGGCGGATCGACGAGTCGCAGTACATGTGGCGCGAGTCCCACTCGTTGTGGTGCGCGCCCACCGAGTACGGACCGAAGTGCATCCCGATCGCGTACTTGAAGCTGGCGTCCTTCAGCCAGGTGGGGACCGCATGGTTGGCCGTGATGTCGCTGAAGGTGGCCATCGACTTCGCGCACATCGCGGGCGCGCCGCCCGTCCCCGGGCCGCCGGCCGCGCCGCCGGTGCCGGGACCCGATCGCCCGCCTGCGGCACCACCGGTCGCGCCCGGGTTTCCCGCCCGTCCGGTCGAGCCGCCGGTCGCGATCACGCCGCCGCTGCCGGGGCCGCCGCCGCTGGCCGGGCTGCCGCCCGTGCTGGCATCACCGCCGCCGCTGCCTGGCCTGCCCCCCGTGCTCCCGTTGCTACCGCCCGTCGCGGTGCCGGGCGCTCCGCCCGTCGACTGGGCGCCGCCGCTGCCGCTGGTCATTCCCGACGGTGACGAGCTGCCGCAGCCCGCGCCGGCAGCCAAGCTCGCCAGTGCGAGCACGAACGACGCCCGCTGCGCACGGGCGAGACCGATCTGGACGTTCATGGCGACCCCTCTCGGCCGATGAAGGCCGATGGCTAGACAAGGGCAGCCACCGAAGAAGTTGTTGCACCGGCGCTCAGCGCGACCTGGCGACGCTGACGCGCCAGATCGATCGCGAGCCGTCGTCGGTCACCAGCAGCGCGCCGTCGGGCGCGACCGCGACGCCGACGGGCCGCCCCCAGACGTCGCCCGACGGCGTGACGAAGCCGGTCAGGAAGTCCTCGTACTCACCGGTCGCGCGCGTTCCGCCGTGCATGGGCACGCGAACGACCTCGTACCCGCAGCGGACCTTGCGGTTCCACGACCCGTGCTCGGCGGCGAAGATGTCGCCCCGGTACTCGGCCGGGAACTGCGTCCCGTCGTAGAACACCATCTCCAGCGAGGCGTCGTGGGGCTGGAGCAGCACGTCGGGCACGATCACCCTGGACGCCAGCTCGGGGTGCTTGCCCCGCAGGCGCGGGTCGGGGTTCGCGCCTAGGTAATAGAAGGGCCACCCGTAGAAGCCGCCCGGCTGGATGTGGGTGATGTAGTCGGGGACCAGGTTGTCGCCCAGCTCGTCGCGCTCGTTGACGGACGCCCACAGCTCGCCGCTCTTCGGGTGGATCGCGATGCCGACCGCGTTGCGGATGCCGGACGCGAAGACCCGCACGCTCTGCGGCGCGATCGCGCCGTCGTTGCCGACCGCGAACGAGAGGATGTCGGCCCGGTGAAACTCGGCCGGGTTGCCGTCGATGTCGTCGGCGTTCGAGCGCGAGCCCACCGACACGAACAGCGTCTTGCCGTCGCGCGAGAACGCCAGGTCGCGGGTCCAGTGGCCGCCGCCCCGCAGCCGGCCGCCCCCCGGCAACTCGGGCACGACGACCTCGGCGGGCCCGCGCGCCTGGAGGTCCCCCGACCGGTACGGGAAGCGCACGACGGCGTCAGTGTTGGCGACGTAGACCCAGCGCGGCTCGCCGCCCGCCGGATAGAACGCGATGCCGAACGGCTGCCGCAGCCCCGTCGCGAAGGTCTCGACCCGCGCCGCCCGGCCCGCCGGCGTCACCCCCCGAAAGACGCGGACGGCCCCCGCTTCGCTCTCGGCCACGAAGGCGTCGCCGTTCGGCGCCGTGCGGATGAGCCGGGGGTTCTTCAGCCCATCCGCGTAGAGCTGGACCTGGAACCCGGCGGGCGCCTTGGGCCAGGCGTCCTTGGGGCGTGCGATCAGCCGCGCCCCGTTGTCGACGGACGCCGTGGCGTGCGGCGGCGGCAGGTCCTGAACCGTTATCTTGTGGGACACACCCGGCTGCTGGCCGCGGTAGTCGGCGAACGGCGAGCGCCCCCCCGACCCCGCCCCGCCGGCACCGGTTTGGGCCAGCCCGGCCGCCGGCCAGCCCAGGATCAGCGCCGCTGCCGCCCACATTTGCGCCCGCCGCGTTAATGCCGGGACCGATTGCGACGATGAGGGGGAGAAGGAGTAACCTCTCAGGGTTCCCGCTGCATGACCCGGCATAGTCCCGTCAATATGCGACGCTTTCGCCCGCCGTGCCTTCGCCTGACGCTGCTGGCGCTGCTGGCGGCCGCGGCCGCACGGAGCGGGACGGCCGCCGCCGCGGACCCGGCTCCCCCCCGCTTCGGCGACGAACCGCCCATCACGACCCCCGGCGTCGAGGGCGACTACCTGCGGGCGATGCACCGGTCGATCCACTACCGCTGGGCGACCAAGTTCATCGAAGAGGTCGCCGCCAAGCGTCCCCCCACCGACCCCGTGAACAAGGCCGACGACACCGAGCTGCTGTTCGTGGTTCGCTGGGACGGCACGCCGGCCGACATCACGATCAGCGAGAGCTCGGGTGTCCCCGAGTTCGACCAGGCCGCCGTGGCCGCCATCCGCGGCCCCAATCCTTTCCCCGTTCCGCCGGTCGACGTCTACGCGGACGACGGCGTCGCGCACTTCCGCTGGATCTTCTCGCGCGACGCCCGCCTCTGCTCGGGCGGGCAGGTGCGCCGCATCGAGGCGCCGCTGGCCGACGCGCTGCCGCGCCTCTTCTATCAAGGCCGCATCAAAGAGGCGCTGATGCGCGTGTCGAGGTACACGCGCGACGGAGACACCAGCGCCATGTCGACCTTCGCGCGTAGCTGGCTGCAGCGACGGTTCACCGACCCCGCCGTGGACGCCCGGGCGGCGGCGGCCCTGGCGCTGGCGGGCGACGCGCGCCAGGCCGATCGACTGAAGCCGGCCCTCGATCGTCCCGACACCGTCGACATGGCCGCGCCCGCGCTGGCGGCCGTGAAGGTCGACCTGTGCGCGCTGGTGCGGCCACGGCTGGAGAGCAGCAAGCCCGAAGAGATCCAGGCCGCGACCCGCATCCTGCGCGCGGCCCGTTCCGAGCTGCCCGCCAGCTCACCTTGCGTCACCGCGCTGGAGACGCTGGTGAAGAACGAGCTCCTGGCGGCGCCCGTGCGTGCCGACGCGCTGGAGACGCTGGCGCACGTGAACCCGGCCGGCGCGCACCGCCCCGCGCTGAACGCGCTGGGCGAAAAGGACGCCCACCTGCGCGCGGCTGGCGCCACCGCCTTCGCGCGCCCCGGCGGCGGGCGCCCCACGCTGTATCGGCTGGAGCCGCTGGTGAAGGACCCCTCCGTCGAGGTGCGGGCAGCGGCCGCCGCCGGCCTGATCCGCGCCTGCGGCGACCTGGCCAACGACTACGTCGCGCCGCTGCTGAAGGCCCGCGAGACCGAGCCGGTCGCCGCGATGGTCCCGGAGCTGGCCAAGGAGACCAGCCCCGCGTCGCTGGACCTGCTCACGAAGATCGCCAAGCGCCCCGACCCCGCGCTGAAGATTCCCGTGCTGGCCGCGCTGTCCCAGCGCAAGGACGCGCGCGCGCTGTACCAGCCGCTGGCCGCGGCGGTCAAGAAGGACCCGTACGCGTCGCCGGCCGCCAGGCAGATCGTCTACGGCAGCGCCGATTTCGCGGAGCTGCAGCCGATGATCCGCGAGCCGGGCGTCGGCCTGCTGGCGTACAAGGCCCTGCTGCGCGCGGGGCGCCACCCCGAGGCGATGGAGTGGGTCGTCTCCAACTTCGATCGGCTCCCGCCCGAGACGCTGGTCGACGTGTTCGGGGCGTGGCTGGCGAACCCGCCGCCGGCCGCCCGCGCCGCCAGCAAGTAGCGCCCCGCCCCGGCGATGTCCCCGCGCTACCCGCTGCTGTACCAGCTGAACACGCGCGAGCTGGTCGGCGAGACGGCGGCGCCCACGCTGGACGCGCTGCCGGAGGCGCTGTTCGCGCGCGCCGCCGCCCGCGGCTTCGACTGGATCTGGATGCTGGGCGTCTGGGCGACGGGGGAAGCCGGCCGGCGCGAGGCGCTCGCGCCCGCGATGCGCGCCGCCTACGCGCGCGATCTGCCGGACGTGCGCGACCAGGACGTCGCCGGCTCGCCGTTCGCGATCGCGGGCTACACCGTCGCGGCCACGCTGGGGGGCGACGCCGCGCTGGCGCGGCTGCGCGAGCGCCTGCGGGCGCGCGGGCTGCGCCTGATGCTCGACTTCGTCCCCAATCACGTCGCGCTGGACCATCCGTGGGTCCAGACGCATCCCGAGTACTTCGTGGCCGGCAGCGACGAGGATCTGCGCCGCGAGCCCGGCAACTACGTCCGCGTGCAGACGGCGCGGGGCGAGCGGATCCTGGCCCACGGGCGCGACCCCAACTTCCCGGGCTGGACGGACGCGCTGCAGCTGAACTACCGCCACGCAGGGCTGCGCGAGGCGATGGTGGACCAGCTGCTGCGCGTGGCGGACCGCTGCGACGGCGTCCGCTGCGACATGGCGATGCTGCTGGAGCCGCAGGTCTTCGCCCGGACGTGGGGCGACCGGGCCCGCCCCGCCGACGGCAGCCCGCCCGTGGACGCCCCGTTCTGGCCGGAGGCGATCGCGCGCGTGCGGCGCCAGCCCCCGGGGTTTCTGTTTCTGGCCGAAGTGTACTGGGGCCTCGACTGGCAGCTGCAGCAGCAGGGGTTCGACTTCACGTACGACAAGACGCTGTACGACCGACTGCGCGCGGGGGCGGCCGACCCCGTGCGCGCCCACCTGCGCGCCGAGCCGGCGTTCGCCGATCGCTGCGCGCGATTTCTGGAGAATCACGACGAGCCGCGCGTGGCCGCCGTCTTCCCGCCCGAGCAGCACCGGGCCGCCGCGGCGCTGACCTACCTGGTGCCCGGGCTGCGCTTCTTCCACGAAGGTCAGCTGGAGGGGCGCCGCGCGCGTGCCCCCATCCAGCTGACCCGCCGCCGGCCCGAACGGCCCGACCCGGTGGTGGGCGCGCTCTACGACGCCCTCTTGTCACTGCTGGCCCGCCCGCTGCTGCGCGACGGCGCGTGGCACCTGTGCGCCTGCCGGCCGGTGGACGCCAGCGACGCGGGCTGGCGCGACGTGATCGCGTTCCGCTGGCAGCTCGGCAAGCAGCGAATGACGGTTGCCGTCAATTACGGACCGCACCCGACGGCGTGCTGGATCGACCCGCCCGACAGCGGGCCGGCGGTAGTCCTCGCCCCCTGGGCCTACGAGGTCAGAGAGGATTTGGTCCCGACGGTGTGACGGTCCGCATTGCAATTATTTCCAGGTAGTCTTATGTGTGATGGTCCGCGAGGGATGGGATTGAGCGACATCGAAACACTGCTTCAGAAAACCAGCCGCACTTTTGCGCTGACGATTCCGTGCCTGCCGCAACCGACCCGTGACGAGGTCGGCATCGCCTACCTGCTGTTCCGGATCATCGACACGTTCGAAGACGCGGTGCTGTGGCCGCCCGAGAAGCGGCAACAGGCGCTCGGCGACTTCATCCGCCTGCTGGACGGACCGGCCAGCGCGTCGCAGGCGCTGGCGGACGAGTGGACGCGCAACCCGCCGCTCATTCACGACGGCTACCAAGAGCTGCTGGCGCGCACCCCGTACGTGCTCGAGCGGTTCGGGGAGCTGCGCCCCCAGGTTCGTCAAATTTTGCGGATGCACGTCGCGCGCAGCGCCGACGGCATGGCCAGCTTCGTGCGCCGCGTGCAGCCGGAGGGGCGCCTGCAGCTCGAAACGATCGCCGACCTGCGCGCGTACTGCTACGCGGTGGCCGGCATCGTCGGCGAGATGCTGACCGAGCTCTTCATCCAGAGCCGCGAGAGCATGCAGCAGGTCGCGCCCGAGCTGCGCAAGCGCGCCGCCGCCTTCGGTGAGGGGCTGCAGCTGGTGAACATCCTCAAGGACGCGCGTCCCGACGCGATGGAGGGGCGGACCTTCCTGCCGCGGCAGGCGCCGCTGCGCGAGGTGTTCGCGCTGGCGCGCCAGGACCTGGCCGACGCGGCCGCCTACGTCGACCTGCTGCGCGAGGGCGGCGCCGAACCCGGGCTGATCGCCTTCAACGCGTTCATCTGCAAGCTGGCCGCGGCCAACCTGCAGATCCTGCGCGACCAGGGGCTGGGCGCGAAGCTGACCCGGCTGACGGTCGCCAAGATCGCCGCCGAGATCGCCTCCACCCTGGGCGTCGAGACGCCCAAGGTCGCCGCGCGCGCCTGAGCCGGCGCGGTCGATTCAGCGCGACGAGCCGTCTCGGGTGCGGGCGGCGTATTGCCCCAGCGCCATCAGCGGGAAGTAGTGCCGGTAGAAATGGTAGTTCAGATAAAAGACCTTCGGGAAGCCGGTGCCGGTCCACGGGACCTGCTCCCAGGTGCCCCCCTGCTGCCGCTCCAGCAGCCAGGCCACGCCGCGGCGAACCGCGGGGTGGGCGGTCTCGCCGGCGGCGATGAGGCCCATCAGCGCCCAGGCGGTCTGGCTGGGCGTCGAGACGCCCAGCCCCTTCTGCGAAAGATCGTCGTAGCTGGCGATGCTCTCGCCCCAGCCTCCGTCCTCGTTCTGCCGATCCAGGAACCAGCGGACGGCGCGGCGCACGTACACGGCGTTCATGTCCTCGCCGATCGCGGCCAGGCCGCGCAGGACCTGCCAGGTGCCGTAGATGTAGTTCACGCCCCAGCGGCCGTACCAGCACCCCTCGGTCCCCTGGTCGCGCTTGAGGAAGGCGATGGCGCGCTTCACCACGGGGTGGTCGGCGCCGTAGCCCGGGTAATGCGACAGGCTCTCGAGCACGCGCGCGGTGATGTCGGCAGTGCTGGGGTCGATCATCGCGTTGTGGTCGGCGAACGGCACGTGCGTCAGCCAGTCCTTGTCGTTGCCGCGATCGAAGCTGGCCCAGCCGCCGTCCTCGTGCTGAATGCCCAGCATCCAGGCCAGACCGCGCGCGATGGCCACCTCGCGCGCGTCGCCGGCGCCGGCGGCGCGCGCCTGCGCCAGCACCATCAGCGCCATGCAGGTGTCGTCGACGTCGGGGTAGAACTCGTTGCGCATCTCGAAGTACCAGCCGCCCGGCGCGGCCGGATTGCGCAC
>CAZPUH010000574.1:0-5663 GCA_964589215.1 uncultured Myxococcales bacterium | reverse complement strand
CTTCTTGCCGAGCTGCGCGAGCCGGATGCCCGCCACGTAGCCGCCAGGGCCCGAGCCGATGACCACCACGTCGACGCGCGTCTTCTGATCCGCCATGCGGCAGGCTTATACCGGACGCCGCCGATCAGCAACGGGTCAAAGGGGGCCAACGCTGTCCAGCGTCTGCCACCGAAGCAGGTCGGTCATCACGCGCGCCGGCGTCCGGCGGATCATCGTCTCGCGCAGCCGGATGGCCGGCCGCGACGTCCAGCGATACGGGCGCCCGTAGGACCAGCTGCGCTTCACGATGAGCCGCGTCCGGTCCAACCGCTCGCGCTCGTAGCGCGCCAGCGCCGCCGGCAGCGATGGCTCGTCGCGCAACGCGCGCGCCAGCGCGATTGCGTCGTCGATCGCCATGTTCGCGCCCTGCCCCAGGTTGGGCGTCGACGGATGGGCGGCGTCGCCCAGCAGCGCGATCCGCCCCCGCGTGTAGCCGCGAGCCGGCTTGCGGTCGACGAGGTCGTTTTGCAGGATCCCGCCCTCCGGCGTGGCGGCGATGGCTTCGGGCAGCGCGAACGGCCAGTCACCGAAACGCTCCAGCAGCACGGCCTTGCGGCGTTCGGGCGGGATGATGTCGTTCACCGGCGCGTTGAACGCAGCCCACCAGTAGACGTTGCGCGCGTCGATCGGGCAGACGGACGCGCGCTGGCCCGCGCCCTGGATCTCGCGCATCTCGCGCGGGTTGGGCGAGGCCAGGGTCGCCAGGCCGCGAAAGCAGGTCTGACCGGCGTAGCGGATCTTGTCGCGGCCCACGACCAGCGGGCGCACCGTCGAGTGCAGGCCGTCCGCGCCGATCAGCAGGTCTGCCTCCTGCGTCCAGCCGTTGCTCATCCGGACGTGAACGGCTGCCCCGGCGCTCTCGGCGGCCACCACGCGGGTGCCGGTGTGAACGTGCTCGGGCGCGACCAGGCGGGACAGCGCGGCCAGCAGCACGGGACGCGCGACCACGCGGCACACGGACTCGGCGAACTCCGGACCCAGGTCGTCCAGGCGCATCGTCCGGATCACCCGCCCGTCCGGACGGGCGGCGGTGAAGATCCGGAGCGGCATCGTCGCGGCGCGGATCTCGTCGCCGGCCCCCAGCTGGTCCAGGCTGCCGAGCGCGTTCGCCCACAGCCCGACGCCGGCGCCCACCTCGCGCACCTCGTCGGCCTGCTCGTAGACGTCTGCCTCGATCCCGACCTTGCGCAGCGCCGCGGCGACCGATAGCCCGCCGATCCCGGCGCCGGCGATCAGGACGCGGCGGACCGAGGCCATGTCAGGCCTGGCGGCCGGCCTTGGTCAGCGCGTCCAGCTGCTCGCGGAGGGCGGCGCTGGGCTGGGCCGTCACGCCCTCGATGATGCGGGCCAGCGGCGGCCGGCCGACCGAGCGCTCGGCCTCGATCAGGACCGCGACCTCCTGCTGCGCGCGCGCCTGCAGCTCGGAGGCGCCCCGGGCGTCGACGATCTGCGCGGCGGCCAGCCGGGCGCCGCTGACGGCCAGCGCGTTCCGCCCGGGCTCGATCACCGCCTCGACCAGGGTGGCGCCCTCCCCGCGCCGCGCGCGTTCGGCGGCGGCGCGCACGTGCGACCAGACGGCGACCAGGTCCGTGCCGTCGACGCGCGAGCCCGCGATGCCGTACGCCAGAGCCCGCACCGCGACGGTCTCGGCCGTCTTCATGGGCGAATCCAGGCGGTCGTTGAGGCACACGAAGACGACCGGCAGGTGGAAGGCGCCCGCGAAGTTGACGCCCGTGTGGAAGTCCTCGGCGTCGACCTCCTGCGGGTCGAGATAAGCCAGGGCCACCGTCGGCTTGCGCTGCATCTTCGCCGCCCAGGCGATCCCGGCGGCCTGCGGCAGCTGCGTGCCCGCGTGCGACGACCCGGGCACGACGTTCAGCGCCCGCGGGATGGCCGGGCAGCCCGGCAGCCGGCGCCCCTGCGCCGAGTCGTGCGCGTTACCCAGAAGCTGCGACACGAAGGCCGCCACGGGCAGCCCGCGGACCAGCGCCGCCGCGCCGCTGCGCCGGTTGGCGACGACCATATCCTCGGCGGCCAGCGCGGCGATGGCCCCGGCGACCGCCGCCTCGACCCCCTTGGTCGACGCGTACGACCCGATCCTCCCGTCGGCGACCAGGGCCTCGGCAGCGGCGTTCAGCGCGCGCATCTGCAGCATGGCGCGATACGCCGCGTGCAGGGCGGCCGCGTCCAGCTCGCGCGCGCCCTCCGCTCGATCGACGATCGACGTCGCGCGGGCGTACGCCTCGTCGGTCCAGGCCTGGACCTCCGTCAGGGCCGGGTCGCCCAGGCCGGCGCGGATGTGGCGCGAGGTCGGCTGCGCAGGGGCGGCCCCGGCGGAGGTCGGGGTCGCGGGTGCGTTCTTCTGCGTCCGGCGGGTTGCCATGTTCAGAGCGACTTGTCGTCGAGCGCCGCTGGCGCCTCGAGCTGGCGCTTGATCTCGCCCACGAACTGCGCGGCGTCGAAGCCGTCGACGACGCGGTGGTCGAACGAGAGTGACAGGTTCATGAGATCGCGGATCGCGATCTGGTCGCCCACGACCGCCGGCCTCTTGGCAATGCGGTGCACGCCCAGAATCGCGACCTCGGGCGGGTTGATGATGGCGGTCGCCATCACGCCGCCCCAGGCGCCCAGGCTGGTGATCGTGAACGTCGAGCCGGTGAGCTCTTCGCGCGTGGCCTTGCCGGTGCGGGTGGCCTCGGCCAGTTGGGCGATCTGCCTGGACAGCTCGGCGATCGTCTTCCGATCGGCGTCGCGGATGACGGGCACGATGAGGCCTGACTCCGTGGCCGTCGCCAACCCCACGTGCACGTGGCCCCACTGGACGATCTCGCCGGCGGCGTCGTCCAGCATGGCGTTCATCTGCGGGAACTTCTTCAGCGCGGCCACCGTGGCCTTGATGATGAACGGCAGGTACGAGACCTTGGCCCCCGCCGCGCGCCCGTTGACCGCGGCGCGCAGCGCGACCAGCTCGGTGCAGTCGACCTCTTCGACGTAGGTCGCGTGGGGCGCCGTGAACTTCGACTTCGCCAGCGTCTCGGCGATCTTCTTGCGGACGCCCCGGAACGGGACGCGCTTGTCGCCCGGCGACGAAACGGGCTTCGCGGCGCGCCCGTCCTGCTTGTGGGCGCGGACGTCGTCCGAGGTCACGCGCCCCGCCGGGCCGGTGGCCGCGACCGCATGGATGTCGACGCCGATGTCGCGGGCCAGCTTGCGCGTGGCGGGCGTCGCCAGCACGGGTCCGCCTTGACCGCCCGCCCGCGCCGCCGCCGCGACGGCCGCGACCGGGGCGTTGGGCCGCGAGGCCGGGACCTCAGGGGCGCCCGACGGCGCCGCCGCCTGGGCCCCGTCGCCGTCGAGGTCGATGACGATCAGCACCTTGCCGACCGGGCAGCGGTCGCCCTCGGCGAAGAGGCGCTTGGCGACGCGCCCAGGCCGCGGGGCCGGGATCTCGACCGTCGCCTTGTCGGTCATCACCTCGACCATCGGCTGGTCCTGCGTCAGCCGGTCGCCTTCCTTCACCAGCCAGCGCACGACCTCGCCCTCGACGACCCCCTCGCCGATGTCGGGCAGCTTGAACTCGTAGGTGCTCAAAAGCGCACCACCCGCTCGACGGCGTCCAGGATGCGATCGGCGTCCGGCAGGTATTCGTGCTCGAGGGTGTAGGGGAACGGTGTGTCCAGCCCGGCCACGCGCACGATCGGCGCCTCCAGGTGCAGGATGGCCTTCTCGGCGATGGTCGCCGCCAGCTCGGCGCCGAATCCGGAAGTCCGCGGCGCCTCCTGGACGATCACGACCCGGCCCGTCTTCTCGACGGACGCCAGGATGGCCGCCTCGTCGAACGGCACCAGCGTCCGCAGGTCGATGACCTCCAGATCGTAGCCGGCCTGGGCGCCCTTTTCGGCCGCCTCCAGCGCCGTGTGCACCATCGCCGACCAGGCGAGCACGGTGACCTGCTTGCCGGCCCGCACCACCTTGGCCTGGCCCAGCGGGATCGTGAACTCCCCTTCGGGCACGTCGCCGCGCGCCGCGCGGTAGTACCGCTTGGGCTCCATGAAGATGACCGGATCGTCGCCGCGGATGGCGCTGGCCAGCAGCCCCTTGGCGTCGACCGGGTTCGACGGGCAGACGACCTTCAGCCCCGGGACGTGCGTGAACAGCGCCTCGGGCGACTGCGAGTGATAGTGCCCGCCCTTGATGCCGCCGCCGATGGGGGTGCGCACCACGACGGGCGCCGCGTACTCGCCGCCCGACCGATAGCGCAGCTTGGCCAGCTCGTTCACGATCTGATCGAAGGCCGGGTAAATGTAGTCCCCGAACTGGATCTCGGGGACGGGCCGCATTCCGTACAGAGCCATGCCGATCGCCGTCCCGACGATCCCGGATTCGGCCAGCGGGGTGTCGATGCAGCGCTCGGGGCCGAATTCGGCCTGCAGCCCCTCGGTCGCGCGGAAGACGCCGCCGAAGTTGCCGACGTCCTCACCCAGCACGACCACGCGGGGATCACGCCGCATCTCCACCCGCAGCGCATCGTTCACCGCTTGCAGCAGGTTCATCTCCGCCATGGCGCCCCGGCGAACTACCCTACTCCGGCCGGAGTTTCAAGGCCCCGGTTGCAGGAGCCTTGCCGGAGGACCGGGTCAGGCGGTCGGGGGTCGCAGCTTGTAGCCGACGTGCCGCACGGTCTCGATCATGGCGCTGCCGGGACCCAGCTTGGCGCGCAGGCGGCGAACGTGGATGTCGACCGTGCGGGTCCCGCCCGCGTATCGGTAGCCCCAGACGCGCGACAGCAGCTGCTCGCGCGAGAACACCCGGCCCGGGCGCTCGGCCAGGAACTTCAGCAACTGGAATTCCTGACGCGGCAGCTTGAGGGCGCGGCCGCGGTACGAGGCCTCGACGGCGACCGCGTCGATCACCAGATCCCCGATCTTGATGCGGCCAGCGGCGCGGAACGACGACATGCGCCAGTCGAGCTGGCGGATGCGGGCGTACAGCTCGGGCCCGACCACCGGCGAGAGCACGAAGTCGTCGGCGCCCGCCTCCGGGTCCAGCCCGGCCAGCCGGGAGACCTCGACGCACAGAAGGACCGGAACGTCGGCGAGAGACCCGACCTCCCGCACGCGCCGGATCGCGGCGCGCCCGACCTCGAGGTGGGCGCCCGCGTCGACCACCACGACCGACGGCCGCTGCAGCTCGATGTCTTCGGGAAGCTGGTCGACGTCGTATCCGACCGTCACCACCTCGCAGCCGAGATCGCTGAGTGCCGCGGCTGGAGACTCGGGCTCGGACGCAGCCGTGGCAGGATTTGAGGTGACGACCAATGCTCGCATTCGCGGCGCTACAGTATCCGGCGCCGCCTACGGCGGCAACTGCCGGGCTGAGCCGCGGGACCGTGCAATTATCAAGGGTTGGTTTCTGGGGTCGCCGACCTCGTCCCGGGTCACGGCACCGGGAACCTGGCGATGGTCAGCCGCATCTATCTGACATTCGACGTCCGGCCACGCTTGGCGCGGCGCAGACCTGGTGCAATACTCTTCCTTGATGGACGACTTCCACTGCTCCTTTTGTGGGAAGCGGCGCCGTGAGGTGCGCAAGCTCATCTCCGGGCCGCGCGTCTTCATCTGCGA
>CAZPUH010000573.1:0-12520 GCA_964589215.1 uncultured Myxococcales bacterium | reverse complement strand
TGCCGCTCCCACCGCATCCGAGAACGCCGAAGAGAGCCACCGCACACAACGCTCGAAAAGTCTTCATTCTGCCTCCCAGAGTCAAAAGGGGTGCAGTTTGGCCTCGGGGCGTCAGAAGGGTCAAGCGCGCATCCTCACATGTACGGTCTGGCCAGGATCAAGGATGGCCACGCGCTGTTCCGCGTCCGCGCGCGCCCAGTCGCGCTCGCGCGCGAGCTGCCGCAGCCAGGCGAGCGGCGCGTCCAGCGGCTCGTAGCCCAGCGGAAAGGCGCCGTAGCTGGTGGGGATGAAGATGCGCGCCCGCAGATCCTCGAACGCGCAGCAGGCGTCCAGCGGGGACAGGTGCTCGTCGCGCAGCTCGATCGGGTCGTAGCTGCCGATGGGCAGCAGCGCCACGTCGGGCTGCAGGCGGCGGCCGATCTCCGCGAACCCGGAGAAGTATCCGGTGTCGCCGGCCACGTAGATCGTCACCTGCTGCGCGGGGCCAGGCTGCGTGCGGGGCGACTTGACGCGAACCACGTAGCCGCAGGCGCCGCGGCGGCGGTAGTCGCCCAGCCCGCGGCGGGCCGAGTGCCGGACGGGCACCGCGGTCACGTCGACGTCGCCGTGCTCATGGTGCTGCCCGGGCGCCAGCTCGATGACCTCGGCGAAGCCCAGCCCGCGCACCAGGGGCGCGCACCCCGTCGGCACGACCAGCAGCGCCCCGCGCGGCAGGCGCCGCAGGCTGGCCCGCGACAGGTGATCGCGGTGGGCGTGGGTGATCAGGATCAGGTCGACGTCGTCGACGTCCTCGGCCGCGATGCCCGCCTCCTGCGCGCGCCGGATTCCGTAGAACGAAGTCTCCAGCAGCGGGTCGACCAGCAGGCGCGCGCGGGGCGAGGTGACCATGGCCGTCGCGTGACCCACGAACGTCACCGAGACCATGCCCGCCTCGGGGCGGGGGACGTGCGGCGCCTCGACCGGCTCGACGCCCGTGCTGAGCCGGCGCAGCGCGGTGGTGAGGTAGCGCAGCCGGAAGACCCGCCCCCAGATCCCCGTCGTGCGCTGGCGGTGAAGCGCGTCCAGGCTGCGCGCGCGCTCGACCGGCGGCAGCGAGGCCAGGGGACGGGCGGCGCGGGACACGCGCGAGTGTAACCTGGGACAGGGCCTTTCGTGCTAAGTGAACGCCATTGACCCAGCTTCCGGTCGCGCGGCTTCCGGTCGTCATCTTGGGCGGCGGGCTCACCGGCATCTCGGCCGCCATGCACCTGCGCAGCCCCTGGCTGCTGTTCGAGCGCGAGGCGCGGCTGGGCGGGCACGCGCGCACCGACGAGCGTGACGGGTTCCGGTTCGACAAGACCGGCCACTGGCTGCACCTGCGCGACCCCGCGATCAAGCAGCTCGTCGACGAGCTCCTGCCCGGCCGGATGCAGCCGATCGCGCGGCGGGCGCGGATCTTCTCGCACGGGGTGCTGACCCGCTATCCGTACCAGGCGAACCTGCACGGCCTGCCGCCCGAGGTCGTCAAGGAGTGCCTGCTGGGCGTCGTACAGGCGAGGTTGCAGGACGCGGGGGCCGAGGAGCCGCGCAACTTCGAGGAGTATTGCTTGCGCCACTTCGGGGCCGGCATCTCGAAGCACTTCATGGTCCCCTACAACGAAAAGATCTGGGGCGTGCACCCGCGGGAGATCACGGCAGCCTGGTGCGCGCGGTTCGTGCCGCGGCCGAACCTGGAGCAGATCATCGCGGGGGCGGTGGGCGCCGGGCCGCCCGAGATGGGCTACAACACGACGTTCCTCTACCCGACGGAGGGGGGCATCGAGACGTTCACGCGCGCGCTGGCCGGACGGATGGCCGGGGGGCGGGTCGCCACGGGCGCGTCCCCCGACGCCATCGACTGGCGCCGCCGCGTTGTGACCGTGGGCGGCGACGCGATCGGCTACCGCGCGCTGGTCGCGACGATCCCGCTGCCCGAGCTGCTGAAGCGGATGAGGGGCTTGCCGGCGGAGGTCGAGGCCGCGGCGGCGCGCCTGCGCTGCACGACGCTGCGCTACCTGAACATCGGCACGCGCAGCCGGCCGCCCGCCGACTGGCACTGGATCTACGTGCCCGAGAAGCGGTATCCGTTCTATCGCGTGAACGTGTTTTCGACCGCGATGCCCAGCATGGCCCCCGAGGGGTGCGCGTCGATCTGCGTCGAGATGGCTGACCGCGGCCCCGTGTCCGACGCAACCGTGACCGAGACGATCGCGGCGCTGGTGGCGGCGGGCGCGCTGGCCCACGCGGACGACGTGGTGTTCGTCGACGACAAGCAGATCGAGTACGCGTACGTCGTGTTCGACCAGCACTACTACGCCGCGACGCGGACGATCTTCGATTTTCTCGAGGCGAACGGGATCCACCCGCGCGGGCGCTACGGCGCCTGGACGTACAACGCCATGGAGGACTGCGTGCTGGCCGGCCGCGAGGTGGCCGCGCTGATCGACGGAGCGGCGGCGTGACCGCGGCGCCGCACGTGTCCATCGTCATCCCCGTCTACAACGAAGAGGGGTTGCTGCGCGGCTCGGTGCTGGAGCTGGAAGACAAGATGCGGCGGTTCGGCTGGACCTACGAGCTGCTGCTCTGAGAGAACGGCTCGCGCGACCGCACCGTCGAGCTGGGGAAGGAGCTGGAGGCGGAGCACCCGCAGGTCCGCATGATCTCGATCGGCAAGCCGAACTACGGGCTGGCGATGAAGCAGGGGATCCTCGAGGCGCGTGGCACCTTCGTCATCTGCGACGAGATCGATCTGCTGGACACGGAGTTCTACGCGCGGGCCATGGCGCTGCTCGAGCGCAGCGACACCGATCTGGTCGTGGGGTCGAAGGCCATGGTCGGCTCGAACGATCAGCGGCCGCTGTTCCGGCGGGCGGCCACGCGCGTCTACAACGGCCTTCTGCGCGCCGTCTGCCAGTTTCCGGGGACGGACACGCACGGCCTGAAAGCCTTCCGGCGTGAGGCGCTGCTGGAGACGGCGCGCCGCTGCGTGCTGGACCGCGACGTGTTCGCCAGCGAGTTCGTCATCCGGGCCCACCGGGAAGGCAAGCGCGTGCTGGAGATCCCGTTCACCGTACGCGAGAAGCGGCCGCCGTCGATCAACCTCTTCAAGCGGGTCCCGCACGTCGTCCGCAGCGTGGCCAAGCTGGCCGTTTCCGTCCGCCGCGATTGACGTCTTGACCGCGTGATATCCTGGGATATCCTTTGGATATGCCAAGGAAGCCTCTCCCCAGCGCTGCCCTGTTCGTCCGGTTGCCCGCCGCGGCGGCCGCCAAGCTGGACCGGGCGGCCGAGGCGTTGCGCGTCCCCAAGAAGGACCTGATCAGCGGTCTCGTGTCGACCTACGTCGACCCGGACAGCGCGCGCGGCCTGGACGCGCTGGGCGTGCTGGCCACCCGCCAGGGCGGAAAGGCCACGGCCGGCGCGGGGACGCTGGGGTCGTACTCATTCCAGGCTTACGAACCGCCCGAGATCATGAACGCCGCCCAGGCGGGCGAGTTCCTGCAGGTCGAGGAGTCCGCGGTGATCGAGCTGGCCGAGGCGCGGAAGCTTCCGGGCCGCAAGCTGGGCAGCGCCTGGCGCTTTTCGCGGGCCGCGCTGGTGGCCTGGCTGTCCAGCCCCGAAGGACGGTGAGCGAGCATGAGATATCTGTCAGATAGCATGCTCGTGCCGAACGTCGTCGAGCAGACCCACCGCGGCGAGCGGGCCTGGGACCTGTTCTCGCGCCTGTTGAAGGACCGCATCGTCTTCCTGGGCACGCCCATCGACGACGCGGTGGCGAACACCGTCGTCGCGCAGCTGCTGTTCCTCGAGTCCGAGGACCCGGACAAGGACGTCGTGATGTACGTGAACTCGCCGGGCGGCGAGGTGTCCGCGGGGCTCGCCATCTACGACACGATGCAGGCCATCCGCTGCGACGTCGCCACGTTCTGCCTGGGGCAGGCCGCCTCGATGGCCAGCCTGCTGCTGGCCGCCGGCGCCGCCGGCAAGCGGACCGCGCTGCCGCACGCGCGCGTGATGATCCATCAGCCGCTGGCTGGCATGCAGGGGCAGGTGACCGACATCGAGATCCACGCCCGCGAGATCCTGAAGACGCGCGACACGATCAACGCGCTTTACGCCCGCCACACCGGGCAGCCCGCCGACCGCATCAAGCACGACACGGAGCGGGACAACTTCATGTCGGCGGTGGAGGCTCAGGCCTACGGGCTGGTCGATCAGGTGCTGGCGCCCGGCGCGCGCGGGGGCTGACCTCCCGCGCCGGCGGCCCGCCGTCAGGCGCCGATCCAGCCCAGGCGCACCGCCCGCGCGCGCGGGCCGGCGTCGGTGTCCAGCGTGACCGTCAGGCGGCGCTCCGGGCTTTCGACCAGGGTCAGCTCGGTCGTGCGCAGCTCGTCGCGCCGGAAGAACGCGATCGCGACGCGCTGGCCCGGCGCGTGGTCGGCCAGACGCTTGGGCAGCGTCGTGGCGTTCACGCGCAGCCCGGCGACCGCGACGATCTCGTCGCTGAAGGTCAGCCCGGCTTTCCAGGCCGGCGAACCCGGGACGACGTTGCGGATCGTGGTCTTTTCGGGCGCCAGCGTCAGGCCGGCCCAGGCGCGGGCGCGGGCGCTGCGTACCGGATCGCGGTCGGCGGCGGCGCGGGCGCTCTCGTCCCACTCGGGGCGGGCGTCGACGGCGACGCCCGCGCGCTGCAGGAAGTCCGGCAGCCGGAGCTCTTCGGTCCCGCGCACGTACTTGTCGAAGAAGACGTCCATCGACTTGCCCGCGATCTCGGCGGCGGCGGCGCGCACGTCGTCGTCTGCGATGGGCCGCTCGGCGCGGCCGAACCGATCCCACAGCATGCGGAAGAGCTCCGTCAGGCCCGCCTTTCCGCCGCTGGCGACGCGCAGCTCGATGTCCAGCGCCATCGCCGTCCAGAACCCCTTCTCGTAGTAGCTGGCGCCGCGGTTCACGAAGTTCTCCGACGGCTTGTACTGCTTCACCCAGGCGTCGAACGAGAGGTCCTCCAGCGAGTACTCGTTGCGGCCGGGGCGGCCGGCGTACTTGGGCCAGTCGTCCGCGATCATCTTCAGGAACTGCTTCAAGGTCGTGACGCGCCCGCGCAGGATGATCACGTGCGACAGGTAGTCGGTGCAGCCCTCGAACAGCCACAGGAGGCGGGTGTAGTTCTCGCG
This sequence comes from uncultured Myxococcales bacterium, assembly GCA_964589215.1. Lineage (GTDB taxonomy): Bacteria > Myxococcota_A > Polyangia > Fen-1088 > Fen-1088 > JADGRB01. The sequence goes on along the minus strand of CAZPUH010000573.1, from coordinate 7,328 downwards.
CGCGTAGTCGAACGGCCCCAGCACCGCGTCGTGGATCCGCTTGACGTTCCAGGCGTGGAAGAACTCGTGGGCCGCCAGGTCGGCGAAGCGGACGTAGCCGCTCTCGTCCTCGAAGGCGAGGCCGGTGATGTCCATCGTCACCGACGCCCGGTGCTCGAGCCCGCCCGAACCGACGGGCAGCGCGTGGACGATGAACACGTAGCGCTTGAAGGGGAACCCGCCGAAGATGCGCCCGGTCGCCGCCGTCACGCGGCGCAGGATCTCGACCAGCCGGTCCACGTCGGCGTTGGTGCGGCCGTACAGCGCCAGCTCGAATTGCGCGCGCCCGACGGCGAAGGTGCGGACCAGGTGCGTGCCGATCTCGAACGGCGAGTCGCACAGCTCGTCGAAGTCGGCGGCGGCGAACGTGTTGCGCCGCCCGCGCACGGGGGGCAGGGCGGTGGCGATGCGCCAGCGGCGGTCCGGCACGTCGACCGACACCTGGCACGGGCGCGACAGCTGCCCGTCGACGAAGAAGAACAGGCTGGTGCCGTTCCAGTAGGCGTGGCTGTCGTCCAGGAACGACGTGCGCACGGTGGCCTCGAACGCGAACACCCGATACGCCACGCGGAAGGGGCGGCCGCCCGTCGCGATCCGCCAGCGCTGCTTGTCGACGCGCGAGACGCTGGCGGACGGCAGCGCGCGCCCGCGCTCGTCCAGGACGCGCAGCCCGCTGACGTGGCGGACGAAGTCGCGGATCATGTAGCTGCCGGGCGCCCACGCGGGGAAGACGATCTCGACCTCGTCGCGGCCGGGCAGCGCTGGAACGCGCATCTCGACCTCGTACTCGTGCGAGGCGGGCGCCGGCATGGCGACGCGGTAGAGGATGGGGGTCTGCGACGGGGACGCGGCGCGAGGCATTTCGGCCGCGCAGGATAGCCGAACTCGCGCCGGCTGCGGCTTTTGGACGCGCGGTCGCCGGCGAGCGGGCGGGCCGCCTGGGGCATACGGGCGGCGTGGCAAGGACCGCATCGCCCGGCGACGCGCCGAAGCTCGCCGTCTCCGTCGACCTGGACGGACTGGGCTGCTACTACCGCATCCACGCGCTCGGGGAGCCGCCGCCGCCAGCCCGTCACGCGGTCCTGCACAGGTGCCTGCCGCGCTTTCTGGAGCTGTTCGGCCGTCACGGCATCCAGGCCACCTTCTTCGTCGTGGGCGGCGATCTGGCCGAGGACGCCGCGGGCCGGGCGCTGCTGGTCGAAGCCGCGCGCGCCGGGCACGAGCTGGCCAACCACACGCACACGCATCCCTACGACTTCACGCGACTGCCCCGCGCGGCGATGGCGGCCGAGATCGATCGCGCCCACACTGCGATCGCCGAGGTCGCGGGCCAGGCGCCCTCCGGTTTTCGCGCCCCCGGCTACGCGATCAACAGCCAGGTCCTGGAGCTGCTGGCGGACCGCGGGTACGCCTACGACTCGTCGGTGTTTCCGTCGCCGCCGTACTACGCGGCGAAGGCGGCCGTCATGGCGGCGATGCGCCTCTTTGGGCGGCGGTCGGCCAGCGTGCTCGACGACGCGCGCGCGCCGTTCGCGCCCCGTGAGCCATACCGGGCCAGCCCGGCCGCGCCCTACGCCCGCGCGCCGGCCGGCGCCGGCCTGGTCGAGATCCCCATCGCGGTCACGCCGCTCGCCCGCCTGCACGTCATCGGCACCAGCCTGATCCTGGCGCCGGACTGGTTGCGCCGCCGCATGATTGCCGCCTCGCTGAAGCGGCCGCTGTTCAACCTGGAGCTGCACGGCATCGATCTCGCCGACGCCGCCGCCGACGGAATTCCCGCCGCCCTGGTCGCCCGCCAGCCCGATCTCCGCCGCCCCCTGGCGCACAAGCTTCGCGTCTTCGAGGAGGTCTTCACCGCAGCGAAAGCGGCCCGATTCCAGTCAGTGCCGCTGGGCCGCGCCGCGGTCGCCTGACCGATCACGTCGCGCTGCGGGGCAGAACCCCGACGCCGAACACGGCGGTGACCTCGCGCGCCAGCCTCTCGGCGTGCTCGACGTCGTCGGGGCGAGCCTCGGTCGCGCCGTTGACGATCATGTGCGCGAGGCCGTGCACCAGGGCGGTCGCCGCCAGAATGAGCGCGTCGAACGGCAACGGCGCGATGATCCCCGCCCGTTGCGCCTCGCGCATCCGACGCCCCTCCTCGGCGTAGAACGCGTCGAATCGGCGGCGCACCTCCGGCGGCATCTTGGCCAGCACGCCGGGCCGCTCGAGCGCCCGGAAGTGCCCGGGATGAAGGACGGCGAAGCGGACGAAGGCGACGCCCGTGAGCTGGAACCGCCGCCGCTGGTCCCCGCCCGCCTGCGCGGTCGCCGCCTCCAGCGCGTCGAGAAGATGCTGCGCGCATTCGCCGGCGATGACCGCCAGCAGCGCGTCCTTGTCGGCGAAGTGGTGGTAAGGCGCCGCGGGCGACACGCCGGCGCGCCGGGCGATGTCGCGCAGGGACAGCCCTGCCGCGCCGACGTCGGGCAGTGCCTCCAGCGCGGCGGCGATCAGCGCATTCCGGAGATCCCGATGATGGTAGGCCCGCTTCTTTCGGCGCGCGGGGAGCCGCGCCCGTCTCGCTGGAGGCATCGCCGCGATCCTCTGGCCAAACGCCGGAACGTCAAGCGGCTTGTCATTTAATCTTAACAGTGCTTAGATTCTCGCCCTTTGACGGAGGTGACCATGCCCGCTGCGCGGATCGGACAGCACACGATCGAATACGCCACCACCGGCGACAGCCGTGCGCCGGCCCTGGTGTTGCTGATGGGAACGGCGGCGCCGCTGACGATGTGGGACGACGGCTTCTGCGAAGGGCTCGCCAGCCTCGGCTTCTACGTCGTCCGCTTCGACTACCGGGACACGGGGCGGTCGTCGTCGACACCGGGCGCGAGGCCCTCGTCGATTCAGGAGATGATGGCGGCCTTCGCGGAAGGCCGGCTTCCACTGAGCTTCCGCCTCGAGGATCTCGCGGACGACGTCGTCGGTCTGCTCGACGCGCTGGCGATCGACCGCGCGCACCTTCTGGGGCTTTCGCAGGGCGGCGGCGTCGCGCAGCTGGTCGCCGCCCGCGCCCCGGGCCGCGTCACGGCGCTGACCTTGATCTCTTGCTCGACGGCCAGCCCCGAAGTTCCACCGCCCAGCGCGGAGACGATGTCCGTGCTCCTCGGCCCGCTGCCTTCCGACCTATCGAGCTTCGTCGCGTGGAACGAGCTCATGTACACGAAGACCGGCGCGAAGGACCCGCCGCCGGACGTCGACTGGATCCGCGAGCGGGCTCGACGGACGTGGGAGCGCGGCTGGACACGCGCCGGATTTCTTCGCCACCTGCTGGCCGTGATCTCGGCGACCGACCGGAGGCCGCTGCTCGCGTCGGTGAAGGCTCCCGTCACGATCGTGCACGGAGACGCCGACCCGATCTTTCCGCCGGAGACCGCCCGGCAGCTCGCGAACGCCATCCCGGGCGCGCGCCTGACGCTGGTGCCCGGCATGGGACACGACCTGCCGCCGTGCTTCTGGCCGACGGTCTTCGACGCCGTCGGGCGCGCTCAGCCAGGCGGAGGTGGCCGCGCCTAACGGGCGCGGCCCGTGATCGCGTCGCGCGCCAGCTCGTCGCAGCGCTCGTTTTCGGGGACGCCGGCGTGCCCGGCCACCTTCACGAAGTCCAGGTTCAGCGGGGCCAGCTTGCGCTTGAGCTTGGCGATCAATTCCTGATTGGCCTTGGCCTTCCAACCCTTCGACAGCACGCCGATGACGTAGCTGGAGTCGGTGTAGACCCGCAGGCGCTTGTCGGCGGGGACCGGGCCCGCCAGGTCGATGCCGCGCTCGACGGCCGTCAGCTCGGCGATGTTGTTGGTGCCGATGCCCAGGTACTCGCCCTTCTCCTTGCGCTGCGGGCCGTCGATGACGACCACGCCGATGCCCATGGGCCCCGGGTTCCCGGAGCAGGCCCCGTCGGTCCAGATCTCGACGGCCGGGGTCCCGGGGGCGGCCTTCGCGCGCGGCTTCCTGGCGGCCGCGGGCGCCTCGGCGGCCACCCCGGGCGACACCGCGGTCGGGACCGGCCCGTCGTCCGGAATCAGGTTGGCGGGGTGAGGGCGGTAGCTCTTGCTGTCGGATTCGCGATACTTCATCTCCGCACGGCCGGCGGAGTCCAGAACGGGGCGGCCCGATTCGTCGGTCTGAACGTAGACCATCTCACCCTTGAACCGCATGCGAGACCAAGCCATCCGGCGCACTATGAACCACACGCGACTTTCCTGGGTAGGGGTGATCGCGGCGTCGGCGCTGCTGGCGACGTGCCGCGGAGGTTGTCACCGCGCTGACGATCGCGCGGCGACGGTCGAGGGGCGGCTCGCGCTGTTTCCCGCGGCCACGCGCATCGTGGCCGCGATCGACGTCGCGAAGCTCCGGGCCAGCCCGGCGGCCGCCAAGCTGGCGGCCCAGGCCAAGCAGAACGCGGCGGACGAGCGCGAGATCGAGGACTTCGCGCGGCGGACGCACTTCGATCCGCTGCGCCAGCTCAACAGCGTCACCGTCGCCTTCCCCGAGGAGGCGCGCGCCCGCGGCGAGCTGGGGCTGGTGCTGCGGGCCGACCACCTCGACGAAGCGCGCCTCGTCGCCTACGCGCGCGACCAGCTGCAGAAGAGCGGCGACGACCTCACGTCGACGCCGCACGGCCGGCTGACGCTGTGGTCGTCGAAGCGCAACCCGGACATGGTCGGCTTCTTCCTGGACGACCAGACGTTCGTGCTCGGAGCCGGCGGCTGGGGCCCGAAGATGGCCGACCTGGCGGAGACGGGCCGCCCCGGCGACAGCGCCGCCACGGACCTGGACCTGGTGAACCTGGTCGAGCGCGCCGCCAGCAACCACGACATCTGGGCGGCCGCCATCGTGCCGGAGGCGACGCGCCGCTCGCTGTCGGCCGACCCGAAATACGCGGACGCCGCGAACATCCAGACGCTGTCCGCCGGGTTGAACCTGGGCAAGGGGCTGGAGGCCGTGCTGCACGCGGATCTGTCGACGGCGCCCCAGGCCCGCGCGCTGGCCGAGCGCGTGACCGGGTCGATCCGCGACGCCAAGAAGAACCCGGAGGTGCTGCTGCTGGGGCTCGGCCCCTACCTGGACGGGGTCACCGCCAGCGCCGCGGATCGCGGTTTCGACCTGCACGCGGGCCTCAACGAGCCCGCGTTCGATGACCTCATCGGCCGGCTGGGCGGGCTGATGGCCCTGGCGCGCAGCGGCGGCGGCGCGTTCAGCCGCTGACGTTGTTGGCGGCGTCGCTGTTCAGCGGCACCACGTCGTGGAAGCGGCGATAGTCGATGACGCGCGTTCCGTCGGGCAGGTCGGACAGCACGTCGGCGAACCGCGCGTCGGCGACCAGGTCGTCCAGCGTGTACTGGCGGCGCGCGTGGATGGTCTGCCCGATCGTCTCGTCGAGCCCGGTCAGCGCCAGGAAGATCTCCGCGGACTGCGCGCGCAGCCGCGCCAGCCCGTCGGGGCCGTAGAACGGGCTGGCTTCGTCGATCTTGTGCATCGCCGTCCAGGTCAGGAAGAAGACGCCGGTGCGATCGCGAACCAGCGGCAGATCGATCTGCCGCCGCATGACGTCCCCCTCGCGCGTTCGATCGGTCACCAGCAGCGTGATCCCCAGCCGCGCCTCGACGATGCGGTTACGGCGCCAGTTGGCCATCCGGAACATCAGGTGCGGGACGCCGTTGCGCGGCGAGATCACCACCTTGTTCGAGAACAGCACGCGCACCGACGGCCGCGCGAACCGCGTGAAGGTGATGCCGGTGATCAGCGCGACCGCCAGCACGCCCACGAACGCCTCGCACGTGACCACGATGTGCGCGTAGCGCGTCACCGGGATCATCCCGCCGTAGCCGATGGTCGCCAGCGTCTGCACGCTGAAGTAGAAGGCGTCCTCGAACGACCCGGGCCGCGCGTTCGACACCGAGCCAGGCGGCGCGAGCCAGTAGAGGGTCGCGAAGACCAGGTTGCTGGCGACGAAGGTGACCGCCGTCAGCAGGAAGAAGCGCGGCCAGGTCTGGGCCAGCACGAAGTGGTAGAGGTCCTTGTGCCAGGCGCGCTCGAGGCCGATCGCCTTGATGCGCCGCCCGCCCACGGGGCCCGTCGCCGCCATCGCCGACGCCACCGACAGGGGCGACACCGTCATGCCGCCCGTTTTGCCGTTTGGGGGCACGGCGCCCGCGCCCGCTGACGCGAGGGCAGGATCGGGGACGGTTTCGGCCATGGCGGCTGAGGTTATTCGGCCGGGGGCGCGCCGGCAAACGACCCGTGGCACACTAGCCCGACTTTGTTCGCGGACACCTTGGCGCGCTGGGCCACGATGGTGCCGGCGCCCGGCGAAGCGTTTCGCTACGGCGCCGTCATCGAGGCGGGACAGGAGTACCCGCTGGTCGGGATGCGCCTGCCCGGCCGCAACCCGGTGGTGGTCACGGCCGGCTTCCACGGCGACGAGAAGGCCGGCCCGCGCACGATCCTGGACCACACGCCCGAGCTCGTGGCCTACGCGGCCGAGCGCGGGGTCGGTCTCACGCTGTACCCCTGCGTGAACCCGTCCGGGTTCGAGGCGCACACGCGCTACAACGCCTCGGGCGAGCGCCCCAACAACGACTTCCTGCGGTACGAAGTGGCCCCGGGCGTGTGGCGCGGCGAGCTCTACGGCGCGCAGACGTTCAGCCGCGTGGTGCCCGCCGTCGAGGGGCTGCCCAAGGAGACCGCGGCGCTGGCCCGGGCGCTGGACGCCGCGCCCGTGCCGACAGCGGCCCTGGACCTGCACCAGGACAACTTCATCCACGGCGCGTTCTTCTACGCGTACGTTTTCGGCGACCGCGCCGCGTATCGCCCCCTGATGATCCGGTCGGGGACGCTGGTGCCCGTCCTGCGCAGCAGCATCGTCGATTCGGGGCACGAGCCGGGCAGCGACGTCCACGCCGACGGGGAGGGGTTCATCCTGTGCCACGACGGCAGCGTCACGGACCGGTTCTACCGGGCGGGGGTCCCCTACACGGCGGCCATCGAGACCACGACCGAGACGCCGGCCGAGCTGTCCGACGAGATCAACCTCATCTGGATCCGGGGTTTCATCGATTTGGCGGCCGGTGCCGGGTCCCCCAACCGGCCCCCCTAGGCAAAGCCGTGGCTTTGGGGTAAATACCCGCCTTCCAACACGGATTGCGACTCAGCTCGCGACTCACTCTGCGAAACACCGGGAGAACCTCTGCACATGTCCGCTGCTTTGAATAAGAGCCCGCTCGCGCGGGTCAAAGACGAGTTTGGTGGCA
>CAZPUH010000572.1:0-1355 GCA_964589215.1 uncultured Myxococcales bacterium | reverse complement strand
GCGGTTCGTTGCGCTGCGCCTCGCGCACGACCTGGCGTACCCACTCGGAGGTCGTCATGTGGTTCCGCGCCGCGACCTTCTGAAGTTGAGCCAGCTCTTCCTCGTCGAAGAGGACCTGGAGGCGCTTACTCATGCCATGAGCATAACATACTCATGGCATACTCATCGGCGCCGTGCTTCGAGGCAGGGGCAGACTGTCGGCGTTCGATCTAATCTTCGCGTGTTCTCGGGGTTCTTTGAGACAACGTGCGGGTGACCTCACTTGATTAACGCGCGGCGCGCGGCGCTGGCGGTGCTGCCTCTGGCCGTGCTGGTGACGGCTGGCGTGGGGGTGTGGCGCTGGCGGGCGGCGCATCAGAAGCCGCCGGTGGAGTTCGAGACGGCGGCGGTCGACCGCGGGCGGCTGGTGGCGCGGGTCACCGCGACGGGGACGCTGTCCGCGCTGGTGACCGTCCAGGTGGGCACGCAGGTGTCGGGCACGGTGCAGAAGCTGCTGGTCGACTTCAACTCGCCGGTCAAGCAGGGGCAGCTGATCGCGAAGATCGATCCGCAGCTGTTCCAGGCGGCGCTGGAGCAGGCCAAGGCCAACTACGCCGCCGCCGCGGGCAACGTGGCCAAGGCGGAAGCGCAGGAGCGCGACGCCGGGCGCCAGTTCGAGCGGCAGAAGAACCTGCTGGACCGCAAGCTGATCGCGCAGGCCGACTACGACACGTCGGAGGCGAACCTCGAGGTCGCGCGCGGGCAGACGGCGGCCGCGCGCGGCTCGCTGGCGCAGGCCAAGGCGGCGCTCTCGCAGGCGCAGGTGAACCTGAGCATGACGTCGATCCTGTCGCCCACCGACGGGACGGTCATCTCGCGCAGCGTCGACGTCGGGCAGACCGTCGCGGCGTCGCTGTCGGCGCCGACGCTGTTCGTGATCGCCAAGGACCTGCGAGAGATGCAGGTCGACACCTCGGTGGCCGAGGCCGACGTCGGTCGGCTGTCACCGGGGATGCCCGCCACCTTCACCGTCGACGCGTTCCCGGGCGAGCGTTTCAAGGGGAAGGTCCGGCAGATCCGCAACGCGCCCCAGACGGTGCAGAACGTCGTCACCTACGACGCGGTCATCGACGTCGACAACCCCGACCTGAAACTGCGGCCGGGCATGACCGCCAACGTGACGTTCGTGGCCGCCGAGAAGGACGACGTGCTGCGCGTTCCGAACGCGGCGATGCGGTTTCGCCCGGCGCCGGAGATCTTCGCGGCGCTGGGAATGCCCGTGCCGCCCACGGCCCGCGAGGGCGCCTCGCGATCGCGCGGGGCGGCGGCCCCGGGCGGCGGCGGCCCGCCCACCCCGGGCCCCGGTACCTCTCCCG
>CAZPUH010000571.1:0-3030 GCA_964589215.1 uncultured Myxococcales bacterium | reverse complement strand
GGCCGCCCCCGCGCCGGAGCCGCCGGTGCTGCTGCCCCCGGAGCCGAGCGTCCCGCCGGTGGCGACGCTGCCGCCGGAGCCGGGCACGCCGCCCGTGGCGCCGGGCTGGCCGCCCGTGCTCGCGTGGGTGCCACCGGTGCTGGTCGAACCGCCCGTCGCGGTCGATCCGCCGCTACCGGACTGGCCCGTGTCGATGCTGGCGGACCCGCAGCCGGCGAAGGCCAGAGCCGCCGCCGCAGACCAGAGGACGAAGGGGGAGCTCACTCGGGGGCGCGTCATGAAGACCTCCAGCCCTGAGACTTGTCCGTGCTGCCCCGTGATTGTCATCGGCGCCGAGCGCGGCCGGCCGTTCGCCCGCGGTAAGTGCCTGAATCAGCTTGCGGTTCGCCGCCACAAACGCTGACAAATCCCGGCGCGGCTGCGGGGCGCGCCTACGCGGGGCCTGTACGTCGCAGCCGCAATCGGCCGGTGCGCGTTTGACCGCCCGGCGCGGGCCCCCACCCTGACCGGGCGGGGCGGCCCGCCTCACCTCCATGTTCATCCAGCTTCTGAAGATCCGATACATCGCGGCCGTCATCGTCGCGGTCGCCGTGCTCGACTCCCTGTCCTTCCTGGTGCTCGGCACGAAGTCCGCGGTCCACGGCTACAAGCAGTTGCTGGGCTTTCACGGCCCCAGCCCCGGCCGCCCCGGCCTCGAGCTGCTCCACTCGCTGGACTTTCTGTTCGTGTCGCTGGTGTTTCTGATCCTGGGCCTGTCGATCGCCAAGCTGTTCCTGCTCGGCCCGTCCGACGTCGACGACGCGACGCTGCCCAGCTGGTTGAGGCTGAACAGCATCGGCGAGATGAAGGTGCTGCTCTGGGAGACCAGCCTGGTGACCATGCTGGTCGTCTCGCTGTCCGAGATGACGGCGAACCTCGAGACGCGCGAGCGGGACTGGACGTTGCTGCTGACGCCCGCGGCGATCCTGCTGCTGGCGATCAGCCTCTACTTCATCAAGAAGAAGGAGTGACGCGTCGGCGCTGGCTGGGTTCGCTACAACCCGGCCCGGGCCGGGACAGTAGAGAGGGATGGCATCCCCGATCTCGCCGTTCCGTCCTGCGTCATGGGGCCTGGCCCTGCTGTGGCCGGTCTTGTTCTCGGCGGCCTGCGGAGGTGGCTCGCCGGACGCCGGCGGGCCGGGTGGGCGCCCGGGCAGCGGTGGTGGCCCAGCCGCGACCGGCGGCGCCAGCTCCACCGGCGGGAGCCCCGGCACGGGCGGCGTCACCCCCACAGGCGGCGTCACCGCCACTGGAGGTGTCACGCGCACCGGCGGGACCTTGGCGACCGGCGGCGCGCCGCCGACCGGCGGCGCGGGCGTCGGCGGCGGCTCCGGCACGGCGGGAAGCGCCGGCGGCCGCTCCGGGGTCGGCGGTACGCCCGGATCCGGCCCCTGCGACATCTACCAGGCCGGCAACACGCCGTGCGTCGCCGCGCACAGCACCGTGCGCGCGCTCTACGCGGCTTACAGCGGCAACCTCTATCAGGTGCGGCGCGCGTCCGACAAGACGACCAAGGACATTCCCGTCCTCAGCGCCGGCGGTTACGCGGCGTCGTCGGTGCAGGATTCGTTCTGCGCGGGAACGACCTGCACGGTCTCGATCATCTACGATCAGTCACCCAACGCGAACCACCTCACCAAGGCGCCGGCCGGCGGCTGGTTGAACAACGGAGGGTTGGAAGCGAACGCTACCGCGGCCCGGATCACCGCCAACGGGCACACGGTGTACGGCGTGTACACGACGTCGAGCTTCGACAACGACGCCGGCTCCGTCGGCTACCGCAACAACAAGACGAAGGGGGTCGCGACGGGCGACGATCCCGAGGCCATGTACATGGTCGCCAGCGGCAAGCACACCAACCAGTGGTGCTGCTTCGACTACGGCAACGCCGAGACGAACAACGTCGACGACGGCAAGGCGACGATGGAGGCGGTGTACTTCGGGACCAGCACGCAGTGGGGGCGCGGCAGTGGCAACGGTCCGTGGGTGATGGCCGATCTCGAGGACGGCGTGTACGCGGGCGGCTCGACGGCGGCGCCCGCGACGAACACGCCGCTGATCGCCAGCTACGTGACGGCGATGCTGAAGGGGCCGTCCGGGAACCGCTTCGTTCTGAAGGGCGGCGACGCGCAATCGGGCGCGCTGGCGACCAAGTACGACGGCGCGCGACCGGCGGGCTACAGCCCGCAGAAGAAGCAGGGCGCGATCATCCTGGGCATCGGCGGCGACAACAGCCACACGGGCGAGGGGACGTTCTTCGAAGGGTGCATGACGTCCGGCGTCCCGTCCGATGCCGTCGACGAGGCCGTGCAGGCCAACATCGTCGCCGCCGGCTACGGCCGCTGAGCGGGCGCCCGCGGCGTCAGCGAACGGGGCGTGAGGCCTTGCCGCGCGCCGCGCCGGGCCGCCGCCGGGTCGGATCGCGGTCCGGCTTGGCGCTCCCTTCCAGCGCCAGCCGCAGCCGCTCGGTCACCGCGGCGCCCGGGTCCGCGCCGCGCGAGGCGAAGCGGACCAGCGTGTTCGAGAGGGCCTGACGGACGTCCGGGTGCCGCGCCCGCACGCACTCCGACTCCAGCCAGGCGGCCCCCATGTCGTCGGTGGTCAGGTTCGAGACGACGGCCGCCAGCGTGCGCGGCAGCGCCATCAGCAGCCGGCGCCGCGCGTCCGAGCGCTCGGCGGCGCGCGGCGCGTCCGCGATGCTGTCGATGGCGCGCGTCAGGTAGTCGAGCAGCGCCTCCGGATCGGCGAGCGCCGTCAGCGTGCGCGCGTCGGCGAAGACCTCGACCACCACGGCGGCGGCGCCGAAGCGCACCTCTCGGTCCTCGAGGTCCAGCCAGCCCAGCGCGCGGCCGACCAGCACGTCGGCGGGCCGGCCGTCGCGGCCGCCTCGGCGCGTGGCCACGGTCGTGAGCGCGTCCAGCGCCCCCAGCCGCACGTGCGTGCGCTCGTCGGCGGCCAGCAGGCCCAGCGCCGTCCAGGCGCGCTCCTGCT
>CAZPUH010000570.1:0-6281 GCA_964589215.1 uncultured Myxococcales bacterium | reverse complement strand
GGCGCCTTCGCCGAGCGCGGGCTGAACATGACCAAGATCGAGAGCCGCCCATCGCGCCGCCGCCCCTGGGAGTACGTGTTCTTCGTCGACATCGACGGGCACCAGCGCGACGCGCCCGTCGCCGCCGCGATCGCGGACGTGCAGAAGGCGTCCGAGACGGTGAAGGTGCTCGGCTCGTACCCGCGCGCCGAGTCCCGATCCTGAACCGAAAGTGATTCGCCCTCACGGGCCGTCGTTTTCAGTCAGCGCGCGTCGCAACAACCGAACCCCGCGCGGGCCGCGGTCTCCGACGACAATCCAGCGAATTTCCGAACAGTGTTGCGGATCTCGCAACACGCTGCGCGCTCAAGCGCGGTTTTCGCGCGGACGATGCACATTCACGAATGTCCAGGCGAATGTTGCTGATCGACGTCGACGCCGCGCGCTCCGCTCGCGTGGCGCGACTCGGCCGCGCGCTCGGCTGGACCGTGGAGGTGGCGCGCGGCGCCGCGGCGGCGATCACCCGGCTGGGCGCGGCGCCGTTCGACCTGTGCCTGATTCACCTGGAGCTGCCCGCCCCCGACGCGACCGCCGTCGCCCTGAAGGCCCGCACCTGCCTGCCGCCCGTCCCCACGGCCGCGATCGACGCGGCCGGGCGCGGCGCCGTCGACGTGCTGCGCGCCGGCGCCGCCGAGATCGTCCCCCTGCCCCGCAGCCGCGACGAGCTGGCTGGGCTCGCCGCGCGGCTCCTCGAGGGTCAGGGGCGCGCGCGTGGGCGCGCATCGGGGGCGCCCCTGGTGGTCGGCGACGATCCGGCGCTGGGCCGCGCGCTGGCCCAGCTGGACGCTCTGGCGGGCTGCGACGCGCCCGTGCTGATCCGCGGCGAGACCGGCACCGGCAAGGCCACCATGGCCCGGCTGCTTCACGCGGCGGGCCCGCGGCGCGACGGCCGCTTCGTCGCCATCAACCTGGCCGCTGTCCCACCCGAGCGGGCCGAGGCGCAGCTGGCCCGACATGGCGTCCGGCGCGGCTGGCTGGCGGCCGCCCGGGGCGGCACGCTGTTCCTGGACGAGATCGACGTGCTGTCGCGCGGGGCGCAGGCGGCGCTGGTCTGGCGGCTGCGCGCCGCCCGCCCGCTGGTGCGCCTGGTGGGGGCCACGCGGCACCCGGTCGACGGACTGGTCGAGCGCGGCGTGCTGGATCCGGCGCTGGGCGACCTGTTCTGCGAGGCCCAGGCCGTCATCGAGCTGCCCCCGCTGCGCGCGCGTCGCTCCGACATCCCGACGCTGGCCGAGCACTTCCGCCGTCAGGTGAACGCGCGCGAAGGGCGGCGCGTGCCGGGCTTCGCGCTGGACGTCATGCGGCGCTTCTCGCAGCACGACTGGCCAGGCAACGTGCGCGAGCTGCAGAACCTGGTCGAGCAGCTGGTCATCACGGCCGGCACGCGCATGGTGGTGATGAACGACCTGCCGTCGCGCCTGCGCATCCAGGTGCTGGACTTCGAGCGCGCCGCGCGCGAGCTGTCGCCCGACGGCATCGACCCGCGCGAGCTGCTCGCCGAGCTGGAGGCGCAGTTCATCGCGGAGGCGCTGGGGACGCCGTCGCGCGAGTCGTCGCCGAACGTTTCGCAGAAGTCGCGACGCCGTTACGTCGCGTAAAGGAGCTGAACACGCACACTGTCCGTCGGTGAATGCACCACCCGTTCACCGTCGCTGAGTGACTCTCACGTCGGGCATCTGGAGACCGTCAGCCGGATGACGGTGTCAAGAAATCCAAACCGCCAATCGGCTGACGGTTGGCGCGCGCGGCTCGACCGAAACCCTTGAATCACCGCGGTCGACCTTCAGCCATGAACGTGGCATGCGGCGTGCTGATGCTCCGCGCATGACCACGAAGCGGAAACCGGCCCAGAAGGCGTCGGGCAGCAAGGCGGCGAGCAAGAAGGTTCCGAAGAAGGACCTCGTCGCGCGTCGCAATGAGTACGCAGCGAAGTTCTTTCCCTACATCGAGAAGGTTGCGCGCCGCCTGGCGCGTCGCCTGCCGGCGCACGTCGAGATCGACGACCTGATCTCGTCGGGCGTCATCGGCCTGATGGAAGCGGCAGAGCGGTTCGATCCGAGCCGCGTCGATCGCTTCGAAGCGTTCGCCGAGTTCCGTATCCGCGGCGCCATGCTGGACGACCTGCGCTCGCGCGATACGCTGTCGCGTGACATGCGCCGGCTCTCGAACGAGCTGCGCGACGCGACCCGCCGCCTGGAGGCGCAGCTGGGGCGCACGCCGGACCACGAGGAGATCGCCAAGCGCCTGGGCGTCGGCGTCGAGGAGCTCTACGCGCGCCAGCAGAAGCTGTCCGGTTCGTCGGTGGTCGGCATCGACGACGCGGGCCCCGACCTGCTCGAGCGCACGGGCGACACGTCGGCCGACGACCCCTTCGAGACGGCGTCGCGCCGCGAGATGCTGGACCGCCTGGTCGCCGGCATCGGCACGCTGCCCGAGAAGATGCAGCAGGTGCTGTCGCTCTACTACTGCGACAACCTGAACCTGAAAGAGATCGGCAGCGTCCTCGGCGTGACCGAGTCGCGCGTCTGCCAGATCCACGGGGAGGCCACCCGCCGCCTGCGCGATTCGTTGGGCGACCTGGCCGCCGAAGCCGCCGCTTAAGAACAGCCGCCAACCCGTCGGCATCTCACGGCTTTCCGGCCGTTTCCGGTCCCTGACGGGGCCGGAAACGGCCTACATGCATTTTTTTCTAAAGGACCTGGCGACACCCTCCGATGGTGTAGGCATGAGCGACACCAACAGACACATGACGCACCGGCGGCCCCCCATGCGCGCGACTGCCGCGCCCCCGATGGGTGCCCCGGCCGTCACGACGGCCAGCCGCGTCGAAGCGCTCCGCCAGCTGGTCGCGGCCGGACAGTACCAGGTCAGCGCCCGCTGGCTGGCCACGCGCATCTTCCGCGCCGCCGGCGTCCCGCTCCCCAAGTAATCACCCGCAGAGCGATCGCGGGCCGGCGGATTTCCGTCGGCCCGATCAGTCGTTCCGGCCCAGCGCCTTCAGCAGCTGGGCGCGCGCGGTCGACAGCTGGTAATCGGCCTGGACCTTCTGGGCCGCCGCGCTGGTCGCCGCCAGCTGGGCGTCCCCCAGCTCGATGATGCTGCCGACGCCGGTCGCGTAGCGCCCCTCCGCCAGGCGCAGCCGGTCGCGCGTGTTCGCGAGCGCGTCCTCCGCGGCCGCGATGGCGCCGCGGGCCGCCCGGATCCCCAGGCGCGCCTGCTCGACGTCCAGCCGCACCTGCTGCCGCTGCGTCTCCAGCTGCGCCTGCGCCTGCTGCACCTGCCCCTGCGCCTGTCGGATCTGCGCCTGGATGGCGCCCCCCTGCAGGAACGGAACGCTGAGCAGCACGAGACCGCTGAAGTTCCAGGTCATGCGGTCCAGCTCGGGGCCGCTCTCGTTCACGCTGCCCGACAGCGACAGGTTCGGCCAGTTCATGTCGCGCGCCGAGCGCAGGCCCAGCTCCTGGCTGGTCAGGTTCAGGCGCAGGCTGGCCATCTCGGGGCGGGTCCGCTTGGCGTCGTCGACCAGGCCCTCGACGGCGCCGTCCTCGCCCTCGACGGCGGGCAGCGCGTCGTCGGCCAGATCGTAGTCGACCGATCGTTCGATCCCCATCGCCTGGTTCAGCATCGCCCTGGCGACCGAGTAGTTGTTCTCGGCGTTGATCAGCTGCAGCTGCGCCGTGGCGCGGTCGGCGCGCGCCTGCGACAGGTCGATCGCCGGGTGGGTGCCGACCTCGACGAAGCCCTGCACCTGCTGCAGGTGCTTCTCCTGATTGGCCAGCGTCTCGCGCGCCACGCCCACCATGTCCTTGGCGGCCCGCGCGGTGAAGAACGCCACCCGCGCGTTGTAAGCGACCTGGGCCTCCGTCGCGTGCACCGACACGTCGGCGGCGTCCGCGGCGGCGTTGGCGGCCTTCCAGCGGTTGATGGTCTCGCCGAAGTCGTAGACCAGCTGGCTGGCGCTGAGCCCGAACCGCCACAGCGGGTCGGTGGCCCAGGACGTGGACCCCTGCGCGGCCAGCGGCACGGTCCCGCCGGGCTGGGGGACGAAGTTCGACGTGGCGCGCGTGTACGAGGCCGTTCCGTTCAGCTGCGGCAGCAGCGAGGCGCGCGATTGAGCGGCGGCGCCCTGCGCGCTGGCCGCGCTGCCGCGCGCCAGCTGCAGCGCCGGGTGGTGCGTCCGCGCCGCGCGCACGGCCTCGGCCAGCGTCACGACCGGCGCGGTGGCGACGACGTCGGGGGCCGTGTCCTGCGGCGCCGCGGCGGCCAGCGCCGGCGAGACCAGCAGCGACGCCGCCAGCAGCATCTGTCGCGCGTGCCGGGTCATTCGAAGCGGAGGGCCTCGATCGGGTCCAGGCGCGAGGCCTTGCGCGCCGGGTAAAGGCCGAACACCACCCCCACGATCCCGCTGAACGCGACCGAGATGACGACGACGTCCGGCCGGACCAGCGTCGGCCAGCCGAAGCGGGCCGCCAGCCGCCCCGCCGAGAACACGCCCAGCGTCACCCCCACCAGCCCGCCCGCGATCGCCAGCGTCAGCGCCTCGACCAGGAACTGCATCAGGATGTCGGCGGGGGTCGCGCCGACCGCCATGCGCACGCCGATCTCGCGCGTCCGCTCGGTCACGCTGACCAGCATGATGTTCATGATGCCGATGCCCCCGACCAGCAGCGACACGCCCGCGATGCTGGCCAGCAGCGTGGTCAGCGTGCGCGTCCCCTCGGCCTGCGCGTTGGCCATCTCGGTCAGGTTGCGGATCGAGAAGTCGTCGTCGGCGCCCGGCAGCAGGTGGTGGCGGTCGCGCAGCAGATCGCCCACCTGCGTCTCGGCGCGCGAGGTGGCGTCCGTCGACGCCGCGCCCATGAAGATCGTGCCGTTGATGTACTTCTGCAGGCCGCCCTGGATCTTGCTCTGGAACGTGGTCTGCGGAACGAAGGCCGCGTCGTCGTAGTCCTGCCCCATCGGCGACTGCCCCTTGCGCGCGAGCACGCCGACGACCTCGAAGGGGATGTTCTTGATGCGCACGGTCTGCCCGATCGGATCGACCGCTCCGTAGAGCTTGTCGGCGACGGTCTCCCCCAGCACCACGACCTTCGCGGACGCGTCCAGATCGGAATCCAGCAGGCCGCGCCCGCGTTCGATCTTCCAGCTGCGGATCTGGAAGTACTCGGGCGACGTGCCGCTGACCTGGGTCGCCCAGTTCTGGTCGTCGCTCATCAGCTGCGCGCTGGACCGGAGCTGCGCGGCCGCGAAGCGCACCGACGGAACCTCGTTGCGGATGGCGCGCAGGTCGTCCCAGGTCAGCGTCGGCATCGACCCGGCGCCCCCGCGCGCCCCGCCCGACTGGGTGCTGCCGGACATCACGATCAGCAGGTTCGACCCCATCGACGCGAACGAGGCCTCGACCTCGGCTTTCGCGCCCTCGCCGATGGCCACCATGGCGATGACGGCGCCGACGCCGATGATGATGCCCAGCACCGTCAGGAACGAGCGCATCTTGTTGCGCAGCAGCGCGCGCAGCGCCACCCGAAACGTCTCGAGCGGGATCACGCCGACACCTCCGCCGGATCGTCCTCGGGCGGCGGCGTGGCGGCCAGGTCGACGGCCGCGCGGCGGGGCGTCTGGCGCGTGTCGCTGCGGACGTGGCCGTCGCGCATGACGACGACCCGCGACGCGTAGGCCGCCACGTCCGGCTCGTGCGTGACCAGCACGACGGTGATGCCCGCGGCGGACAGCTCTTGCAGCAGCACCATGATCTCGACCGTCGTGTGCGAGTCCAGGTTGCCGGTCGGCTCGTCGGCGACGATCAGGCGCGGGCGCGTCACCAGCGCGCGGGCGACGGCGACGCGCTGCTGCTGGCCGCCCGACATCTGGTTCGGGTGGTGATGCGCGCGCGAGGCGAGGCCGACGCGCTCCAGCGCTTCCGTCGCGCGGGGGCGGCGCTCGCGCGCGGGGACGCCCGCGTAGACCAGCGGCAGCTCGACGTTCTCCAGCGCCGACGTGCGCGCCAGCAAGTTGAAGCTCTGAAAGACGAACCCCAGCGTGCGGTTGCGGATGCGCGCCAGCGCGCGGCGGTCGAGCGCCGAGACCTCCTGCCCATCCAGGCGATAGGCGCCGGAGGTCGGCCGGTCGAGGCAGCCAACGATGTTCATCAGCGTGGATTTTCCCGAACCCGACGAGCCCATCACCGCCACGAACTCGCGTTCGTCGACGGTCAGGGAGACGTCGCGCAGCGCGTGCACCTC
>CAZPUH010000569.1:0-3098 GCA_964589215.1 uncultured Myxococcales bacterium | reverse complement strand
AACAGAATGCCGATCATCACTTTGACTACGGACTTCGGCGCGCGCGACGGATACGTCGGCGCCATCAAGGGCGTCATCCTGTCGATCGCGCCCCAGAGCACCATCGTCGACATCGCCCACGGCATCCCGCCGCAGGACGTGACCGCGGGCGCGGTCGCGCTGGCGCAGGCCGCGCCCCTTTTCCCCGCCGGCACCATCCACGTGGCCGTCGTCGATCCCGGGGTGGGGGGGCAACGCGCCGACATCCTGGTCGAGGCCGGGGGCCAGCTCTACGTCGGCCCGGACAACGGCGTGCTGTCGCTGGTCGCCCGCGGCCCGCGGCAGATCTTCCGGATCGAGTCGAGCGAATTCAGGCGCGAGCCGGTCAGCCCGACCTTTCACGGGCGCGACGTGTTCGCCCCGACGGCGGCCCGTCTGGCGGCCGGCGCGCGGCCCATGGACGTGGGCCCCATCGTCGACGCGATGGTCGAGATCGGGCGCGGTCCCACGCGGCGCGGGCCGGGCGTGATCGAGGGCGAGGTCATTCACGTCGACGGCTTCGGCAACCTCATCACCTCGCTCCCGGGGGAGGTGCTGGCGGGCGCTCCCGACGCCGACATCGGGGTCGAGGTCGACGCCGGCGAGGGGTTGTTCGCGCCGCTGGTCGGGCGCACGTTCTCGGACGTGGAGCCGGGGGCGCTGGTGGCCTACGTCGGCAGCGGCGGACAGGTCGAGATCGCGCGGCGCGACGGATCGGCGGCGCGGCGCATGGACGCGTCCCGGGGGACGGTGGTGCGCGTCCGGAGCCCGGAAGCATGAGCCGCGGCGCTGCGGGCGCCCTGGCGGCGGCGGCGCTGGGCGGCTGCCTGGCGGGTGGCTGCACCGTCGGCAGCGGTTCGGGCTCGGTCGACGGCTTCCTGTTTCAGTACAACTGCATTCACGCGCCGGGCAACCAGCTGGACGCGCCGACCGAGTACCACATGAACGCGTCCTTCTTCGCGGGCGTCCCCATCGAAGACCTGTCCGTGAATGGGATGCACACGAACGAGATGCACATCCGCATCCAGAACAACGGATTGGCCATCCAGTACTCGGATGCCCTCTACTTCGACATCCTGAGCTCTTACGAGGTGGCGCGCTGCGTGCGCGGGGCGGTCGACAAGAACACCGGGTTGCCCCTCTACAACGTGACCGAGGCGCTGCCAGACGGTGGGTCGACTCTGTGGTGTGACTGGTCGGGGATGGCGTTCAGCACCGACGGCGGCTCCGTCGACGCCGGCGCCGTCACGCCCGGCGGCCCGGACGCGGGCGCGTCGCTGGACGGCGGCCTGTCCATGACCGCGCCGTGGCCGCGCATTCACGTGACGCCTTACACGGACGTGCGCGCGTCATTCGCGGCGCTGTCGACCTGCGGCGTCGCCAAGGTCACCGGAGTCGCCTCCGACGGTTACATAGCGTTTCAATATTTCGGGGGGGCCTCGCAGTCGAATCGTCCTCCCACGGAACGCGATCCGATTTCCACCGACTTCGTCATTCAGTTCGGCGACCGGATGCGGGCGTCGTTCGACATCAGGTTGATCGATCAGGTGCTCATCGCGGCCAAGCAGGAAAACGAAGCGCCGCCCCGTGACCCGGAGATCGGCGGGACGCTGCACGGCTACTTCGACTTCGAGCTCGAGCGCGGGCGCAGCGCGCAGCCGTTTCCGTAGGCAGGTAGACGGTGCCGGCTGGCGCAGAGGGGCGGGGCGGAGGCGCCGCCGGTTCGGCCGCGGCGGTCGTCGTGGAGATCGACGGCCTGGCGCCGGGCGGCGACGCGGTCGGGCGGCAGCGCGACCCCGCCGGGCAAGAGACCCCCACCAACGGCCGGGTGACGTTCGTCCCGCTGGCCGCGCCCGGCGAGCGCGTGCGCGTCCGCATCGAGCGCGAGAAGGGGCGGGTCGCCTGGGGCGAGCTGGACGCGATCGAGCGCCCCAGCCCGGCGCGCGTGCCACCGCCCTGTCCGGTGTTTGGAACCTGCGGCGGATGTCAGTGGCAGCACGTGACGCTGGAGGCGCAGCGGGCGGCCAAGCAGGCGATCGTCGAGCGGGCGCTGGGGGCTGCGGTCGGGGGCGTCCGGGCGGCGGGGCCGCCGTTCGGCTACCGCGACCGGGCCAGGTGGGCCGTCGGTCGGGGTGGGGCGCTGGGGTTTCGCGCGCGGCGCTCGCGCCAGGTGGTCGATCAGCGGGTCGGCGAGGCCGACGTGTGCCTGCTGCCAGGACCCGAGCTGGCGCGCGCCTACGGGGCGCTGCGGGCGATGGCGCGCGGGCTGGCGCCCGACATCGAGGTCGAGGCCCAGGTCGGACGCGAGGGGGTGCACGTCAACATCGTGGGCGCCGATCCGACCAGCGCGGCGCACGCGCGGCGCGAGGTCGATCGGTTGCAGGCCGCCGGCATCACCGGGCTGTCGATCGCGGGGAAGCCCGTGTGGGGGGATGAGGCCGTCGACGTCGTCGAGCCCGACAGCGCGCCATTGCGAATCCCGGCCGGCGGGTTCGCGCAGGTGGGGCGGGCAGCGAACGCCGCGCTGGTGGCCGCGGTGCTGGACGCGCTCGGGGAAACCCCGGGGGCGATCGTCGAGCTGTACGCGGGCAGCGGAAACTTCACGCGGCACCTGGTCGCGCGGTGGCCCGGACGGGTGCACGCCAGCGACGGAGACCCGGCGGCCGTCGCGCGCGGTCGCGCGAACGTTCCGGGCGCGACCTGGTCCGCGGGACCTCCGGCGGCAGCGGCCGACACCGTGCTGCTGGACCCGCCGCGCGAGGGCGCCGACCGCGCCCACCTGGAGGTCGCCTCGCGCGCCCGCCGCGTGGTCTACGTGTCCTGCGACCCGCAGACCCTGGGCCGGGACGCCCGCCTGCTGGCGGCCTCCGGCTTCCGCCTGATCCGGGCGGTCGCGCTGGACCTGATGCCCCAGACATTTCACGTCGAAGTGGTCGCCGTGTTCGAGCGCCTTGACCCCGACGAGGTTTTGCCCTAGAAAGCCTGCCGCAGTTCGCGGGAGTAACTCAGTGGTAGAGTGCCACCTTGCCAAGGTGGACGTCGAGGGTTCGAACCCCTTCTCCCGCTCAAGAAGTCGCGTA
>CAZPUH010000568.1:0-16044 GCA_964589215.1 uncultured Myxococcales bacterium | reverse complement strand
ATCGCGCGGCCACCGGCGCCGCTCGCCCCGCCCGCGCCTGCTGTCGCGCGGCCACCGGCGCCGCTGGCCCCACCGGCACCTCCCATCGCGCGACCGCCGCTGCCTGCGGCTCCGCCCGCCCCCGTCGAGTCCCCGTCCCCGCCGCAACCCGAGCCGAGCATGACAGCCGCGGCCACTAAGACGATGATGACCTTCACCAGAGAACCTCCGCGCCGTTAGTTAAGGTAAAAACCCATCATACACGCTCGGCTTCGCGACCTGCGGGGAATTGAGGGCTATCGGTGGGACTCACCGGTGTAGGGTCGGCGAATGTCACTGTCCGACCTCGCCGCCGTGGGCAGCTTCGTCAGCGGCATCGCCGTGCTCGTCTCGCTGATCTATCTGTCGCTGCAGGTACGGCAGACGAAGCGCAATCAGCAGATCGCAATCCGGCACAGCCGCGCGTCTCGAATCGTGGAGCTGCAGCTGGCGCTGGCTGACCCCGGGGTTGCCACCGCGTGGCTCCACGGCTCGGCGAACCCTGAAGCGATCACGCCGGGCGAGCTGAGCCAGTTCGTCGACCTGTGCCGGGCGCTCTTCTTCCACTTCGAAGACTCGTTCTACCAACGTGAGGAAGGCCTGCTGAACGACGACGCGTTCGCGACCGTCGTCGCCGGCGTGCGGCTTTCGGCCAGGAGCCCCGGCTGGCGCGCCGCCTGGCGGATCGCGCGCGTGAATTTCGCCGGACGGTTCCTGTCCTTCATGGACGAGACCGTCGCCGCGTCCGCCGCGCAGCCGCCCATCGACCTGTCGCTGGAGACCTGGAGAGCCACTTTCGCGGCTGAAGCCTCGCGACCCTCGCGGTAAGCGAGCGCTTCGTCACCGCGGCTTCGAAAGCCTAGATCGACTCGCTGGGGCCGGGGGCCGGGACCTCTTCGACCTCGGGCGTCTGAGCCGCGGGGCGCTTTCGTTCGTCGCCTCGCGAACGGGTCAGCCCGTCGATGACGTCCTGGGTGTCGCCGCCGAAGACCGCTCGCAAGGCGTGTTCCGCCTGCGGGACCCGCTGGCCAGCTTGTAGACAACGGGCCGCCTCGTCCGGTGAGTACTCCGTCTGCCGGCAAAACGCCGTCACCCAGCGCGCGCGCAACTTCTGCAGCATGGGCGCGCGCTTGGTGGCCAGGAACGTCGTCAGCCAGGCGTTGACGTCCGGCAGGTTCGCCTTCTGGGGGTACACATTGGCGGCCGGAAACCGCACGTCGTGCTCGAAGGCCCGCTTGCTGTCCCCGTGCTTGACGCTGACCACCAGCGCCAGGCCGGGCCCCAACTGCAGCGTCAGCGTGCCGTCGAACCGATAGTGCGCGTCGTAGCGCTCGGCCTCGTATTCGAACGTGCGCTCGGTTTCCGTCTCGACCTCGGCGGTCGGCCCCAGCCCCGCGATCCCCCGCGTGACGGTCGAATGGATCGTGGTGCGGTACGGAACGGTCACCGCGACCCAGCGCCGTTCGAGCCGGGCGTCGTAGCTGCCGGCCACCGTCACCGGGGAAAGGTCGGCAGCGTCGCTGGCGTACCAGGGCGAGGCCCGAAAGACCTCCGCCAACCAGGTCTCGACGATCTTCTGCTGCGCGTCCGTCGCATGGGCGATCCGTCCCGACACCAGCAGCCCCCGGGCCTGGTCAGCCGGTGCCGGCGCGGTGAACGCGCCGCCGACGCGAGCGCAGTACTCGACCAGCAGCCGAGCCAGGTAGGGGGTGTCCCCCTTTTGCGGGCCGGTCAGCTCCCGGCAGCGGGTCTTCCCGGCCTCCGCCAGTCGAGCCTGCAAGCGGTCTCGGGCCGGGTGCAGGGGTGGCTGTTCCATCAGCGGGGCCAGCACCGCCACCCGCCTCTGGGCGGCCAGCGGGGCGCCGGCGCTGAGATCAGCCTGGATCTCCGCCTCGACGCTGTCGGCGGCCCCGGCGACCTCCTCGTCCTGTCGCGCGCGCAGGTCGGGCGGCAGCGGCTCCGCCCAGCGCGCCTCCATCTTCAGCGCTTCGTCGAGGACCGACAGCGCCGCGTCCCCGTGGCCCGAGGTGCGCAGCGCCCGCGCCTGTTCCAGCTTGGCCCGCAGCGCCGATTCGTGGCTCACCGGTGTCTCGGACGGCGAGGAGGTGGCGCACCCGACGCCCGTTCCAGCCAACACCAACATCAGCCAAGCGCCGCGGCGGCGGGGACGCGTCGACATCGCTGCATGATATCGCGGATGCGGCCCCGCCCGCGCCCCCGGGCCCATCGGGTCCGGTCAGCGGCAGGTCATGCCCGCGTCGTTGGTGCTTCCGGCAGAGCACGGAAGACAGCAGAACGCACCGGGCGGATCCTGGTCCGGGTTGCACTCCTCCGCACCCCGCTTCGGGCAGTTCGAACCGGCGCCGAGGCATTTGCCTCCCGCCATCGTGCACTCGGACGTACTGGTCGTGGCGACGCTGCACCCCAGCACGGCCAGCATGAGGAACGCGAAAGGCAGGTCGCTCATCGAGCGCGATATCCTCGTCCAGCAGCGCAGGAGAGGGACAGAGCAGCGAACCACGCCCGTCAGTGTACCTTGCCACCGTTCGTCCGCCGGCGGTCGGGCCCATGTTTCTTGAACTACGCTTGACGCCCGCCTTCGTCTCCGCTTAGCTCCTGCAGGCGATCCATGCGTACGCGTGCGGGATATCACGGCTTTTCGGCGGCAGCGAGGGTGTTCACGCTGGCCGTGATCGCCGCGACCTGGCTGGGGCAGTTTGGATCGCTGTCGCACGAGCTGACCGTCCGGCACGTGCGGTGCGCAGAGCACGGTGAATTGACGCACACACCGATCTCGGCGGATGCCGCCGTCACAACCCACCCGACCGCGTCCACCGTCAAGGGCCAGCCCCGGCATGCGGTGGATGCGCACGAGCATTGCGGCCTAGCGTTCACGACCGAAGGGAACACGACCGCTCCCCTCGTTGCCACCTGCGGCACACTTCCGCCCCCGGCGCCCGTTCCAGCTCCTCCGGCGCCCCGTCGGCAGACGGGCCGAATGGTGGCGCTGACCGCAGCGCCCAAGACCTCACCACCCCGAACGTAGAGCCTCGTCACGCAGGTCGGTCGGGCGCGCGCGCCTCGCCGGCTGCGTCGGTTGGCCGTTCGCCCGCACCCTCTCAGGAGTTGGTGCGGCGGAGTCGTCGTTCGCGGCGCGCCGCTCGCGCGACGTTCGGGAGATGCCGGAGGTTGTTTGTTTCGCTGCACGCTTGCCGTCAAAAAAAGATGACGCGTCCGCTTTCACTGGCGGTGGTGACCTGCGCGCTGCTCTTCGGGGTGTCGGGGATCGTGCGGGCGGCGCCGCCGGCCGCGGAGCCGCCACACGTCGAACCGCCGGTCGTGGTCGAGGAGAGCCGGCCGCCGTACCCGCCCGACGCCGAGGGAGCGAAAGGCGACGTCGGCGTCACGGCCACCATCACGCCGACCGGCGAGGTGAGCGGTGTCGACCTGGCGTCCGGGGTTGCGCCCGCGCTCGATCGAGCGGCGCTCAAGGCGGCGATGAGCTGGCGGTTTCGACCGGCGCTGCGGGACGGCGTCCCGATCGCGAGCCGCGTGCAACTGCTGTTTCACTTCGAGCCGCCGCCGCCGACGACGCCTCAGGCCCCCCCGCCCGGGACGGCCGCCGTTCCCCCAGGTTCGGTGCCTGGTCCGCCGGCATCGACGCCGCCTGCGCCTGAAGCCCCGCCGCCGGCTGCGGCCAAGCCCGCCGAGACAGCCGCCATCGACGTGACGGTCCGCGGGCGGCGGCAGGAGGCGAACCGCGGCGCCTCCGACCTCGAGATCCAGGTCGGGCAGCTCGCGGTCATCGCGAACCAGAAGGCCTCGGACATCCTGCAGCTGGCGCCCGGGATCTTCATCGCGAACGAGCAGGGCGCGGGGCACGCGGATCAGGTCTTCTTGCGCGGCTTCGACGCCGAGCAGGGGCAGGCCATCGAGTTCACCGTCAACGGCGTGCCCATCAACGAGGTCGACAACACCGACGGCCACGGCTACGCGGACACGCACTTCATCATCCCCGAGCTGGTCCAGAACCTCCGGGTCATCGAGGGCCCTTTCAGCCCGCGTCAGGCCGACTTCGCCGAGGCAGGGAGCGCCGACTATCAGCTGGGCGTGCCCGATCGGCGAACGGAGCTGTCGCTGAGCTACGGCTCTTTCAACACGCGGCGGCTGCTGGCGCTGTGGGCGCCGCCCGGCGAGCGCGTCGGAACCTTCGCTGCGGCCCAGGTCTTTCAGAGCGCCGGCTACGGCACGAACCGCGCCAGCACGAACGCGAGCGCCATGGCCGAGTACGAAGGCGAGCTCGGCGCGCGCGGCCTCTGGCGGCTGCTGGGCACCGCGTACGGCACCCACTACCAGAGCGCCGGGGTCGTGCGTGGGGACGACGTCGCCTCCGGTCGGATTGGCTACTACGGCACCGAGGACCCGAACCAGGGCGGGGACGCCCAGCGCTACACCCTCTCCTTCGACCTGCAGAGTCCCGGTGAGCACGACGCCCTCGCTCAGCAGGTCTTTCTCACCTGGCGTAACCTGCGCATCGACGAGAACTTCACCGGATTCCTGCTGGACCCGCAGACCTTCGGGCAGACCTATCACCCGCAGCGCGGCGACATGATCGAGCAGGACTACACGGCGTTCACGGCGGGAGCTCGCGGCAGCGACCGCAGGACGGGCTTTCTCCTGGGGCGGCAGCAGTCGCTCGAGGCGGGTTACTACGCGCGTTACGATCACACCACGCCGATGATCCAGCGCCTTCGCTACGGGACGCAGGTGCCGTACGCGATCGACGAGGATCTGGTCACCGACGTCGTGAACCTCGCGGTGTATCTGGATCTGGACCTCCGGCCGTTCCGATGGCTCACGGTGCGCGGCGGCGTGCGCCAGGAGTACTTCGACTACAACGTGCTCGATCAGTGCGCCACGGCCGGTGAGTTCGTGCCGAACACGCCGCCCAACCAGACCTGCGCCGCGTTCGACGCCACCGGGCCGCGGCTGCCCACCGAGCGGAACGCCGCCACGGGGCTGGTCACCGAGCCGAAGGTCACCGTTCTCGCCGACGTGACGCGCCCCCTGACCCTCACGGCCAGCTACGGACGCGGGGCGCAGTCGCTCGACGCGGTCTACATCACCCAGAACGAGCGGGCGCCGTTCGCCAGCATCACGGCCGCCGAAGCGGGAGCGGTCTATCACCGCCGCTTCCTTTCAACGGACGTCACGGCCAGGGCGGTCGGGTTCTACACCCACGTCGACCGTGACCTGATCTTCAACCCGCTGCTCGGCCGGCTGACCCAGTCGACCGGGACGACGCGAGACGGGGCGGTCGGGGCGGTGCGCGTCACCGGCAGGTGGTTCGACGAGCTGGCCTCCGCGACCTACGCGCACGCCACCTACGACGCCGACGGGACGCTGGTCCCATACGTGCCGTCGGTGATCGCCCGCTCGGACACGGCGCTGTTCGGGCCGCTCAGTCATCGTCTGTTCTTCGGGCACGGTCTGACCGGAACGATGGGCTTCGCGGTCAACTTCATCGGACCGCGCGCGCTGCCGTTCAGCCAGACCGCGGGCTCGACGCTGGAGCTCGACGCGTCGGCCAGCGTGCGATGGAGCTTCGTCCGGCTGGGGCTGCTCGCGCAGAACCTGACGGACGCGCGCTACCCGTCGAGCGAGCTGTTCTACGCCTCCAACTTCAACAGCCGTCCGGAGCCCACGCTGGCCCCGACCGAACACTTCAGCGCAGCGCCGCCCTTCTCGTTGCTCGGCACGCTGTCGATCATCCTCGACCAGGAGAGCGAGCGATGAAGTTGTCCGCGGGCGCGCTGGCGCTTCTGGCGCTGTTGTCGACGGAGTGCGGGGGCACGACCGGGGGGCATCTGATCCAGGTTCCGTTCGAGGCCGGCGGGATCGCGCGCGATACGACCACTCCCTTCACGTTCTCGACCGGCCAGGGGTGGACCGTCACACTGACCGAGGCCAAGGTCGTCCTGGGACCGCTCTACTTCAACGTCGCCGCGCCGCAGCCGAGCGTCTTCCGCAGCGGTGTCGTGATCATGCAGGTGACCAGCCAGTTCATCGTCGACATGCTCGACCCCACGCTGCAGGCCGTGGCGGGAGGCGCGGACGGGCAAACGGGGACCGCGATCTCCGTAGAGATCGGGTTTTACACCTCGGTCAACGGCTACAACGACACGATCTCGCCCGGCGCGCCGCTCGTTACCGGCGGCCAGCAGGGAACGGCGTTCCTGGCTGGCACCGCCACGAAAGCGGGCGTCGCCGTCCCGTTCGCCGGGCGGGTCCAGATCAGCAGCGCCCTGGTGACCGCCCTCAACCCGATCGATCGGCTCGCGCGGGTGGCGGGCGCCGACTGCAACTTGGTCTTCACCTCCTCGAGCGGCGCGCTCGAGCTCCGGGTAGATCCGTCGCACTGGTTCGACCAGGCCAACTTCTGCAACCTGGTGACCCCGCCCCCGAAGCCTGCCGCGCCCGACGGCGGGGCGCCTGACGCGGGCGCCGCCGGCGCGGACGCGGGCGCCGGCGGCGCGGACGGGGGCGCCGTCGGCGCGGCGGACGGGGGCTCGCCTGGATCGGCCCCCACGCGCGGCCCTTGCTCGCCCAGCGCGGGCCCCATCTACGGCTGGTCCGACAGCAATCCCTTCAACAGCGCGGTTCTCGGCGGCATGAAGGGGAGCGTGGGCGTCTATCGCTTCGCCCTCGAGCCGCCGGCGAGGTCACCTTGACGGGCGGCGGGCGGGCGGAGCATCTGCTGATGCGCTTCCGGGGCGACCGGCGCCGCCTGTCCAGAACGTCACGCGCGCTCGCGCTCGCGGCCGCGGCCGCGGCGGTGCTCGGACAATTCTTCGCGCTGTCGCACGAGATCATCGGTCGCCACGCGCGCTGCGCCGAGCACGGAGAGCTCACGCACGTCCGGCTCGCCGGGGCGATGGCGCCGCAAGAGCCGGCCGCAACCTCTGGCCTGCAGGCGAACGAACGCGATCCCCTGCCCGGGCACGAGCACTGCGCGACGGCGCTCACCCTTCACTCCGCGGCGGCAACGCGCGTGTATCTGCAGACGCGCCAACTGCCGCCCGCGACGGCGCCCATCCTCTTCTGGAAGGCGCCGCCGGCGCGCGAGCGCGCCTCCCTGCTGGCTTCCGCTCCCAAGACCTCGCCGCCCTCCGTCTGAGCGACACCGCTCGCGACGCCGCCCGGCTGGCCGCAAGAGCCGCCGCGGTCCCGCCGCGAGGTCATCGCCGCCCATGCGCCCGAGGCGCGGGCGGCCTCGGCGGGAGATCCGCCGCAAAGGGGCGCACCGAAAGCCCGGGTAGGTGCGCGCCGTCTCAATTTTCTTTACCGGGCGATGGTTACCGAAGCGAACCGAGGGAATGGATATGGAAAACAGAACCAAATGTTTGGCAATGACGGTGGTAGGGGTTGGGCTCGTCGTCGGAGGGTGCGGCAGCAGCAGCAGCTCCAGCAGCAACGGTCCGGATACTCCTCCCGCAGGCACGAAGCTGAGCGCGCCGATGATCACGTTCACGATGACCTCGCCGAACAAACCGCAGAGCGTCGAGGTGACGTTCTCGGGCGAGACGCTGGGGATCAACGGACTCCCCTTCCAGCCCGTCAACGACGGGGACCCCTACTTCGTCGACGGCTGGAACATGGCGATCGACGAGGACATCGTGGTGGTCGGCAACGTGCGGCTCAACACGATGCCGACGACCGATCAGACCTGGTACGACATGGGCTCGCAGGTCGCGCACAAGACGGGCCCGTTCGTATTCGACGCCCACCAGGCGGCGGGCTTCATCGGAAAGGATGGCGAAGAACCGGCCAGCCCGATGTTCGTGTGGGACAAGGCCGACGATGGCTCCTCGTTCGACCCCAGCCAGCGCTACGCATTTTCGTACGACACGGTCGTCGCGAAGTACCCGGCCTGGAACCTGAACCTGACCGCCCAGGGCCAGGCGGACTACGACCTGATGGTCCAGAACGGGTGGAGCAAGTTCCTCCGCGGGACGGCGACCTACGTCGGCACGGGCACCTACAACAACCCGAGCGACCCGAACGCGGCCGCGGCGCAGACACACTTCGCCGCTTTGCCGACCGTCGTGCACTTCACTCTCGGCTGGAATGACGCCACTCAGCTCCTGAACTGCGTGAACGCCGACCTCGGCGACGAGGCCGACCTCGCCAACCGCGGGATCGTCATCCTCCCGGACAGCGCCGCGATCGCGCAGATCACGATGCACGTCGACCACGTCTTCTGGGACAAGCTGAAACAGGAGGGGGCGGCGCTGCGCTTCGACCCGATCGCGGCGTTCGCGCCCCAGGACACCAGCGCGACGCCGTTCAGCCTGAACACGTTCCACAGCCAGCACCTGCTCACGACGTTCGCCGATGGGACGCCGCTGCCGGACCGGGCGCCCTTCCAGCCGAACCCGTCGCCCAACGCGGGCGGCGTGACCACGGACGACCCGCAAGCGAACCCGCTGCAGGTGACCATGAACCTGAACGGCGTCACCGCGCCGGACGGGTCGGCCTTCCCGGACGACCTGGTCCAGTTCATGGCGTTCAGCGCCCAATCGCAGATGCACCTGAACGCCCAGGGCCTCTGCTACATCAAGGGGCAAAACCCGGCGGACCCGTACTACGCCCCGAACGTCCATTGACGCGCGCGTGAGAGCACCCGGGTGGCCCGCGACATGCGGCCACCCGCTACCGTCGCCGTGCGAGCCTGCCCCCGGCTCGCGCGCGATGGAGCTTTTCGAAGACCCGGGGGCATCCGGCTTCAAGGCCGGGCTGAATGAGCCGATCACTCCGGAAGCGCGGCCCCGAAAACGGTCTGGTACTTGTGGGCCAGCTCGTCGAGTCGCCCGCCCGCGCGTTGCGATCGGAAAAGACGCGCCAGCGCCTGCCAGGCGGCCGTGTCCTGGGCGTCCATGTGAATCGCCGCCTGGAAGTGCTGCTCGGCGACGGCCGCGTGCCCGGCGCGGGCCGCCAGCAAACCCAGCAGGACATGCGCGCGCTCCGCGTACCGGGACTTCGCCAGCGCTGCTTCGCAACGTTGCGTGGCTACGGCTGCGTGCTTCTCACGCACCTCCAGCTCGCAGGCCAGCAGGTCGGCGCCCGCGCTGTCGGGGAACGCCCCGCTGAAGGACTGGAGGCGGGCACGCGCGTCGGGCACGGAGCCCGACGTCACCACCTTCGCGGTCGCCCGGAAAGCGGCCACGTAGGCCGGCTCCTGGGCGGGCGCCAGCCCGGACTTTCGCGCGGGCGGCAGCGCGACCCGCTGCCGGATCAGCTCCACGTCGGCGGCGACCTTCTCGATCTCCGCGCCGCCGCGCGCGACGTGCCCGATCGCTTCCTCGGCGGCGCTGAGCGCCCCGATCGCGACCGCCACCT
Organism: uncultured Myxococcales bacterium; assembly: GCA_964589215.1. Taxonomy (GTDB): domain Bacteria; phylum Myxococcota_A; class Polyangia; order Fen-1088; family Fen-1088; genus JADGRB01. Next base: position 6,627 of record CAZPUH010000568.1, on the reverse strand, counting down.
GCGCCGCGCGCGTCCACGCTTCGGGGCTGCCTCCCCCTTCGCGCAATCGCTGCAACCGCGGCGAGAAGAGCCTCCAGGCCTGGTCGGGGTGATCATCCCTGGCCGCGACCAGCGCCTCATCGGCGGTGTCGGCCGGCGGCGGCGAGGCGCGTTGTTCGACTGGACGGGGTTCACTCGGACGCTGTCCGATCCGACCTGCCCGCAGGAACGTCAAGAGCTGCGCCCGGTCCTTGTCAGAGCCGACCTCCGGCGGCGCCTTCTCGAAGAGGGCCAGCAGCTCGGCCCGCTCAGGCAGCGCCTCGTCACGGTGCCCGAGCCGCCTGTCGATCACCAGCGCCAGCACCTCCTTGTCGAAGTCGCTGAACGCCGCCTGCTTCGGATCGTAGACGGGGTTCATGATCATCGCGGGGTCCTCCTCGTGCAGGAGCCCGGCGCTGTGCCCCCATTCGTGGAGGAACACGACCACCTCCTTGTGGGCCTTCCGATCGCTGTAGAGGCGGGAGCGCTCTTCCGCAGACAGCAGCGCGTAATTGCGATCGATCGCCGCCCCCTCCTGCTCGTCATCCAGCCCGCGAAGAACGATGTAGCGGCCCGGCGTGGCCGCCTGACCGACCTGGTGCATGTCGGTCGCGACGCCGCGGGCCGGCGTGACCAGCCCCAGCACCAGATCGACCTCCCGCGCAGCATCCAGCGCGGTGAGCTCCTTGCCGATCGCGTCGAACCCGATGCCGACGTGGGAGCGATCCCAGTTACGCGCGCTCTCGATCGCAAAGTTGACGTTGAAGACCGGACCCGCCACCGCGTTGACGCGCTCGATCTGAGCGCGCAGCCGCCCCTGCCAGCGCACCACCAGCCCGCGGTAGTCGCTGTCGGCGTAGACACGGACGCGGATGACCCTGGGCTCCGACGTGTGCGGGACGGCCGGCGAGAGGTCCATTTGCCCCGGTGCCAGCTGCCCCGCCGCCTCGCGTTCGCGCCTGACCGGCGACTTCCAGGTCTCGAAGTCGAACATCCCCGGCTTCTTGCTGTCAGCGCGCGCCGGCCCCGCGCCGCACACCAGCAGGACACCGATGGCGCAGAGCAGCGCGCGCGACCCGCGATCCGCCATGACGTACCAAACGGCGTTCCCGGCCGATCTTCCCCGACCCGCAGGCTGGCGCGTCACAAAGGTCAAAACCGGAGCATCGGGCCAACCGTGCACGACACGACGGTGGCGAGGCCGCCGGACAGCACGATCTCGTACGCCGGTTCGGCCCAGAAGCCCACGCGCCCAGCCGGCCAGTACATGAAGTCCACGGCAGCTTCGATGCCCCACGCCGTGCGTGTCTCCCCGGCGCCGCTGGTCTGAATCACCGTCGGTCCCAGCCCCGTCATCACCTCGAGCCGCTCCGTCACCCGGAACGGCTTCTTCAGCACCAGGTCCAGAGACGCCTCGCGGCCGGGCGCGGTCGCCAGGATCTGCGCCCCCAGCTCCAGCTCGAGCCACTCGTCGATCGCCTCGACCTCCACGAAGGCCGCGGCGCCGAAGTGGCCGGCCGTGAGCGATTCCATCTCCGCGGCGGCGCCCGCGCCGAGCACGAATCGATAGCTCTCTTGCGATCCGGGCGCGGCGCCGCTCGCGTGTGCGGCGCTGGGAATCAGCCGCGCGCACACCAGTAGCGTCGCGGCAGTCGTGAACGCCTTCATCATCTCCTCCTCGCGTGCGTGACGAGACGGACGGCCGCACCGGCCTCTTCCGTCGATTCGGGTCTCGGGGGCTACGCGAGGCGCTTCGGGATGTGCAGGATCGTCGCGGGATCGGGGCTCGGGGCCGGCACGTCGGCGCCCGGCCAGGTGGCCTGAACGCCGTCCGGGATCACCAGGGCAGAACGAGCGGCCGGAGCGTTGGCTCGCGGCAGCGAGCAGCAGCCGCACGCGTTGCAAAAGGGCGAGCAGGGGCCACCGGAGCTGCCCATGGGGCACTCATCGGAGCCGCACGCGTCGCCGGCGGCCGTGCCCAGGCCGGAGACGTCCAGCGTCACGACGAGCAGCAAGAAGATGGCGATGGCGCGCGCCACCGGACGAGTATCGCACGACGCGAGCCTTTCACTGCATTCGCAACCCGGCTGCACATCCAGGGGAGCTGTACTTGACCGGACCGGATGCCGCCCCGTACATTTGCTCGGCACATGAGGCGCCGAGGCTTGGGACACCGATCCCTGTGGGCCACGGTCCTGGTGTATCTCGCGCTCGGCGTGCCGATCGCGCGGATCTGGCACGAAGCGACGGCGAGCCACCGCTACTGCGCCGAGCACCACGCGCTGGAGGAGGCGACCGGACACCGGGCCGGCGACGACCGATCAGGCCGTCCCAGCGCCCCCCCGACGCCCGACCACGGGCACGAGAGCTGTCCGTTCACGCCGCTCGCGGGGCAGCTGGCGCTCACGCCAGTCCCGCCCGCCCCTGCGCCCGTCGCGGCGCCGCTCGCGCTGGCGCTCTCATTCTCGAACATCGCGCATGCGGACCGGCTGATCCCGGTCCTGGCCATCGCTCCGAAGACCTCGCCTCCAGCGTAGCCGTTTCGACGAAATCAAAGGACGGCACGCGGCCGCTGGGCTGCGCGGCCACTGATGCCGGTGCGCGCGCTGCGCATGCGGCAGAGGACGAGCGACCGAGGAGCGAAATGAGAGTGAACGCGCGCTTGGCGCGTCGGGGCAGCCTGCCCGACGCGCGACCGATTTACGTCGTCGGGGGGTTCCTGGGCAGCGGCAAGACCACGCTGCTGCTCCGGATCTTGAACCACCTGCGGGCCGAGGGGACCGTGCCCGCGGTCATCATGAACGAGTACGGCGAGGAGAGCGTCGACGGCCGGCTGCTCGCGCACGGGCACGACGGCGCCATGACCGTCGCCGAGCTCTCGAGCGGATGCGTCTGCTGCGACCTCTCGGAGGGCCTGACGGACGCCGTGAAGTCGCTGCTCGAGTCGACCACCGGTCCCATCCTCGTCGAAACGACGGGGCTGGCCATCGTCGGGCAGGTCGCGACGGCCGTCGAGCAGGCGCTCGAGCAGGGCGGCCAGAACCGGCGCGCCAGGCTGGCGTCGGTCATCGTGGCGGTGGACGCCGTTCGGTTCGGCGCCGTCACCGCGATCTGGAAGCACGGCCCGGCCGATCTCGCGGCCGCCGACACGATCGTGGTGACGAAATGCGACCGCGCCGACGCGGCGGCGGTTCGCAAGCTCACCGGCTCCCTGCAGCGGCGTCACGCCGCGGCCCGCGTGCTCACCTCCTCGAACGCCGACGTCGATCCGGGCCTGCTTGTGCAGCCGGCGAGGAGCGGCCGGCCGACGGCCCGGCGGTCCAAGGTAGCCAGGAAGACCGCCAAGAGGGTCGCCAACTCCGCGGCCGGGTTTTCCAGCGTGACCTGCCAGATTCTGGGGCCCGTGAACACCCAGCGCCTGGGCCCGGTGCTGGGGCAATTCGCGCCCGCGCTCGCGCGCGTGAAAGGGTTCGTGCGCACCACCGAGAAGGCGGGACTGCACGCGGTCCAGTGGGTGCCCGGCGCGCTCGACGTGACACCGCACCGGCGCGCCCGCATTTCACCCCATCTGGTGGTCATCGCGAAGGATCTCGATTGGGAGAAGTTCGTGGACGCGCTCGACGGCGCCATCGAGGCGCCGCGTCGTCGCGCCAGTGGAGGCCGGTCGTGACCACGGCACATGGTCACCTGGAGGCGGGCGAGCGGCGGACGCGCGTGGTCGTCCTGCTGTCCGTCGCGACGATGGCGCTCGAGCTCGCGTTCGGTTGGCTGACCGGCTCGATGGCGCTCATCGCCGACGGATGGCACATGGCGACGCACGTGGGCGCCGTCGGGCTGGCCTGGCTTGCCTATCGCTACGGCAGGCGCGCGGAGCGCGAGGGGCGCTTCGCGTTCGGCCCGGCGAAGGTCAACGCGCTGGCGGCCTACACGAACGCGCTGCTCCTGGGCGGCGCGGCGCTGCTGCTCGCCGCCGAGTCGATCCGCCGCCTGGGCGAGGCGCGCCCTGTCCAGTTTCGCGAGGCGCTGCCGGTCGCGCTCGTCGGCCTCGTCGTCAACGTCGTCGCGGCGCTCTTGCTCGGCGCGCCCGACCACGAACACCATGACCACAACCTGCGCGCCGTGTACCTGCATGTGCTGTCCGACGCGCTGACCAGCGTGCTCGCGATCGCCGCGCTGATCGGCGGAGCCCTGGGAGGTTGGCGCGGGCTGGATCCGGCGGCGGGCCTGCTTGGCGCAGCGATGATCCTGATCTGGGCCTTCGGGCTCGCCCGGCGGACGGCGTCGGAGCTGATGGACATGACCCCGAACGGCGCGGCGCTGCGGACGCGCCTCGTCGCTCATCTCCAGGAGGACGCCGACATTCGTATCGAGGACGTGCGCGTGTGGTCTCTCGGCGGCGGCGCGCACGGCTGCAACGTCAGCCTCCTCGCGCGATCGTGGCGGTCGGCGGCGGACCTCAAGCAGCGAGTCCTGTCCGTGCACGCTTTCGCTCACGTGGCCGTCGAAATCCACCCCGACGACTGGAAGGACGACGGGGACGACCCCCACCGCGCGCAGATGACGGACAGTCAGGCGCTCGCGCGCTGATCAGCCGGCGGCCGCGAGCTCGCAGCTGTCGCAGCGCCCCTGCAGCTGGATGACGACGCCGCGCCGGCGCAGGGCGCGCGGGACTCCAGGCGCGCCGCGCACGCTGACCGCCTTGTCAGGGAGGCAATTCACGTCCCCGCAGTCGATGCAGATGAAGTGCGGGTGCTGCGACTTGTGGTCGCCGGAGCCTTGCCGCAGCTCGAACCGCCAGGTGTGATCGCCGAGGTCCGTCCGGACCAGCAGACCGACCCGGCTCAGGTCGATCAGGTTGCGGTAGATGGTCGCGTGGTCGTAGCCCGAGGCCGCGAGCTTGTCCGAGACCTCATTGTGGGTCATTGGAGCCCGCGCCTCGTGCAACAGCCGGAGGACCGCGATCCGTGAGCCGGTGCCGCGCAGGCCGGCGTCCCGGATCTGCTTCCTGAGCGCGTCCACGTCGACGATCGGATTAGACGCCTTCGCCACGGATCAAGCGTATGGCAACAACAGTTTGACTGCAACTACCCGGGAGGCCGCAGCCCGGAAGTCACCCCAAAGACAGGCAGATCGTCACGCGCGCGGTCGCGGCCAGACCGTACGCGCCCGCGAGCGCGTCGTGCAAGAGCTTCGCCAGCCGGCGCGGCGTGCCCCGCGGCCCGATGGGCAGCGTCGCGGAGAAGTTCACCTCGGCGCCGCGCGGCGGGCGCCAGCCCTGGCGGTCGAGCTCAGCGGCGATCGATCGCGGCAACTTCCAGCTGCGCGGCAGCGCCCGGTTACCGACGGCCTCGACGCGGATCTCGCGGCCGCCATCCTCGGCAAACGCCTGCACGAAGTACCGGTCCCCGCCGCCCCCCTCGATCATCAAGTAGCCCGAACCGGCCGCGCAGAGAGCGCGCGTGGCTTCCTCGAAATGCTCGAGAGCGTCCAGGGAAGACGGGAAGCTGATCTCGTCCAGCTTCTCGTCGAGGACGGCCAACCCGTGGCGGCGGGCGATGGCTTCGACTTCGGCCACGGCCTCCTCCGCCACGGCCGGGTCGAGGCGCACCCGGACTCCGCGATTCAAACGCTCGACCGGCAGGTCGCACGACCCGAGGCGCCTGAGCTCCGGCGACCTCCGGAACGCCCGCTCGAACCGCGCGATCGCGATGTCCGCGTCCGCTCCCGAGGCGCCCAGGCTCCGGCGAACCGCCGCTGGCGAGGGAGGGAACGTCTCCGTCGCGAAGATGCAGAGCGCGTACGACACCTCGGCGGCCGGCAGCGGCGCATCCTCATCGCGATCCCCTTCTCCGTTCGGCCGCTCCGGTGTCATGGCCGGGGCTCATCGCTGAGCGGCATCATGATCCTCCGGGCGGCGAGTCGTAGTTGCGCGAGACGAAGCAGAGGCCCTGCGAGTTGAGGTGGCCTTGCGTGGACTGCGAGTAACGGATGTAGTCGTAGTAGTCCTTCAGCGCCTTCTTGGGATCGGTGCCCGTCTTGTTCACCGGGACCGTCAGTGGATCGAAGTGGAGCTGGTCTCCGGGCGCGTAGGGCGGCATGTACAGCGACGAGTCGACGCAGGAGCGCATGGGGAGCGCCTTGCCGGTCTTGTCGGTGAACGCGGTGAAGTCGACCCCGCGCATGTCCTCGACGGTGGCGACCGGGTTCGCAACGCCGACGTACTGGGCGGCGATCTGATCGAAGCGCAGCGACGAGTCCTCGGCGAAGCTCTCCCAGAACGGGTGATCGGCGTGGACGGTGACCTGGCCGATGACGGACCGATCGGACCGGAACTGGATGCCGCGCGGGTAGTCCTCGCCGTTGATGCCCGGAACGCCCGGGAACTCACTGCCGTTCTGGCAGTTGACGTAGCTGGTCGGCGTGGCGAAGCCGAGCCGGAACTTCAGCGTCGTCGGCAGCTTCGAGAAGTCGTAGGCGGTCCCGCCCGCCGTCGCGCACGGATCCGTGGCCGGCCGGCTGACCGTCCCGACGTACAGCACCGAGTAGCCGTTCTGGACCATGAAGTCGTATTCGGACTCCCCGTCGGCGTCCAGGTTCACCTTGGTCGCC
>CAZPUH010000567.1:0-9146 GCA_964589215.1 uncultured Myxococcales bacterium | reverse complement strand
CGCAAGCAGGCGCTCGAGAACCCGCTGCCCGACGCCATCGACCTGCTGGTGACCTGCGTGGAAGCCGGGCTGTCGCTGGACGCCGCCATGGCGCGCGTCGCGCAGGAGATGGAGCTGGTCGCGCCGATCCTGGCGCAGGAGTTGAAGCAGACCATGCTGGAGATCCAGGCCGGCGTGAAGCGCTCGGACGCCTTCCACCGGCTGTCGACGCGCACGGGCGTCGAGGACCTCAAGTCGCTGTCCGCCATGATCATCCAGACCGAGCTCTTCGGCACCAGCGTGTCGCGCGCGCTACGCGTGCACTCCGAGGGGATGCGCACCAAGCGCATGCAGCGCGCCGAAGAGAAGGCGGCGATGGTGTCGGTCAAGATGACCGTTCCGTTGATCCTGTTCATTCTTCCGTCGCTGATGGTGGTCGTCATGGGCCCGGCGGCGCTGATGATCATCGGAGCCAAATGAGCGTGAAGCGGGCCTTGCGGTGGTTGATCGTGATCGTGGCGCTGGAGGCGGCGGCGGCGCTGGCCGGCTGCGCGTCCACCCAGCAGGCGGCGCACCCGTCGACGCCGGCCGATCTGGCGCGGATGAAGATGGCGCGGCAGATGACCGAGCAGGGCGACTGGGCGCGTGCCTTCGGACTGCTCGACGAGCTGCACCGCAAGTGGCCGGAGGACGCCGAGGTGCTGACCTTGCGCGGGATCGTTTATCGCGAGCGCGGCCTCTACCACGACGCAGAGGACGACCTGAAGGCGGCGCTGAGGGCGGCCCCCGACGACGCGGAGGCGCACGCGGCGCTGGGGATCCTCTACGACGTGCAGATGCGGCCGGACGCCGAGGCCGAGCACAAGGCGGCTGTGAAGCTGGCCCCGCAGAACCCCGCCTACCTGAACAACCTCGGGTTCTCGCTGTTCCTGCGCCAGCACTACAAGGAGTCGATCAAGCAATACGAGAAGGCGGCGCGCCTGGCGCCGCTGTCGCATCGGGTCCGCACCAACATGGGCTTCGCGTACGCGGCGGTCGGCGATCTGCCCAGCGCGGCGCGCGAGTTCCAGATGGGCGGCAGCGAGGCGGAGGCCAAGAACAACCTGGGCTTCGCCTACGAACGCCGCGGCGACATGGCCAACGCGTACCAGCTGTATCTGGAGGCGGTGCGCATCGATCCGGCCGCGGCTCACGCCCGGTCCAACCTGGTTCACGCGGCCACCGCTCTCGGGCGGCCGCTCCCGCCGGAAGCGGCTCCGCCCGTGGCGTTACCCACGCAAAAAGATGCTCCCCCCCACAGCGAGGCACAGCATGACCAGCCCAAGTGACAACGCGATCCCCCGGCGCGGCACGCGCGGCGGCTTCCTGACGGCGCTGCTGGTGCTGGCGGGCGCGGCGACGCTGGGGGGCGCCTGCACGCACGCGCACCTGTCCGAGAACTACGGCCGCTCGTACGCCGCCTGGTTCAACGCGCAGCACATCCAGACGCCGACGGCGACGTCGGAGCCGGCGCGGCGCGCGCTGAGCAGCCTCGATTCGCAGGAGGCGGCGGCCATCTCGAAGAACTACCGCAAGACGGTGGGCGGCCAGGAAGGCGGGACGGGGCAGGGGCAGATGGTCATGATCGGCCAGGGGCAGGGCGGGCGCATGGAGGCTTACACCCCGCCGCCGTCGGTTCCGGGCGGCCAGTGACGCGCGGGCCCGCCAGGCGCGGGCCGAACGTGAAGGAGGACGCGATGCGCTTCAGATCGTCTCCGCTCCGACCAGCCGGCCGCGACGCCCAGCGGGGCGCGGCGGCGCTGGAGTTCGCGCTGGCGATCTTCTTCCTGGCCCCGTTGCTGATGGGGATGATGCAGTACGGGTACTACTTCTACATCTCGATGAACGTGCTGGAGGCGCAGCACCAGGGGCTGGTGGCGGCGGCGCGCACGTCGGGCGTCAGCTGCGCCCCGGGCGCGACCGCCGCGCAGATCGCCGCGCGGACGGCGGCCCAGACCGCCGCTGCGACGGCGGTCACGACCTATCTCACGAACAACGGCCTCTCGACGGTGCTGACGTTGTCTGGGTCGACGCCGACCTGCGGCGTCACCCCGCTGGACCCGACCTGGACGATGACCCTGATCGCCGACTTCCGCCCGCCGCTGGGCAAGGTCATGCCCTGGGACAAGGCCTCGCCGACGGCCGGCTACCTGCGCTACACGTCCCGGACCATGGCTGTGCGCGGGAACAACTGACCTGAGCGTCTCCGCCTACTGGTACAAGAAGTAGCCGGAGCCGGTGCCGGCCCCTGCGTTAATCGTGGAGGCCCCACCGACACCGAACTGCACCTCGTTCCCCACCAGCGAGCCGTTCACGTTGAGCACCGACCCGCTGGCGTTGACGCATCCGTTGGGAGCATCGAATGACCCGTTGATCGTGATGCTGCCGCTGCCGACGTTGATCGCCTGGTTCGTGTAGCAGTCGCTGGTGGCCCCGGCGTAGGCGAGGATTCCGTTCGAGTACGCCGTCAGGTTCACGGTGGCGCTGCTGATCGTGATGCGCCCCGGGGTCACGAACGTCACCGTGCCGTTGAGGAAGCTGCCGGCGCTGGCGTCGATCTGGGTGGACGCGCAGTACACACCCGTCGCCAGGGTCCCGCCGCTGGGCCCTCCGCTCGCCCACCACGGCCCCGGGCCGCCCAGTGACAACGTGGGCGTGCTCAGCGAGCCGAAGTCGCAGCCGCCGAAGCTGCTGGTCGTGTAGGAGTAGGGATAGGGCAACGAGCCGCCGGTGTTCGTCGCGCCGGGGATGTTGGACGCGCAGCCGGCGCCATAGACGGACGAGCCCGAGATGGTTCCGCTGCCGTAGATGTTGGCCGTGCCGTTGCTCTCGGTGTCGCCCGTGACGGCGATCGGGCCGCCGTTGAACTGGATTCCGACCGGGTTCGGCGACCCGGTGCAGGTGTTTCTTCCCGCGAACACCGCGGGCACGGAGCCGGAAGCCTGTCCCACGGCGGTGGCGCTGACGGTCTTCGAGGCGTAGCCCAGCACCTTGGCGAAGAAGAACGGTTCAGACGCGCTGATCGTGACCGTCAGGGTCGTGAGCCCGGCGGCCGTCCCGGTCCCGGTGGTGATGTTGCCCGTCGGGTAGCCGCATTGGATGGCCATGTTGCGGGCGTTGGTCTGCGCGGTCGCCGGGTTGCTGCCCAGCGTCGGCAGGCCGGCCATCACGGCGGCGTCCGCAGCGTCCTGCAAGTTGCGCTTGGTCAGGTACATGTGGCCCGCGTCGACGGCCAGCGCGGCCATGCCGAACAGAGCCATCCACAGGGCGGCGACGAGGATCGTGACGCTGCCGCGCTCGGGGTGACGACGCGCGCGTAAAACGCGACCGCTCACGGGACCACCATGGCGCTCTTCACCGAGTAGCTCTTCGTCGCGAGCTTGGTGAGAAGCGGAATGACGGGCGTGAACGTGTAGCCGACCGTGACGGTCACGGTGTCGCCGCGCGTCCGCGCACCGAACGCTCTGGTCGCGGCCGTGCTGCCGACGGTAACGGCAACCGTGACGTCGCTGGTCGTCAGGTGCAGCAGTGGCGCCGCCGCGATCGCCGCGTTTTGCACGACGGTGCTGTTGGCCGTTGCGCTCGCGATGCCCGTCCGCGCGCCGACGATGGCGGCGTAGGCGCACATCTGCTTGGCGACGACCATCTTGCCGGCGTCGATGGTTCCGATTGTCACGGCGACCAGCAGGGGGACGACGAGGGAGAACTCCACCGCCGCCGTGCCGCGCTCTGGGTGGCGGCTGTGCGAACGAGAGGCGAAGCGCACGACTTGATTGTATCTCGGCTGACAGATCGCGGTCATTGAATTCAAGCTGACGCGTCGTTGCGCCGAGTGGTCCAATGACAACGGTGTGACGCGCGGCCTTTCGTTCTCGAAGCTCGCCGAGGGGTTGCTGCTCGGCGCCGTCGCGGTCTGCGCGCTGGTGATGCCGGCTGCGTCGGACACCTACTGGCACCTACGTGCGGGTCAGGAGATCTGGCAGACGCTGCACGTGCCGCTGGCCGACCACTACTCGTACACGGCGGAAGGGCGGTTCTGGCCGAACCACGAATGGCTCTGGCAGGCGCTGTCGTATGCCTTGCACCGGGGCGGCGGCTTTCCGCTGCTGGAGGCGGGTGGCGCCGCCATCGTGACCGGCGCCGTGGCGCTGATGTACCGGTTGATGGTGGGGTCGATTGGCACCCGCGCGCTGCTGATCGTCCTCGGGCTGCCGCTGGTGTCGTGCGCGTGGGCGCTGCGGCCGCAGCTGATCACCCAGCTGATGTTGATGGCGGTGCTGTGGCTGCTCTCGCGCGAGCGCTACCGCTGGTTGCCGCCGCTCTTCCTCGTGTGGGCCAACGCCCACGGGGGCGTCGCGATGGGGGGCGTCGTGCTGGCCGTGGTGACGCCCGCCGCGCTGGCTCGCGCGCGCGGTGGTGCCGCCGCGGACGTGCGTCGCGCCCGCGCGCTGGCGGTCGTGACGCCGCTGTGCGCGCTGGCGACGCTGGCGACCCCGCTCGGGATCCGGCTCTGGACGGCGATCGCGGTTTCGATCCGCGAGTCGCATGACAACGGCATCGCCGAATGGCGCTCGTCGCTGGAGCTCGGTCCCTTTCAGATCACCTTCTGGGTCCTGGCGGGCGCGTTTGTCGTTCTCGTGCTCGCGCGCCGCCGCCGCCTGCGCGCGGCGTCGTGGGCCGACCTCGTGATCTGGCTGGCGGCGCTGGTGATCTTCCCGCTCGCCGTGCTCGCCGTCCGCAACACGACGCTGTTTCTGCTGGTCGCCACTCCGGCGGCCAGTCGCCTTCTGGGCCCCGACTTCGGGCTGCGCCGGCGTCCGTCCGACGCCGCACGTTCGCCGGATCGTCCGGCCCTGAACCTGGGGCTGTTCGCCGCCGTGTGTCTCGCCGAGGGGCTGGCCGTCGTGACCGCGTGGCGCGCGCCGTACGCAAACCTCAACTGGCGCCCGCTGGCCGACGGCGCCGTCGCCGCCGCCCGCGACTGCCCGGCCCAGCTCTACAACCGCTACAACGACGGCGGCTACCTGATCTGGTTGGTTCCCGAAAAGCGCGTGTTCGTCGACAACCGGCAGGATCCGTACCCCACCGCCTTCGTCCAGGAGGGCGCCGCCGTCGAGCGCGGCGCCCCCTACGCGCCGCTGTTCCGCCGCCATGGCATTCGCTGCGCGTTCCTGCCAGCCGGCGACACCCTGGCGGCGCGCCTTCAGAGCGACGGCTGGCGCACGCAGTACGCGGATGCGCAGTGGACCGTCCTCGCGAGCGGATCTCGGCCGTGACCTTCCAGGCGATGGGTCTGGCGCTGGTGTTCGTCGTGATCGCGTTCCGCGCGCTCATCAGCCCCGCCCAGAACGACACCTTCTGGCACCTGCGCGCCGGGGCCGACATCTGGCGGACGGGGCACGTCCCGACCGTCGACAGCTACTCGTACACGGCGGCCGGTCTACCGTGGCCTGACCACGAGTGGCTCTGGCAGGCGTTCAGCTACGGCTGGTACCGCCTGGGCGGCTTCCCTCTTTTGACCGTCGTCGTCGCCGGTCTGATCCTGGCGACCGCGGTGCTCGTGTACCGCCTGGGAGCCGGGTCGCCGGCGACCCGCGCCGTCGCGCTGGCCGTCGGGCTGACGCTGACGTCACCCGTCTGGGCGCTGCGCCCGCAGATCGCGACGATGCTGGCCGTCGCGATCCTGGCGACGCTGCTCGCGCGCGAGCGCTTCTGGCCCATCCCGCCGCTCTTCCTTCTATGGGCCAACGTGCACGGCGGCGTGGTGCTGGGCGGCATCGTGCTGGCCGCCGTCGCCGTCGCGGCGGTCGTCCGCTGGCGGCGGACCCGCGCCGGCGTCGATCGGCGGCGCGTGCAAGCGCTCGCGCTGGTGCTGCCGCTGGCGGCGCTGGCGAGCTGCGCGACCCCGCTGGGCTTCGGCGTCTTCCGCTTCGTCTGGGAGTCGACGTCGCGCCTCTACGCGCTGCGCATCAGCGAGTGGCGGCCGACCTGGCCCGACAACACGACGGGGGCCATCTTCTGGGTGGCCGCGGTCGCGCTGCTCGCGCTGCTGGTCCGGCGCCGCCGCGCGCTGGGGGCCGCCCCCTGGTCCACCTGGGCGCTGGTCGCCGCGATGCTGGCGCTGATGGGCCCGGCGTTTCGTTCGCTGCGGAACTTCGCGCCGTTCGCGATCGTGGCGGCGCCGGCCGCGACACACCTGCTGGGCGACGCGTTCCGCTGGCGCTGGCCCGGTCGCGCCCCTGCCACGGCACGGGCCGCCAGCGCGGACCACCCGCGCGTGAACCTGGCGATCGCGGCCGTCATGGCCGCGGCGGCCCTGGCGCTGGTGGCCGGCGCGTACGCCCTGCGCTTGCCGTGGCTGGCCTGGCAGCCGATCGCGCCGCGCACGCTGGCGGCCGTCGAATCCTGCCGCGCGCCGCTCTTCAATCACTACGACGACGGCGGCCTCTTGATCTGGTTCGCGCCCGACCGGCCCGTGTTCGTCGACAGCCGCCAGGATCCCTATCCGCTGCAATTCATGCTGGACGCCATCGCCGTCGAGCGCGGGGACCAGCCCTACGCGCCGCTGTTCGCCCGCTGGGGCATCGGCTGCGCGTTCCTGAAGGCCTCCTCGAAGATGGTCGACCGCCTGCGCGCCGACGGCTGGCAGGCGCGGGCCCTGGACGCGGACTGGGCCGTGCTGGCCCGACCGGGAACGCCGTGAGCGTGCGTCCGGGACTGTCGTTCGAGCGCATGGCGATCGCGCTGCTGTTCATCGCGCTCGCGTTTCGCGCGCTGCTGATGCCGGCGCAGAACGACACCTTCTGGAACCTGCGCGACGGCATGGAAATCCTGCGCAGCGGCCACGTGCCGCGTGCCGACGCCTACTCCTTCACGGCGGCGGGCGCGCCCTACACCGATCACGAGTGGCTCTCGCAGGTGTTCCTGGCGATCGGACACCGGCTGGCCGGGATGCCGGGCGTCGAGCTCGTGGCCGCCGCCGCGGTGCTGGGCGCGCTGGCGCTGGTCTACCGGCTCACGATCGGGCCGCTGCTCACGCGGTTCGTGCTGCTGGCGCCGGCGCTGTCGGTCGCCTCGTGCGTCTGGGTGCTGCGCCCGCAGGTCTTCTCGCTGCTGGCCATGTCGCTGCTGGTCTGGCTGATCGTCCGCGAGCGCTGGCGCTGGCTGCCGCCGCTGTTTCTGATCTGGGCCAACGCCCACGGCGGCGTCGTGATGGGCGGGCTGGTGCTGACCGCGGCGCTGGCCCTCGCCCTGGTCCGCTGGCGCGTGCGCGGCGAGGCGGCGGACGCGCGGCGCGCGCGGGCGGTGGGCATCGCGGCGGCGCTGTCCGCGCTGGCGACGCTGTGCACGCCGCTGGGCGCGCAGCTGGTGCCGTACATCGTGCTGACCGCGCGTCGCAGCCGCGCCATCGAGATCTCCGAGTGGGCGCCCACGCTGCCCGTCGACGTGCTGGGCGTCGCCTTCTGGATCGTGACGCTGGCGTTTGCAGCGATCGTCGTCGTGCGGCGCCGCGCGCTCGCGTCGGGCGGATGGCCCGGATGGGCGCTGCTCGGCATCTGCGGCGCGCTGTTGCCCGTGGCGATCCAGTCGCAACGGAACATGGCCCCGTTCCTCATGTTCGCCGCGCCGGCGGCCAGCCGCCTGCTGGGCGCGGACTTTCGCTTTCGTCTGCCAGGACGGCCACGCCCGCCCAGCCCCGATCACCCCGGTCTCAACCTGGCGCTGGCCGGCGGCGTCGGGCTGCTGGCGGTCGTCGTTCTGATCCTGGCCTGGTCCGCGCCCGCGGAGCGCCTCGAGTGGCGGCCCATCGCGCCCCCCGCGCTCGCGGCGCTGCGGACGTGTCCGGGCCCGCTCTACAACCACTACGACGACGGCGGGTTCCTGATCTGGTTCGCGCCCGACCGTCGCGTCTTCGTGGACAGCCGCCAGGACCCCTACCCCCTGGACCTGCTGCTGGAGCACGAAGCCGTCGAGCGCAGCCAGCGTAGCTACCGCCCGCTTTTTTCCCGCTACGCCATCCGCTGCGCCTTCCTGCCCGCCGCCTCACCGACGGTAAAGGCGCTGGCCGCCGACGGATGGGCGACCCGCTACCGCGACCAGCGCTACGCGATCCTCGCTGCGCCGCCGGCAGGTCAGCGCCCCTAGTGGGGCGCCGTCTTCCGGAGCCGCTCGACGGTGCTCAGCACCTCGCGCGCGTTGACGACGGGGTCGACCTTCGGCCAGACGTGCGCGACCTTGCCGTCGGGGCCGACGAGGAACGTCACGCGCGACACCATCTTCGTGCCGGGCAGCATCGACGACACGCCGTACGCCTTCTGAACGTCGCCCGACGTGTCCGCCACCATCGGGAAGGGCAGCTTGTACTTGTCACGAAACTGCTTGTGGCTCGCCTCATCGTCGCGCGACACGGCGAAGACCGTCACGCCCGCCTGCGCGAACTGGTCGTGCGAGTCGCGGAACGCGCAGGCCTCCTTGGTGCAGCCCGGCGTCTCGTCCTTCGGATAGAAGTAGACGACCGCGAACTTCCCCTTCTGCTCGGACAGCTTCACCGGCTTGCCACCGGCGTCGGTGCCGGTGACGTCGGGCGCGGCCGCCCCGACCGGCAGAAGATCGCCGCCGCGCGCGCGCGACAGCAGCCCCAGCAGCCCCATCCCGACGACAGGGACCATGACCATCGTTCCGATGCCCAGCTTCATGCCCGCAAGTCTGGTCGCGGCGGCCGTCGCCGTCCAGCGTTGTCCAGGTTTCAGAGGACTTTGCGCAGATACTGGCCGGTGTAGCTGGCGGCCACGCGCGCGACGTCGTCGGGCGTCCCCTGGGCGATGATCTGCCCGCCGCCGGGCCCCCCCTCGGGGCCGAGGTCGATGACCCAGTCGGCCGTCTTGATGACGTCCAGGTTGTGCTCGATGACGATGACGGTGTTGCCCGCCTCGACCAGCCGGTTCAGCACCGACAGCAGCTGCGCGATGTCCGCGAAGTGCAGCCCGGTCGTCGGCTCGTCGAGGATGTAGACCGTTCGCCCCGACGACTTCTTGGCCAGCTCCTTGGACAGCTTGATCCGCTGGGCCTCGCCGCCCGACAGCGTCGTCGCCGACTGACCCAGCTTCAGGTATCCGAGCCCGACCTCC
>CAZPUH010000566.1:0-3525 GCA_964589215.1 uncultured Myxococcales bacterium | reverse complement strand
GAAGTGCTTCATGGGGGGGCCTCCTCGGCCGGACCATATCCGAAGGGGCAAACCAGCCCAAGCAGAAAGGGACTTAGATCACTTGACGGAGGCGATGGCGTCGCGCAGGGAGCGGACGAAGGCGGTCATTTCCGGAATTGGATCGCGTCCGGTCTCGGCCCCGCGCGCCGCGATCTCGACGGCGGCGCTGCCCACGACGACCCCGTCCGCGAACTGCGCGACCTCGCGCGCCGCCTGCGGCGTGCGAATGCCGAACCCGACGGCGACGGGCACACGCCCTCCGCCGCGCGCGCGGATGGCCGCCACCTTTTCGCGCGGCCCCTGCAGGTCCGCCAGCGCGGTGCCGGTCGTGCCGGTCATCGACACGTAGTAGACGAAGCTGCCGGCAGCGGCCAGCGCCGCGTCGATGCGCGCGTCCGTCGACGTCGGCGCCAGCAACGGCACGTAGTCCAGCCCCTCGCGCGCCAGCGACGCGCGCAGCGCGGGATCGGCGTCGGGCGGGTAGTCGACGCACAGCACGCCGTCGGCTCCCGCCGCGCGCGCCTTGGCCGCGAACGCGTCGGTGCCGGTCACGAAGATGGGGTTCGCGTACCCGAACAGCACCAGCCCGACGTCGGGGCACGCGGCGCGCAGCTCCGCGCACAGCGCCAGCGAGCGGCGCAGGCCGCCGCCCTTGGCCAGCGCGCGGTGCATCGCCGCCTGGATCGCCTTGCCGTCGGCCGAAGGGTCGCTCCAGGGGACGCCGACCTCGATGACGTCCGCGCCCGCGTCGGCGGCCGCCTTCATGAGGCGCAGGCTGGTCTCTCCGTCGGGATCGTCGGCCGTCAGGTAGACGATCAGCGCCGCCCGCTTCTGGGCGCGCGCCGCCGCGAACCGGGCCGCCAGCCGCGGCGCGGCCGTCACAGCGCCCCCGCCAGCCCCAACCGCTGGCTGATGGTGCCCATGTCCTTGTCGCCGCGACCGGAGACGTTCACGACGATGAGCGAGTCGGCGGGCAGCGCCGCGGCAACGCGCGGCAGCGCCGCGATCGCGTGGGCGCTCTCGAGGGCGCAGAGGATCCCCTCGCAGCGCGCCAGCCGCTGGAAACCCTCCAGCGCCTCGTCGTCGGTGACCGCCAGGTACGACGCGCGCCCCGTGTCCTTGAGGAACGAGTGCTCGGGGCCCACGCCCGGGTAGTCGAGCCCCGCCGAGATCGAGTGCGCCTCGGAGATCTGGCCGTCGTCGTCGCACAGCACGTACGAGCGCGCGCCGTGCAGCACGCCGACGCGGCCGCGCGCCAGCGTCGCCGCGTGCCGGGCGGTGTCGACGCCGTCGCCCGCCGCCTCGACGCCGTAGAGGCGCACCTCCGGATCCGGGACGAATGCGTGGAACAGGCCCATGGCGTTCGAGCCGCCGCCGACGCAGGCGACGCACGCGCTGGGCAGCCGCCCCTCGACCTCTTGAATCTGGGCGCGCGCCTCGCGGCCGATGACCGCCTGCAGCTCGCGCACCAGCAGCGGGTACGGGTGCGGCCCCGCCACCGACCCGATCACGTAGTGCGTGGTACGCACGTTGGTGACCCAGTCGCGCAGCGCCTCGTTCATGGCGTCCTTCAGCGTCGCGGTGCCGTCGTTGACGGCGTGCACCTTGGCGCCCAGCAGCTTCATCCGCAGCACGTTCAGCGCCTGCCGCTCGACGTCGACGGCGCCCATGTAGACCTCGCACGGGATGCCGAACAGCGCGCAGGCGGTGGCGGTCGCGACGCCGTGCTGCCCGGCGCCCGTCTCGGCGATGACGCGCGTCTTGCCCATGCGACGGGTCAGCAGCAGCTGCCCAATGCAGTTGTTGATCTTGTGCGCGCCCGTGTGGCACAGGTCCTCGCGCTTCAAGTAGATGCGCACGTTGCGGCCCGCCTCGCGCGAGATCTCCGCCGACAAGCGGGCCGCGAAGCCGAGCGGCGTGGGGCGTCCGACGTAGTCGGAGAGCAGCCGATTCAGCTCCTCGTTGAAGCCCGGGTCGACCGACGCCGCCGCCCACGCCGCCTCGAGCTCATCCAGCGACGGGATGAGGGTCTCGGAGACGTAGCGTCCCCCGAAGAGGCCAAAGCGTCCGGGTGTGGCAGCGGCGGAGATCGACATGGACGAAACCTATATCGCGGCGCGCGCCGCCGCCACGAAGGCGGCGACCTTGGCCGGATCTTTCGCGCCGGGGCGGCGTTCGACGCCGCTGGCCACGTCGACGCCGTCGGGGCGCGTGGCCCGGATGGCCGCCGCGACGTTGTCGGGCGTCAGGCCGCCCGCCAGCAGGAACGGGCGCCGCGCCGCGCGGGCGATGACCGGCCAGGGGGCCGCCACGCCTCCCCCGCCGAAGCCGTCGACGAACGCGTCGTACAGCCACAGGCCGGGGTTCCAGCCGGCGGCCGCGGCGATCGAAGCCTCGTCGCGCACGCGCACCGCCTTCACGAGGCGGGCGGGATTCAGCGCCGCGTAGTCGGCTGCCTGCTCGTCGCCGTGCAGCTGCGCGCGATCGAGCCCCAGCTCGTCGAAGGCGCGCGCGATCTCGGCGGCCGGCGCGTTGACGAAGACGCCCACCTTCTGCACGCCCGGCGGCACGACGGCCAGCACGGCGCGCGCGGCTGGCATCCCGACGTGACGCTTCGACCCCGGCCAGAGGTTGACGCCGATGGCCCCTGCCCCGGCCTCGACGGCCATCGCGGCGTCCTCCGCGGTCGTCACCCCGCAGATCTTGATCAGCAGCGCCATCTCAGGCGGCCAGCGCCTTCAGCGCGGCGGCCGGATCGGGGGCGCGCATCAGCGTCTCGCCCACCAGCATGGCGTCGACGCCCGCCGCGCGCAGCCGCGCCACGTCGGCAGCATCGCGGATCCCCGACTCGGCGACGACGATCCGGTCGGCGGGCACGCTGGCCCGCAGGCGCACCGCCAGATCGCGGTCGACGGTGAACGTCCGCAGGTCGCGGTTGTTGATCCCGACGATCGCGGCGCCCGCGTTCAGGGCGCGCGCCACCTCGACGGCGTCGTGGGCCTCGACCAGCGCGTCCAGCCCGGCCTCGGCGGCCGCGGCCAGCAGCGCGCGCATCGTGGCGTCGTCCAGGGCCGCGACGATCAGCAGCACCGCGTCGGCGCCGGCGGCCCGCGCCTCGACGATCTGGTAGCGGTCGACGACGAAGTCCTTGCGCAGGATCGGCAGCGGGCACGCCGCGCGCGCGGCGGCCAGGTCCGCCAGGTTGCCCCCGAAGAACGGCCCGTCGGTCAGCACCGACATCGCGCGCGCGCCGCCCGCGGCGTACGCGCGGGCCATCGCGGCCGGGTCGGCTCCTTCGGCGATCCAGCCCGCGGACGGCGAGCGCCGCTTGAACTCCGCGATGCACGTGATCTCGCCCGGCTGCCGCAGCGCGCGGGCCAGGCCGCGCGCGGGCGGCATCTGGGCGGCCTCTGCCTCGACGGCGGCCAGGGGGCGCGCCGCACGCCGCAACTCCAGGTCGGCGCGCGTCCGCGCCAGGATGTCGTCCAGGATCATGACGCCGCG
>CAZPUH010000565.1:0-1182 GCA_964589215.1 uncultured Myxococcales bacterium | reverse complement strand
CTCATCTACGACCTGGTGTCGGTCAGCCCGCAGAGCCTGGCCCAGCGCCGCGACGACTGGGTGAAGTTCGTGAAGGTCTGGTACAAGATCGACGCGTTCGTGCGCGACCCGGCCACGCAGCCGGAGGCGATCAAGATCATGGCCTCGCGCGCTGGCGTCCCGCCCGAGGAGTACGCGAAGTTCATCCCCGGCACGCGCTTCCTGACGCCCGAGGAGGCGCTGACCCGGTTCGAGAAGAAGGACTCGCTGGACTCGCTGTACGGCAGCGGCAAGGTGGCGGATACGTTCAACGTCGCCAACAAGGTCTACGCGCAGCCGCAGCCGGTCGAGACGTACATCGACGGGTCGCTGGCCAAGGAAGCGCTGAGCGGCGCCCCCAAGGAGGCTTCGAAGTAATTCGCGCGAGCAACGAGGCGTGACCATGCGCGGCTCCTGGTCCCGGCCGCTCGCGGCGCTGTCGCCGCGAGCCAGCGCGTCACTGTGGGTGGCGTCGTTCGTCCTGCCCGTCGCCCTCTGGTGCGCGGTCAGCTACCTTCCCTTCATCTGGCACTCGATGGTGCGGGTGCGCGACCCCGGCGACGTGGCCTGGTTCACCCCGGGCCAGCTGGTCGAGCGCGCGGCGTTCGACAGCGAGAACGCCGCCGTGCAGGCGCACCACGGGCGGCTCGCCAGCGGGCGCATCGCGAACCCGGTCTTCTTGCCGGCGCCGCACGAGGTGGTGCACGCGCTGGTTCACGGCTTCATCACGCCGCCGGCCCGCCCCGACGAGCCCTGGCTGCACCAGAGTCTCTGGCACAGCATCAAGGTGATCTTCTGGGGCTTCCTGATCTCGTCGCTGTTCGGCGTTCCGCTGGGGATCCTGTGCGGCACGATCCCGGCGCTGGGGCGGCTGACGGAACCGTTCATCGAGTTCTTCCGCTACCTGCCGGCCCCCGCGTTCGGCGCGCTGGCCGTCGCGGTGCTGGGCATCGAGGACGCGCCCAAGGTGGCGATCATCTTCATCGGGACCTTCTTCCAGCAGGTGCTGGTCATCGCCAACACGACGAGGCGCATCGACCCGGCGCTGCTGGAGGCGGCCGAGACGCTGGGGGCCTCGCGGCGCGCGCTGATCACGCGGGTCGTGGTGCCGGGCGTCGTCACCGAGATCTACACGGACATGCGCGTCCTGCTGGGCTGGGCCTG
>CAZPUH010000564.1:0-2646 GCA_964589215.1 uncultured Myxococcales bacterium | reverse complement strand
GTGATGTTCGACATCGATCACTTCAAGAAGGTGAACGACACGTACGGGCACCAGGCCGGCGACTACGTGCTCAGCGAGATGTCGACGCTGTTGACCACGACCCTGCGCGCCGAGGACGTCTTCGCCCGCTACGGCGGCGAGGAGTTCGCCGTGATCTGCCGCGGCATCGACCTGTCGCAGGCGCACATCGTCGCCGAGCGCATGCGCAAGGCCGTCGAGAAGCACCGGTTCGTTCACGAAGGGACGGTCATCCCGGTGACCATCAGCGTCGGCGTGACCGGCCTGCCGGACCCGGTGGTGAAGGACGCCAGCGACCTGGTCTCGCGTGCCGACAAGGCCCTGTACCAGTCGAAGCACGGCGGCCGCAATCGCGTGACCGTTTTCCAGGGCTGAGAATAAATCAGCTGATCCGCTGGTTTTTTTGCCGCGGGCCCTTCCGGTTCGTAGTCTGACCACGTGTCGAGAGCCCCCGTCGTCCTTGGTGTTGCCCTGGCGCTGGCGGGAGTGGGCGCCCACGCCTCGTCCGGCGACGACGATCCCGACCGCGACGAGGCTCCGGCTGCACCAGCCCACGCGGCCGCCGGCAAGCCGGTGGCCTTCGAGCGCGCCTGGCTGGAGCCGTTCTTTCAAAAAGGCCCCGCCAAGCAGGCCGTCGAGCGGTTCCGCGCCGAGGACTGGGCGGGCGCCGAAGCCGGCTTCGCGCGCGCGCTGAAGTCGCTGCACGGCGACGAGCGGCTGGCCGCCACCGACATGCTGGCGCTCTCGCGCCTCAGCGACGGCGACTGGGCGGGCGCGGGGCGGCTCTTCGAGGAGCTCTACACCAGCTACCCGCGCCTCGCGCCCTATCACGCGTACAACGCGTCTCGCTGCCGGCTGCGGCGCGGTGACTGGGCGGGCGCCCTGGAGTGGGCCGCGAAGGTCCCCGCCGGCAGCGTCCCCCAGGCGGAGGCGGCGCTGGTGCGCATCGACGCCCTGCGGTCGCTGTCGCGCTGGGACGAGGCGCTTGCGGCGCTGAACGATTACCTGACCCGCTTCCCGAACGGGCCCCGCCGCGCCGAGGCGCTGTTCAAGAAGGCCGAGGCGACGGAGAAGGTGAACCCGTCCGCGCCCTCGTCGGACGTGGTGGCGATCTACCGGCGGGTCTGGGCCGAGGCGCCGCTCGAGGCCTGGAGCGAGCGCGCCGGCGAGCGCCTGGAGCAGATCGCCAGCGCCCTGCCCGCCCCCGAAGCGGCGACCGTCCGCGGCCGGACGGCCAGCGAGATGGTCACGCGCGGCATGGTGTTCTTCGACCACAACCGCAACCAGGAGTCGGAGACGACGCTGGCCGGCGCGCTCGGCGCCCCGGGGCTGAACCCGGACCTGGAGTGCAAGGCGCGGTTTTACCGGGCGCAGTCGGTGTGGAAGGCGCGGCAGCGCCCGCGCGCGGCGCCGCTCTTCGACGAGGCCGACTGGGCCTGCGCGCGCGCGGGCAATCGGGACCTTCACGCGAAGGCGCTGTACCAGGGCGCGCGGTCATGGGCCTCGGCCGGCAACCGCGACGAAGCCATCAAGCGCTATCAGCGGGTCGAGGCCGAGCACCCCGACCACAGCTACGCGGACGACGCGCGCATCCGGATGGCCGAGCTCCTGACCGACGCCGGCGACGACGCGGGCGCGGCGAAAGCGCTGGCCGAGGTCCCCGCGCGTTACCCGAAGGGCGACCTGCTGAACGAGGCGCTGTGGCGGCTGGCGTTCGGCGCCTGGCGCGCCGGGCATTTCGACGACGCGCTCCACTGGCTGGACGAGAACCTGCGTCTCGTGCCGCACGAAGAGATCTGGTACGCCGAGGGGCGGGTTCAGTACTGGAAGGGGCGCGTGTTCGAGAAGCAGGGGCACGCCGACGACGCCCGCGAGTGGTACGAGCGCGCGGTCAAGGAATACCCGCTGTCCGTCTATGCGTTGCTGTCGCTGGCCCGCCTGCGCGTCGCCGATCACCACGCGACCGACAAGCTGGTCGCGTCGCTGCGCAAGGGGCTGAAGGAGATCCCCGCCTGGTCGTTCCCGCCGCGCGCGCTCTACGGCGAGCCCGGGTTCCTGCGGGCCGTCGAGCTGGCGCGCATGGGCCAGGGCGGTGACGCCCGGCGCGAGCTGGCCAAGCTGGGGCTGGCCACGTCGGCCGAAAAGCACGCCTCCAGCGCCGCCAGCGCGGCGGCCGCCGCCGAGGGCGAGGACGTCATCTGGATCACCGCCACCCTCCTCGATCGCGGCGGGGTGTGGAGCGCGTCGCACTCGCTGCCGCGGTACGGCCTCACGAACTACCGGCTGGAGTACCCGAAGGGGATCAACGCCGCCAAGTGGAAGCTGGCCTACCCGCGCGCGTTCGCCGCTTACGTCGCCAAGAACACCCGCGCCAATCAGCTGCCCGAGGCGCTGCAGCTGGCCATCATGCGCGAGGAGAGCGCGTTCTCGCCGCGCATCGAGTCGTTCGCCAACGCGATCGGCCTGACGCAGATGCTGGTCAAGACCGCCCGGCGGTTCTCGGACGGGGCGCCGGTCACGCGCGACACGCTGCTGGACCCGGCCAAGAACCTCGAGCTGGGCGCGCGGTTCCTGGGGTTCCTGTGGAAGCGCTTCGACGGCGCCGCGCCGCTGGCGATCGCCGGCTAC
>CAZPUH010000563.1:0-19907 GCA_964589215.1 uncultured Myxococcales bacterium | reverse complement strand
CCGCCTCCACCGCCCGCGCCGGCGCGCGCGCCGCCGTTCGGCGCGCCGCCGCCGGGATGTCCCGCAATCGCGGCTCCAGCGCCGCCGGCGACGCCCGAACCGCCGCCCGCGTCGTTTCCCGCGGTACCGCCGGCCTGGCTCGATTCGTTGCCGGCCCCCCCCGCCGCAGTCGAGACGCCGCCGATTCCTCCGGCCCCGGACGCTCCACCTTCTCCGGTGCGCCCATCGACAGCGACGTCCCGCCCCGCCGCGTCCCACCTTCCGCCGGACGTCGCGACGTCACCACTGCAACCGGCACACAGAGCCGCCACGACGACGGCGGCGAGCCGTCGGCCGCCACGTACACGAACGCCGGCAGTATCGCCCGACTCGCAACCACGCACACCATTCAGTCGATTCGCCACGGCGCCCCCATGAAGCTCAACGCTTTCGTCGCAGCTTATTTCAATCGTCGTGCTCCGGGTGGGCCGAACGGTCGGCCGAACTGGGACAGCCCCTAGTTCAGTGCGCTGGCGACACGAGTCGTACCAGACGCCCCCTCCACCAAGCCGCCCGAGCGCACCAGCAAACGCGGAGATCGCACCGCTGATCGCCGCGTTCAACTAACTGCGGATTGAGTCCCAGTCCTTGGTGCGAGGAGGGGGAGTTGAAAACCCACTCCTTTCGGAACCAGATCCGAAGCCCCTCAAGGGCTCACAACTGAGTACGCCGCTCGTGTCGTGACGGGGACTTACCATCACGCGGGGTCAGGGAGCGTCACGCTCCGTCACGCACGGGTGGGGGACCTCGATGGTGTATTCGGTGCCAGAGGCGCCGCGAACCTCCGCGACGGAATTCGTGCCCAACATCGTGGACAGTTCGGCGTAGGAGCGCCGGTAGGAGGCCAGTTCCTTCAGAAGAAGTACGCGCGCCTCCGTCTTGTCCATGCACGCCTCGCGTGTCCGTCCAACGCGTTGACGTTCAGCGGCGTGGGCGCCGAAAAGCAGGCGGTTCAGTTCTCCGGCAAGGCCCATGCGGGGACCACATCCGCTGCAGCAGCTCGTTCGACGGCGACGCGCTCATCGGCAGATCCAGATCTCCTTGAGGCACCAGGAACCATCGGCTTTGACGAAGTCGACGTGGATATGACCGTCGTTGTGTCCCCCGACCTTGAACTCGGTCACGTCGTTAGGGAACTCTTGTCCTTGGCATCGGCCCCGAAGGTCGGCTGCTTTGTGTCGCGCCTCAAGGAGCTTGATAGCTTTAACCCGGTACTCTCTGTGCGAAGGCATAGTACCGGCCACAGGCTGCTTGTCGTGCTGGGATTCCGCTGCGAGGCACGCATCCGAAATGACGTCGTACCGGTGACCGTTCAGATTGGTCGCCAGGAAGTCCATGGCGTGCCCTAGCGTTGCAAAGCTAACCACCGGTTCTCGTCCGTCGAACGATCACGCGTTCGGCGGCGGCGCGCAAGCGCCGTCCGCTGGAACGCGCAGTTGGGCAGCGTCATACCCGAGCTGCACGCTTTTTATCCCAGGATTCCAGAATAAACGCGACGACCGTATGTGCGGCGTGGATGGCCAACCTGGCATGGCGCGGTTCGAGCTTGTACAGCACGCGACCTTGTCCGTGTGCCGAACTGGCGTGGGTCCGAAGCGCGCCGATCCCATTCACTACACCGAGCAGACTGCTCAGAATCTGCTTCAGATCGAGATCCTCGACGCGAGAAGGATCAAAGCCGAGGTCCTTTCTCACGATTCCCCAGACGCCCTGTAAATCCTGCTTGGCAGGCGGCGTAAGCTCTTCGTCCGCTATGTAGACCTTGCATACGGACTCCAGGATGTTGCACGCCGCTGACACGGCCTCGCGCGGGTTGGCACCCACGTTTTCGATTGCCCGGGCAAACTCTTGGTCGATCGCACCAATTGAACGCCCGCGGATCAGGTCCTCAAGCGACCGCGTCGCGGGGCCCATTCCTGCGCCAACGACGCCCCCAGAATATCGAAGTTTGCACCGTGCGAGCACAGCCTCGACCTTGGCCCGCCGAGCGACTTGAGCTTCGCGAGCGGCCTCATAGTCGGATAGCTCCGCATCGACCAGGGTTTCCAGCACACGCCCGAGCACCACCATTGGGTCGACGCTGCGGTCGCGGTTTGTCCGGCGAAGCCACTCCTGAACCTTCACCTGTTTGTTACCGGGTGGAGGGTCTCCGGGCGCCTCCGCATACATGAAGAGGCGGTCTAGGCTCGCGTGGGTTTCGCACTGCTCGAGCACTTCGCTAAGGACGGCGATCACGGGCCCAGGAATCTCAGTGCGCATTCAGTGGGACAACTGTCCGCCGAACGTACCGACGTTCAGCCGCGAACGCCAGACCGAGCGCAGCGATGGAGGGCGGTCGTCAGCTGCGACGGTTTGTTGGGCAGTAGCCATCAAGACTCTCTTTACGGGTGCGGGCCAGACTCGCGGTGGCCACTCGCCCGAGCGCCACATGCGTGTGATGTCGTCCTGCGGTTGGCGAGTGGACTACGCATCTCGGCCTTCGGCCTTCGAAGGGTCCGAGAGGCACTCGTCGATCACGTCGGAAAACCTTGTCCACGGTGTGGATCCATAGGCGGCGCGGATTGCTCCTTCGAGGTCAGCGGCGGTTGCCGCATCGTGGTCAGTGGAGCCACAGGCATACAGCTTCCACTTCAAGGCCACTGCCAGCGTACCTACCGCTTCTTCCCAGTGAACGATGACAGCCACAACGGGCTCGGCCCACAAGTGTACGTCAGCCATCGCAACCGCAATTGTCAGCAGCGTGGGTTCAGGTGGTTCCATCCACGCCCGCGGGAGCCGGATCCATACTACGCCGGGCCTATCCTTCGGAAGCTGACGTTGGGCCCTTTCGATAGCCTCCAGAAAGGTGGGGATGGACACGGCAGTCGTCTCGAGCTTGGCCTTGATGTCACAGGGGAGTTCCACGCCTCGGACGGCGAGATCGCAGTCGTAGTCCTGTCGCTTCTTGCCGGTTCGGCCGCGTAGCCGACACAATACCCCAGCGCGGGCCATGAGATATGCGGCGTCCATCTCCGCGAATCGGGGCTCGAGAGCGGACACGTCATAGTCGTCTACCCACGCAGAGAACCCTTGCGTGGATTGCAGATTGAAAAGTGCTTCGCCGAACCTCTCTTGGCGCGATTGGCCGATGACGTCGCTATTTGGCGCGAAGAGCGGGGTCGTCAAGACTGGCCTGCCAACGTCCGTCGCACCGTGTTTCGCGCCCAGTAGTTCAATCACCACGGACGCACCAAGCCCGAAGCGAAGCATTTCCTTGTTCGCGCCGAAAACGCCGAGCATTTCGCGAACAAGCTTGCAGAGATCCTCTCGAGTGAGCCTGGCGCGGAGCGGGGCTGTCATCTTCAGTGAATGGCTCCCATGGTGCTCGGTCACCGTCTGCCCAACGACCCCGCGTTCAGCGGCGAGCATCCGCCCGAGCGTAGAGAGGAAGGATGATCGCCCGTCTGCAACGCGTGGTTAGACGGTTCATCGTTGGCCCGCGGGCGCAGATGGCTCACCTGGTGACCACTTCGGAAGTCCGCAGTGTACACATTCGGACGCGAAAGGGTTGCTGCCCCACCGCCTGAAGAAGAATGGCCTGCCACACCTCGGGCACTCGCACATCATAGTGCCGATCACCCCGGCACCCACGAGGAAGAACCATGGCAGGATCCATTTCGGGGCCTCGGAACCGACGCCGAGCCAACCCGTGATTCTCGCCACCGCGATTCCATACGGGAGCCATCCGATGAACGCGATCAGTCGGATCCGCGAATAGGTCCGATATCGGCGCCACGCGAATGCGTATGCCGGATCTTGCGCTGGTTCCATCCTGACCATCCCGCGAAACCGTCTAACATTTTGCCGTTCAGCGGTGAACGCCGAACGTATGCCCGATCGTACCACGGCCGCGAGCAGCCGCGGGCGCAGCCCGCGGCGCCGCGGCGCGGCCCGCGCGCGAGCGAGCCGCGCAGGCGTTCATCCGCTGCAACGGCTTGTTGGGCGGCGCCGTCGGTCAGCGATTCTGTTCGAAGTGGTCAGCGGCGTTCGCGACGACCTCGCAGTCGCAGTACCCACCGTTCCCTTCCGGCCACTCCACAACCGCGTCGTGATCTGCTCCAGCTTGAGCGATCCATTCCTCGGTCGCTGCGAGCGAGTGCTGACACCCCGATCGATCGACCGCCGCGGTCACGTGGGCAAAGAGTGCCGTCAGGAGTTCGGCGGACAGCGGGAAGGCCTGCCTTGCACTTCCGCGCTGCTCCACCTTCCAGGCTCGTTTTCGACTGCGATCGGCGTCATTCATGCCAGTCCGCCCAACTCCGATTATGCAGACGGCGCACACATTATCCAAGCGAGGCAACCAGACGCGGGGACCTTGCGATATCGGTCGCTTAGGAAACCGGTCGGTGCGGCCCATCACGGAAGCTCGCAAGATAACGCGATAAGAGCATCGGCCGACCATGACCCGATGGACGGGCCGAGCCATTCCCATCTGGCAACGGGGCCACGAGCTGCCGCGACAACCGATCGTGGCGTCAGCCAGTGATCCGCCGCCTCCCCTCACCTCCCCCTTCCTGACCACGGCTGAGGCAGCGGCCTACTGCCGCTACCGCTCCCCATCCGCGATCCGCAACCTTGTGATGTCCGGCCGCCTGCGCCTCGACGGCAAGCGCGGCCGTGCTTGGCTGTTCAAGCGGGAGGCGCTGGAGGCTATGCTCGCGGGCTATAGCGCTCCCATGGCCCCGGGAGGAATGCAGCATGCCGAAGCAGGAACGCTTTCCGGGGATCATCGCCATGGCCGACGGGCGGAAGAGAATCCGGCTCCGCGTCGTCGATCCGAGAACAGGCCGGATGAAGGAGGTGGATCGAGTCGTCTCGGTTCCGATGGCGGAGGCCATCGTGCTCAAGCAGAAGTGGCGTCGAGACATCCGCACGGCCGACCGGGTATCGGCCGCGGTGCCGCGTCTCGCCGACTACGCGACGTCGTGGATCAATCCAGGACACTCGCCGTCAAGCCGTCGACCGCGGAGACCTACGCGGGGATTCTCGACTGCCACATCCTGCCGACGCTCGGCGACTTCTACCTCGACAAGCTGACCGACAGGGATGTGAGGGAGTGGCAAGCGGGGTTGGTCCTACGGATCGCGAAGAAGACGGCCAACAACGTGCTGCGGGTGCTGAAGATGGTGATGGGCGACGGGTGCGCGGAGTTCAACATCCCGCGCTCGCCGGCGGAACGGGTGCGATCGCTTCCGGTGCGTCAGTCGCCGGACGACGATCCGAACCTGCTCTCGCCGGACGAGCTCGGGAAGGTGCTCGACGTGTTCCGGTCGACCGAGCCGGCCGACTATCCGTTCGCGCTAACGCTGGCGCTCACCGGGCTCCGGTTCGGTGAAGCGTCCGCCCTGCGCTGGTCGGACGTTCGGGAGGACGAGGGGCTGATCCGCGTGGCACGCGGCCAGTGGAAGCGACAGGTCTCGACGACCAAGACGGGCGTCGTGCGGTCGGTCCCGCTGGTGCCGGAGCTCGCGGGGACGCTTCGCGACCATCGGGCGCAGCTCATGGCCCGACAGCATCCGGGGCTGGCCCAGGGGTGGGTGTTCTCCGAAGACGACGGCAGTCTTCTGCGGACGAACTACCTCCGCTTGCCGCTCGAGCGCGTGGTGAAGCGGGTGGGAATCAAGCGGCGGTTCACGGTCCACGGCTTTCGGCGCACGTTCAACAACATCGCGCGCCAGGTGGCCGGGAAGATCGTCACGCGATCGATCATGGGGCACGTCACGCAGGCCATGACCGAGCACTACTCGCACGTAGGACGCGAGGAGAAGCTGGCCGGGGCGGGAAGCGTGGTTCGCCTCGTTTTCGCAGTGAAAGACCGGGCCGGTGGGGGATCGAGTGGGGGATCGCCAGATCCGCGCGATCAGACCAGTCAGCAGTGATCCCGCAAGTCAGCGAAATCGAAAGCGGTGCGAGGAGGGGGACTTGAACCCCCACTCCTTTCGGAACCAGATCCTAAGTCTGGCGCGTCTACCAGTTCCGCCATCCTCGCGTACTTTGATTCTCAGTATTTACGGCTTCGCCGCGGCGGCGTCTACCTCCTACGTAGCCACAACGTAGCCAAATGCACCCAATCCATCCCCATCATTCGTCCGTCGTCCCCCGGCGGAAGGCGACGAACTCGGCTCCGAGACGCGTTGCCATGTATTCGTAGCTCCTGACCCCGGCAGTGCCGGTCCCTTCAGGGACACCTACCGTGTCCAGGGAGGGCCGCGACCTTGACGACGGATCCGGGCCATTCAACCGAGCGGGATCGACGAGTCCCGCGCGCTCCAGCTCGCTCAGTGCTTCGCCGACGCGATCTCTCGGAACGCCTGTCCGATCAGACAGGACGACATCACGATCTCCCGTCCTTCTTTCCTGAGGTGTGAACTCGTGGTCCAGGGCCGCCAAAACCTTGTGCGCGGGGGTACTCAGCTCGTCGACCAAGCGGAGGAACAGTCTGTTTTCATGATGATCGTGGGGTCGCTCCATCACCTTGAAACAAGACGTTCCGGAGCCACTGCCGCCGCTCGCCGTCTGGCTGATCGGCTACACGACGTAGAGTTTCCTCGAGGAGGTCCTTGAACTCTGCCTTACGCACAAATTCGTCGTGTCTTGCCTCGGCGTCGTGAATCTTGTCCTTCAAGGCGAGCAGCACAGGGAAAACCCGATCCGGCTTGCGATCGTCCAACCACCACCCGCCCGCGATGACCATGGGCTTAACGATGACCCCGAGGACCGGCGCATCGCCGAGCAGGTTGACGAGATCGAGTAGCTTTCCGCTTAGGCTCCCACGCGTGATAAGCGCACCGAGCGTTTCGTCGAGACGATCGTCGTCCGTCATGTCGCAAGCCCGCGCTCGGCACTCACCGCCCCGGTCACCTCGGCCTTGACCGGCGACAGGTCGACCGACATCGCGGCGAGGTCTTCCGGGCGAAAGAGATCCACCCGGAGATGAGCGTAGCGCTCTGTGATCTGCACGGTCGAGTGGCCGAGGATCTCTTTCAGCATCTCGATCGGACGACCATCCATGACCCAGTGCGAGGCGAACGTGTGCCGGGTGCAGCGGTACCAGTTGAGCCGCGGGCGCCGCTTCGCCTTCGCGTCCTGGTGGGTGTCGTTGGCCGGCAGGAGCTTAATCGCCCGCAGGACGTCACCCAGGTGGCTCCGGAGGGTGTGATCGTCGCAGTGTCGGCCGTCGCTACGCATCGGCGGGACCACGGTCCCCTGCCCGCCCGTCTTGAGCTTCCACGGTTTCAAGACCGATAGCAGCGAGTCGAGGATCGGCACCACGCGGGACTCGTCGTCCTTGAGCGGCCCGCCCACCGATTCCCGGACATGAATCCGACGGGCCACGAGGTCGACGTGCTCCCAGCGAAGGCCCAACGTCTCACCCGTGCGCAGCCCGGCGAACGCACCAAGCGCGAAAGCGACGTTGATCGGCTCGGGCAGCCCGAGATAGACCCGCCGGACGTCCTCTTTGCGCTCTAGGAACGGCGTCGTGCGCGGATCGTGCGCCGGGCGGATCAACCGGCGGGTCGCCCGCGGCAGGAGGCGCACCGGGTTGTGCGGTGCGTGTCCCTGCTCCACGAGATCGCTAAATAGGCCCGATACCTGCAGCACCAAGAGGCGGACCGTGGTCGATGAGAGCCCTTCGGCCAGCTTCGCCTCGATGATCCGGCGGAGCAACGCGGGATCGACCTCCGCGGGGGTTAGGTTTTTCAGCCACGTTGCAAGGTGCCGATCCCAGCGCCAACGGTCCTCCTTTGCAGATCGGTGGGTCTTCTGTCGGCGCTTGTGCCATGCCTCGAACAGCTCGCCGAGGCTCGGGACGGGAGCCTTCTCGACCTCCAATCCGATCTTGCCGGCCGCGATGTCGGAGGCGATCTTCGTGCGGGCCTTCTCTGCCTCGCCGAACGTGGCATAGCCGCGCCAGTAGCGCCGCCGCGCTCCGATCCGGAACGCCACCCAGAAGTTTCCCGGCCCGCGCTGGTACACGGTCCCCATGTGGTGCGGGAGCCGCTTGCGGCGTTGGCGACCCATCAGGCGACCGCCTTCCGCTTGCTCGCCCTGCCCGTCTTCTGCGTGGCGCCCGCGGGCTGTGCCTCCCGTCGGCCGCACCCCTCTGCAATCAGCGACAGCATGAGCGTATTGATCGACACCCCCTCGGCGGTCGCTAACTGCGACACGGTCTCGTGGAGCGACTTCGGCAACCGCAACCGAAGCTGCCCCGAGTAGTCGGCGACGGTGTCGACGGGGGGGGCCCCTTTCCCGTCCTCCTTCATCACGTCCAGGATCAAGCCCGCCGCCACCTCGGCCTCGTGCGCCGCCTTCTCAGCCGTCGCTCCGTGCGCGAGACAGCCAGGCAACGCCGGCACGCGCGCGATGAACACCTGATCCTCGTCGCTCCACTCCACCAGGATGCGATATCGAAACGTTTCCTTCTTCATGGCTTCACCTCTAGCTTGTGCTCGTCGATGACCCGCACGACTTGCCGCACCTGGTAGACCTTCGCCGTCGCCCCGTCGCTCTGAAGGTTCACGATCGGCAGCCCGGGCCGCGCCGCGTGCGTGAACACGTGATGCGAGCCCTTTTGCCGCCTGGACACGTAACCGATCGCCTCGACGAGGCGGCGAAGGTCCCGAAAGCGGACGTTGGCGGGACTCCGCCGAGCCTGCTCAAGGATCTCCGCCACCGTGCGCCCCATCGCCAGGATGGTACCGTATTCGGTACCGAAATCAAGCCCGTCCGTGCCGGGTGAATTAGCCACGGCGTCCGTCGCAGTCACGCGTGAGGCGTGCGCGGGCAATCGAGAGGTCGTCGGTCCCGCGAAGACGTCGGAGGTCGATGCGGATGGTCGATCCGACCCTGACCGTGGGGAGCGCGCCGGCCTTCACCCAGCGTCGCATTGTTTGAACGCTCACCTTGAACTCTCTGGCAGCGTCGGGAATGGACACCAGGAGCGGGGGGAGGGCCGATCGCAGTTCCTGAACCTCCGAACGCGTCTTCGTTTGCTCCAGCTCGAGCGCAGCCAGCCTGCCGGGAATCTCGGTGAGGGCGGCCAGTGCAGCAGCGATGCCGTTCAGGTCATGCGGAGTCATCGGGTCGGCGCCTCGCCCGATTGCCTCGGAATTCGCCGCCCGCGCGTCAGGCCGCCGAACGGAGGACTGTCGTCGAGCCGCCCGCCACGTCCCCCAAGTAAGGACCATACGGGGAGCGTCCGCCAGGAACACGATCCGGCTCGCAAGTACCTGGTCATCGTCAGCGAGCCAATCGGCGAGGTCTCGTCGTGTGACGTATGCAACGGCTGGATGGAAGGAGCGGCGGCGGGAAGCGGAGAAAGCGTGGGATTCCAAGTTCTTCCGCTGCCGCAGGTTCGACGACCCGCACAAGTGGAATGCTGCGCGAACCGCGGACCACTGCGCCGCAAGGTCTTCGGGGACCGCCAGTCCAAAGGGCGACGCAACTCTACGACCGCGTGCAGATGGACATTCCAGCGATCTCCGTCGGACCCGCGGGCCGGTTCGATCTGCACGTGCGCCTCGCCGCCTGCCATCAGTTCGCGGACACCGGGCCGTCGCAAGAATCGCGCGAAAGCGCGACCGAGAGCCGTGCGTCCCGTGCCCGGAGAATTCCCGGCTATGGTCAACGTGAGCAGGCCAAAGCCGTAAGGCGCCCCCCGCCTCGCCCTTTCGTACAGCCGGCTATCAAGGCGGCGACGGTACGCCGCAGCCCGCTGGCGAGCACAGCGCGGGCAGTACGCGGCACCGCAGCGGGTCCCGTCACGACGCCGCTCCCCAACGGCGCAGGCGGAGAGACGACAAGCGGCACGACCGACAATCTGCCGGGCCCAGCCGTCTCCGTCTCCAAGGGCGGCCGCGATCACCGACAGGCGGCATGCGAGCACAGCTGTGATCGTCGACCGCTTTCCGTTGGGCTGCTCGATCTGATCAGAGATCGTGTGATCCCCCCCCTCAGCCGGCAAACGGCGGGTCATAACCCACCGTCCATCGGGCAAACCCCTTCCCTGGAAACCCGAAGCATCTCGCTCCGTTGAACGAGAACTCGTCGACCGACTCTGACGACACGAAGCTGTCCCGATCGGGCGAGTTTCCGGAGGAACCTAACGGAGAGTGACAGCTCTCCAGCCGCCTTGGCTAGTGAGAACAAGAGCGGTCCTTGGTGCTGGTCGGTGGTCATCAATTCCCTCCTGTACCTCCACCGACATACCCGGACATGATATTCGGCAGGCGATGTCAGGTAGGGGTTCGAACCACCACTCGCGATCGAGCCACCGTGGAAGGCCCCTGCGAGCCGACGCTCGTGCTTCGGAAAGCGTGCGTGTGCCAGCGACCCGAGCCGAGCGCGAA
Source organism: uncultured Myxococcales bacterium (assembly GCA_964589215.1). GTDB lineage: Bacteria > Myxococcota_A > Polyangia > Fen-1088 > Fen-1088 > JADGRB01. The sequence goes on along the minus strand of CAZPUH010000563.1, from coordinate 9,480 downwards.
CGTCTCACCCTTCTGGCCGAGCGGCTCGGGCAGAAGCGATCGACCCTGGTCAGAGCGTGCGTCGAACTTGTGATCGAGAGGCGCGAGCCTCTGCCGAAACCGGCAGCTATCGTAGAGCGTCCTCACCGCGTCGGGCGTCCGTTTCGGTCAAACTCCCGGTCTGCGGTAGTGGTGGCGACGTCGCTCACCCCGGATGAAAAGGCAGCGTGGCAAGCTGAGGCCGAGCGCCGTGACACTGCCCTGGCGGAGTTCGTGCGCCGGGCCGTCACTCGAGTGGTCGAGGCACTGGAGCTCGCCCCGCCTGATCACAAAGTTTGGCACTCTCGATCCGTACGGTTGCCACGCACTCGCATCGATTCCGTTCGCGGCAGAGCGAATTGGCGCCCAGCTGATAGAAAGACTGTGAACGCCTTCGTCAGGTCGATTAGACCGATCGGTTCGGTGCACCCCGGGGTCGAGACTCATCGGACTAAACCGGGGCCGCTAGTTCGGAGCCTGCTCAAAGAACTATGGGAGATGAAGCTTGCTCGCGACCGCGCCGCGGCTAAGGCGATGGACGCCGAAAACCTGGAGGAGCTGGAATCGACGGTGGATCCTCGCCTCCTGAGACTCATTCGCCAGCTACCTGACGACAAGAACCGATCGATCGCCTTAAGGCTTGGAGCTGGTCAGTCCGTGAAAAGGATCAAACTTGCCGAACACGTCGGCCAGGGACGAATAGAGGGCGTCAAAACGGCGCTCCAGAAGCTGGGGCAAGGCCGAAGGGTCGAGTTGGCCTCGAACGGTTGATCGTCGACCTATTCTTCAGTTCCGAGATCGGCCGAGCGTCCCTGAGACTGAGCCTCGCTAGCCCGTCGCACCCGCGCCTCGTGGACCATTCCATCCACCAGTTGTTCAGCCAGTGTCCGGATCGCCGCGTCGTCGTTCGGCCTTCTGATGAGGCCGCAGACCTTGAAAAAGAGAGCCGCGGCCTGGATATCCCCCACCATTGCGCGGTCAAAGATCGAGGCGAGTAGGGCACCGGCCTTCGGGATATGTTCCGACTCCAACAACCGGCGAAAATCACGTTCCGCGGCCGACACCGGGCCGACAGAGCGTCGCGGGTCGTATCCTGCTGCGAAAGGTCTTCCCCGCAGTAAGCCGGCAGTGTCTGCGGGCGACGAGGGCACCCCTCCAGTCTGCCACGGTCCGAGGTCCCCCTGAGCCACCATGTTCAGTGCCACGGGACCACGAGCCTATCGAGGACGCATTACCACTGTGCGAAGCGGCGAGTCATCATTGCAGCCCTGCGAACAGCTGCGCGATCGCGCGCGCCGAGAACGGCCTTCGGGCGGGCGGCAGGTCCGGATCGTTCCGAGCGGCGGCTTCCTCTGGGGTGAGCAACTCGTACCGATCTGAGGTGGTAGCGCCGACGAGGTCGGAAGTGGTTTCGCCACCGGTGCACTCGTATTGAGGTTCCGGCCTGGGCCGCGTCTCCAAAGAGCCACTTGAGCTGCAGTTGGTCGTGTTGCCGGACGTCGAACACGTCGTCTGCACCCCGGAAGATGAGCCAGCGGCGGCAAACAAGGAGGCCGCCGCATACAGGCCCCGATTCTTCACGTTGCAAGTGACTGGTACGTTCGAGGTTCTGTAGCGGGCGGCGACAGGGTCCTCTCCGGCGCCGATGAAGTAGCTCTTCCCTGCCGCCAACGTGGCAAAGGCAGCGTGCTGAATGGCTTTCTCGGTCGCAGTGTAGAAATCCGGTGCCGCACCGGGCCCGACGGGAAGCTGACACGTCACCTGAACGATGTTCTCGGACAGGCGCACGTCAGCGCAGACAATTCCGCTCCGGGACCACCTTGCTGCCCGACACTGATGTGCAAGCGTAGGGTTTGCTTTGGGGTCCGCCTCCGCTCGGCGGCATGTCTCGGAAGCCCTGGCCTCTTCCTCCCTCTCCTGCCGGAGCTGCGCCTGCCGCTCTTGATACTCGTACGTGTTGGCGTTCGTCCAGGCGCAAGCCGGCACAACGGACAGCAAGACGGCGAACAGAACTGCCGGCATCCACCGGCGCACGGCGTGGACGTCGTGCTTCGTTCTATCCAACGACGCTACCGCCACACCAGTTCGGCCCTTCGAACCCACGTTCGGCATGCGACCGTCCATTCGGCATCTTGGCACATGTGCCATGGTGAACGGAAGCCACCCCCCAGAGTCTCGGGGGGCCGATGCCGCGGCCGCCCACCAACGAATGGCCGTCCCGCGTCTTCCGGGCGTCCCCGGCCTATCGACGCGTGGCCGCTGATCTTGGCGGCCGAATTCGGCAGCTTCGGGAGCAACGCAAGTGGACGCTAGAACGGGCGGCAGAGGCTATCGACCTCGATCCGACTCAGCTCGCCAAGATCGAGGCTGGCAGCGGGAATGTCACATTGGTCACTCTCGTTCGCATCGCCCAGGGCTTCGACGTGACCATCCGAACCCTGTTCCCGGTGAGGCCCGGCCCGACGACCCGCCCGCAAGAGTGACCGAGCACCAGCCCCGTAGCCACCGCGTAGCCAAACGCCACCGTCCGTTGTGTTGGGCCACGCCATTGCCCGAGCGCGCGCGACACGCTCCGACCGATTTTTCCGTCGGAGACGTGCCCGGCTGATCGCTTTCCCCGATCACCGGTGATCGCGCCGTCGCGAGTCCTAAGTCTGGCGCGTCTACCAGTTCCGCCATCCTCGCGTGGTGTGACCTAGGGTTTCTACGGCGTCTGGGGGGCGGCGTCCACCTCCGGGGCGGGCGGTGCGCCAGCCGGATGCGGAGCAGGCCGCCGCACGATTAATCAGCAGGCCCGTCAGCGGGCGGCGTGGGCAGGCCTTGCTCCTCGAGCGTCTCCAGCATCAAGGTTCCAGCCAGTTGCGCCTCGTGCTCCGCGTCGGCGGCGGTAGGACCGTGGGCGATGCAACCGGGCAGCGCGGGAATGCGCGCGATGAATGCACGGTCCTCGTCGCTCCACTCGATCAGGATCCGATATCGAAGCGGTTCCTCTTTCACGACCTCACCTCCCGCTCTTCGCCAATGCGGCAGTCGTCGCTTTAGCACCTCTTACCTTGCGCGTGCCACCCGGCCGTCCCCGCGCTTGTTTCCGGTGGGACAAGGCGCTTTCGGGCAAAGGCGGGCATGGGTTGTGGGGCGGGGGTTCTTACGTGTTCGGGGTGTTGTTGGCACGCACCTGTTCCAGGAGGACGCCATGAAGCCGGTTCGGAGGTTTGTCGCCACGTCGATCTCGAGGCGGGCCGTCGCGTGGGCGGTGTTCTTGGCCATCGTGGGGGGCGTGCGGTGGCCGGCGGTGTTGCAGGCGAAGGAGCCGGGGCCGGCCAAGCCGACGGTGGTCATGGTGCATGGGGCGTTCGCGGAGTCGTCCAGCTGGACTCCTGTGATCTCGCGGCTGCTGGCGAAGGGGTATCCGGTCGTCGCGGTGGCGAATCCGCTGCGCGGGGTGGGCAGCGACGCGAAGTACCTGAGCGCGGTGATGACCAACATCGCGGGGCCGATCATCCTGGTCGGGCATTCCTACGGCGGGATGGTCATCAGCAACGCGGCCACCGGCAACAGCAAGGTCAAGGCGCTGGTCTTCGTCTCGGGGCTGGCGCCCGACGTCGGTGAGACGGCGACCGCGCTGGTCGCGAAGTTTCCCGGCAGCACGCTGGGACCCACGCTGGCGCCGCCCGTCCTCCTGGCTGGCGGCGCCAAGGACCTCTACATCCGGCAGGACAAGTTCAACGCGCAGTTCTGCGCGGACATGCCGGCGGCCGACGCAGCGGTCATGGCGGCCACGCAGCGGCCCATCCTCGAAGCGGCCTTCAACGAAGCGGCGGGCACGCCGGCCTGGAAGACCATCCCCTCCTGGTTCCTCTACGGCAGCCTCGACAAGAACATCCCGGCCGCCGTCCATGCGTTCATGTCCCGGCGCGCCGGCGCGAAGAAGGCGGTCGAGGTCAAGGGCGCGTCGCACGTGGTCATGGTCTCGCACCCCGACGCGTTGGTTCGGCTCATCGACGACGCGGCGACGACGGTGCTGGCCGCCAACTGAGCGCCGCCGCCTCCTCGACTACCGGGCGGCACACTTTTCGACCGCCCCTCCACTTTCGAATGAAGGACCGGAGGTCCTCGCGCGAATACGAGCCAGATGGCTCGCGCGGCGATTCGGCTGTGGCTCTTCGCAGTGATGATCGCGGCGGCGTCCTCCGCCCACGCGCAATCGCCGCCGCCCGCCGCCCCGCCAATCACCATCACGCCGCCCGTTTTGCGCGGCGACGGCGAGGTCCCCTACCCGCCCGACGGTCACGGCGACGCTTCGGTCGTCCTGGAGCTGATCGTCGCGGCCGACGGCACGGTCTCCGAGGCCACCGTCGTCGACGGCGTCGAACCGTTCGCGCAGCAGGCGCGAAACGCCGTCCTCGCCTGGCGGTTCACGCCCGCCCTGCGCGGCACCCAGGCCGTGGCGGCCCGCATCGGCGCGCGCGTCGACTTCCGCCAGAAGGCGCCCCCGGTCCCCGCGCCGCCGACGCCGGCACCGATGCCCCAGGTCGACGCGCCGCTGGACGTGACGGTGCGCGGGAAGCGTCGCGAGATCGGCCAGACGACGCTGACGGCCGCCGACGTGCGCGAGATGCCGGGCGCCTTCGGCGATCCGTTTCGCGCCATCGAGGCCCTGCCCAGCGTCGCGCCCATCATCAGCGGGCTCCCCTACTTCTACATTCGCGGCGCCCCGCCCAACGACAACGCCTACTACGTCGACGGGGTGCGGGTGCCGTTCCTCTTCCACGTCGGCATCGGCGCCGCCGTCATTCACCCCGCGCTGGTCGATCGCATCGACTTCTTCCCCAGCGCCGCGCCCGCCGCCTACGGCAACGCCGCCGGCGGCATCATCGCCGGCCAGACGCGCGCACCCGCCAGCGCCCCGCACGGGGAAGCCAACCTGCGCCTCTTCGACGCGGGCGCGCTGGTCGAGACGCCCTTTCACGACGGGCGCGGCACGGTCTTGCTGGGCGGCCGGTACGGGTACCCCGGACCGATCGCCGGACTGCTCTCGTCCAGCATCAAGCTGGGGTACTGGGACTATCAGGCGCGCGCGACGTGGCGGCTCACCGGCCGCGACACCGTCGGCGTGTTCGCGTTCGGCAGCCACGACTACCTGGGGACGGCGTCGACGAACAACGGACAGACCGGCCCGATCGTCGAGCAGCTATCCTCCGACTTTCACCGCGTCGATCTCCGCTACGACCACGCGCTGACCGCCGGCAACCTGCGCCTCGCCGCCACGCTGGGCCACGACACGCAGGGCGGCGCCGGCGGCGAGGACCACGCGACGCCGGTCCGGATCACCGATCCGTCGGCGGCGCTGCGGCTGGAGCTGGACAAGAGGCTGACGCCCGCGCTTCGTTTCCGCGCCGGCGCCACCGACCAGGTCGACGCGTACAGCTTCCACCAGCCAGCGGCGACGGGGGACCAGGTGCCCGTGCCGGCCAGCGTCGATCCGCCGCCCACGAATCTCACGACGGAGGCGCACGCGGACGTGGTGTGGCGCCTCGGCCCGCGCGTCGAGCTGGTTCCCGGGCTGCGCGCCGAGGTCTTCGAATCCTGGCGCTCGTCCGACACCGCCGGCATCCACACGCACACGCGCGTGCCCGTCCTGGATCCGCGGCTCTCGATCCGGGTGGTCCTGACGCCGTCGGTGGCGTGGCTGGCGGCCGCGGGGATCGCGCACCAGTTTCCGGCGCTGCGCGTGGGGCTGATCCCCGGCCTCCTGCTGACGGTCCCGGGGTTCCCGCTGGGTGACAGTCAGCTGCAGCGCGCGCTGCAAGCTGCGCAAGGCTTCGAGCTGTCGCTGCCCGCGGAGATCACCGCGACGGCGACGGGGTTCCTCTCTTACTGGTCCGGCCTCACCGACCTGACCGCCAACTGCCTGCAGATCATGCCGCCCACGACGGGCGGGCCGCCGCCGGACGGGAGGGGACCGCCGCCCGAGCCTCCGTACACCTGCCCCAGCGAGCAGCCCCTTCACGGCTACGCGTACGGTCTGGAGCTGCTGGTGCGCCGCTCGCTGGCCAGGCGATTGACGGGATGGCTGTCCTACACGCTGTCGCGCTCGCGCCGGCAGGAGAACTTCATCACGCTGTCGGGGGCCGACGCGCTGACCACCGTGCCCAGCGACTACGACCGCACGCACCTCTTCAACGCCGTGCTGGCCGCCGACCTCGGGCGCCACTGGCGCGCCGGCGCGCGCGCCATCTTCTACAGCGGCTCGCCCTATTCGGAGCTGGCCGGCAACGTCCCGGCGGCGCCCTACAACGACCACCGCGCCCCCTCGTTCTTCCGCCTGGACGTCCGTCTCGAGAAGCGCTGGGAGCTGGGCCATGACCGCGCCGTCGCATTCGTCCTGGAGGGGCAGAACGTCACCCTCAGCAAGCAGGCCACGCCGCTGGCGCTGGACTGCACCGGCGACATGATGCCGCAGGGCGGGACGACCCAGTGCACCATCGGCAAGGTCGGCCCGCTCACCATCCCCAGCGTGGGGGTTGAGGCATTTTTCTGATTTGTCGCGATCGCGATGAAGGTTTCGACCCGCCTGAGCGAAGATCCGTCAGGAACGGTATCGAGCACGACCCCATGATGTGGAGCAGCGCGTCTCTTCTCCCGATGGCGGTGATCGCCGCGGCCACCCTCATGGGCGCCGGCCGGACGGCTCGTGCCGAGGCGACGCGCGGCTGTGGACCCCTGCCCGTCGCGGCGGACGCGACCGTTCGCGAGCGCTGGCCGGATCTACCGGCGACCATCCAGGGCACTTTCGCGGAGCGCGCCGACGTGGACGCCTGCGCCCGGATCGCGCTCGCCGCCGCCGGCGCGAGCATCCAGCTGACCGTCACCCTGGCCGACGGACGCACGGCCAGCCGGTCGGTGTCGCGTCTCGGCGACGTCCTGCCCGCGCTGGAGGCGTTGCTTCTGCTGCCCGACGCGCCCGGCACGGACGCGGCCACCGACGGGACCACCGCCCCGCCGGCGCGGCGGCCGGATTCCGCACCGGCCGTCGCGCGCGCGGCGACGCCGGCGGCGCCCGTCGAGAGCGCGACGGCGTTTCGGCTGGAGATCGCCGTGGCGGCTGACGCGCGCGCGGGCGACGGCTGGTACGGCGCCGGGGGCGGCGTCGCCGCGCTGGCCGACCTCGCGCACTGGCTGCTCGGGTTCGAAGGGCGCCTCGACAGCTACCGCGGGGCGACGGCGGACGCGGAGGCCGTGGGGCTGGAGCTGATCGCGCTGGCCGGGCGCCGCTTCGACTGGGGTTCTACCCGCACGCTGGACCTGACGGTGGGACCGGCGGTGGCGCTACACGGGAGAAGCGCCATGACGACCGAGAACGTCGCTCAGACGGGCACCACGCGGTTCGTCGTCTCGCCGGCCGGCGACGGCGGGAGTCTGGCCCGGTTGATCCTCGGGTGTCGGTTGACGTTTCGGGCGCAGTCCGTGCTCCGCACGTTCGTTCAGCTGGACGCCGACGTCGGCCAGTCGGGGCTGCCGACCTGGACGCTGGGGCTGGCGCTGGGCGCCGCCGTGGGGACGCGATGACCGGGCGCGCGCCGAAGCCGGGGTTGCCGGCGGACGCCGCGGGGGTGGACGCCGACATCCTGCGGCGGCTCGCGGGCGGCGACACGGGCGCGCTGGGCGAGCTCTACGATCTTCACTGCCGCTGTCTGCGCCGGTTTCTGATGCGCGCGACGGCGGATGCCGAGGACGTCGACGACCTGGTGCACGCGACGTTCCTCGCCGCGGCGAAGGCGGCCAGCCGCTACGACGGCCGCCTCTCTTGCCGGCCGTGGCTGATGGGGATCGCGGCGCGGCTCCTGCGGCGGCGGCGGCGCACCTTCGCGCGCGTCGTGGCTTTCGTGTCGTCGCTGGGCGGCCATCAGCCGGCGGCCGCCGATCCGCGGCCCGTGCTGCAGGCGCGCACCGACCTCGGCCGCGCCCTGCGCGCCATCAGCGAGGCCAAACGGATCACCTTCCTGATGGCGGAGGTGGAAGGCCTCACCTGCCCGGAGATCGCGGAGGCGCTGGGGATCCCGGTGGGCACGGTCTGGACCCGGCTGCACGCGGCCCGGCAAGAGCTGCGCCGCGCTCTGGAAGGGGACGGCGCCTGATGACCGGGTCATGCCCGCGCACGTTCGAGGTGGAGGCCGCACGCGACGGGCGGCTGGCGGGCGCCGCGCGCAAGAACCTCCAGCGCCACGTCGAGGGGTGCGCCGTCTGCGCGGCCGAGGTGGCAGCCCTCGACCGCCTGGCGCGCCAGGCGCGAGCGGAGCTGGACGACACGCACGGCGACGACGAGCTGCGCGTCTGGCGCGAGCGGACGCGGCTGCTGGCGGCGTTCGACGGCGCGCTGGTGTCGTCGAAGCGGCCGGCGCGATGGTTGCTGTGGCCGCTGGCCGCGGCGGCGCTCGTCGTGGCGGTGCTCGCCGTCCGCGGACGGGGCGGGTCCGGAGAGTCGCGGCGGGAGGCGGCGGCGATCCAGGCGGACGACGGCGCAGCCTGGGTCCGGCGCCCAGGCCCGGACGGCCGCGAGGAGATCGCGCTGCGGCACGGCACGCTCTGGATTCACGTCGACCGCGCGCGCGGAGAGCGGCCGGTGCGGGTGCTGCTGCTGGACGGCGAGCTGGAGGACGTGGGGACCACCTTCACCGTCAGCGCGGACGCCGCGGCGACCACGCGCGTGATCGTGCAAGAGGGGCGGATCGTCCTCCGCCTGCGCGGCCGGGCGCCGGTGGAGCTGGGGGCCGGCGAGCGATGGCCAGCCAGCGCGCCGGACGTGAGACCGGTGGCGTCTGCCGCGCCGCCCGTCGCGCCGCCGCGCCACGACGAGCTTCGGCCGGCTCCCGCGCGCGTGACGCGGCCGCCACGCCCGCCCGCGGACGCGGATGCCGCGGTGACCGGCGATCCACTGGTCGCGTTCCGCGCCGCCGCCGCTGCGTTGCGCGCCGGAGACAACGCGGGGGCGGCCGTGGCCTTCACCCGCTTCCTCGACGATCACCCGACCGATCCCATGGCCGAGGACGCGGCGTACCTGCGCGTGATCGCGTTCCAGCGCATGGGCGCCGGCGCGGACCTGCGCCGCGCGGCCCGAGCCTACCTGCAACGATTCCCGTCGGGCTTCCGGCGCGACGAAGTCTCGCGGCTGACCGACTGAGCAGCGCCCCGCGCCAAAACATCGACGGCGACCGAGCCCAGATCTGGGCCGGCTCGCGCTCATCGCCCGAGGACGATCGCGCGCCCGCGAACGGCCGGCGTGCGCGCGATTCTCCCGGGGACCGATGAGTCATTCACGCTGCAATGAGCCGGCGACTGCTTCACCGGCGGGGGAAGCGACGGCGGAACGCGCGCAAGACGAGCAGCAGGACCGCCCCCGCCCGGGTCGTCCCCGCTTGGCCAGGCATGCCGCCAACGGCGCAGCCCGCTCCGCCGCCGCCG
>CAZPUH010000562.1:0-5450 GCA_964589215.1 uncultured Myxococcales bacterium | reverse complement strand
CGCTGCCGCCGGCAGCAGCGCCGCCGCCACCCGGGGTGCCCGCGCCGCCGCCAGCGCCCGCCCCGCCCGTTGCACCCTGTCCGCCGGTGCCGGGCTGTCCGCCGGTGCCGGGCTGTCCGCCGGTGCTGCTGCTGCCGCCGGTCGCCGGGCTGCCTCCCGTGGCCGGACTGCCGGAGCCGCCGTCACCAGACGAGGAGCAGCCCGCCCCCAGGGCAGTCGCCATCGACAAGCAGAAGAGAGCGGTCGGTAATCGCGTCATGAAATCTCCGCGCGCGCGGCGTGCGGGCGCGCAATGTATCTGGATTCAACGGCGCGGGCGGGGGCGGACCTTCCGTGCTCGCCACAAACGAGAAACGGCGGGGACGGTCGGGGGGCGAGGCCGGTGATCGCGCGGCGGGCTCGGGTCGGCGTATTCTCGATGGACCGGTGCCTGGACGACGCGCTTTCTCGGCAGCTCTGGCGGTCGTGGCCGCCGTGGTCTCCGCGCCGGCACGCGCCGCCGACGTGCTCATCTCGCTGGACTACCGGGCGGACGCCGCCGTGCCCGATTGCCCGGACGCGTCGCAGTTCCGGGCCCAGATCGTGCGTCACCTGGGTCACGACCCCTTCCGGGAGCAGGCGCCCCACCGCTTGATCGCCCGTGTCGGTCTGGCCGCCGGCCGCCTGCAGGGGCAGGTCGAGTGGCGCGACGCCAACGACCAGTGGGAAGGGGAGCGGGCCTTTCTTTCCCGAAACGACAGCTGCGACCAGATGGTCCGCGCGATGGCGCTGGCGACGGCCATCCAGATCCAGCTGCTCGGGCTGGCCAAGTCGGGGACGGCCGAGCCGCCCGTGGTCGACGCGCTTCCGGCCGAGCCGCTCCCGCCGCCGCCTCCGCCACCGCCCCCGCCGCCGCCGGTCGTGATCGTCACGCCGCCCCCGCCGCCCGAGAACTGGGTCGGCGTCGAGGTCGGCTTCTCCGTGAGCGACGACCGAGGCGACGCCCCCGCGCTGATGGCGCCGCGGATCGCGGTTTCGTTCGGCCACCCGTCGAAGCTGGTCCTGCGGTTGACGGCCAGCGGCTTCGGGCCCCCCGCCGACGTCAGCAGGATCGAAGGCAACGCCCAGGTCGATCGCATCCGGATGACGCTGGAGGTGGGCCACTACTTCCGCTCGCGCCGGCGCGTTCAGCCGTTCCTGACGCTCGGCGGCGGCTGGCAGGAGATTCGCGTCCACGGGACCAGCGTCATGCCCATGCTGGGGGCGGCGCACGACGGTCATGCTTTTTCCGGCCTGATCGCCGGCGGCGGCGGCGTGGCGGTGTCCTTCGCCACCGGTCTGTTCGTCGTGCTGGAAGCGCAGGCGACGCTATACTGGCCCGAGTTGATGGTCCAGATCGGGCAGGCGACGTCCGCCGCGCGATTCGGGGGCCAAGGGTTGCTGGCTCACGGGGGGATTCTTGCGCGGTTCTAGCGCTTCGAGACGCTCAGACAGGTCGGCGCGCCTGGCTCTGGCCGCCTGCGCGCTTCTGCTCGCGGCGTGCGACGCCCGCCACATCGTGGCCGTCGATCCATTCCCCTGCGGCGACGGCGGCGTCTCGGGCTGCGTCGGCCTGCTGGACGCGCTGGTCGGGTTCTGGCGCCTGGACGACCCGGCGGGCGCGGCCGTGGTGCGCGACTTTTCGGGGCAGGCCAACGACGGCAAGCTGATCGGGCTCGACCCGGACGCGGCCTGGGTCGCCGACGGTCCGGAGGGGCGCGCCCTGGCCCCGCAAGGCAAGGCCTACGTGCTGGTGCCCCAGTCGAACTCGATCAACATGGTCACGATGGCCGTCACGGTGGCGGCCTGGATCTACATCGACGGGTCGATCACCGAGTACGCGACCGCGATCTCACGCCAGATCGGCACCTCGTACGGGCAGCACTACCACCTGTCGATCAACTCCTCGATGGCGCCGACCCTGTTCCTCACGACGCCCACCAGCGGACAGGTGTACATCTCGAACGGCGCGGTCACCGTGGCCCCAAAGACCTGGGTTCACATCGCCGGCACTTACGACGGCATCACCGGGCGGCTGTTCGTCAACGGTGTGCAGGTCGCGAGCAGCCCGGTCGCCGGCCCCTTTGCCGTCGAGACGAACCCGGTCATCCTCTCGGGAAACGGCAACGCCGCGGGCCCGGACTACACCGAGCGGATCCCCGGGCGGTTGGACGACGTCATGCTGTACCACCGCGCGCTCAGCCCCGGAGAGATCGTCCGGCTCAAGCAAGGCGCCCTGATTGGCTGGGGCGGAGCCGCCAACCGCGACGCCGCGACCGACGCGTCCCGACCCGACGCCCACTAACGGCGCGTGAGGATGATGCCGGTGATCGCGATCCAGAGAAAGACGGTCACGATGAGCGGCCGGTCCGTGAGAAAGACCTCCTCCGGGCTGCCGCCGGAGTTCTTCGAGTGGGCCAGGAACAGGTAGCGGAAGAGCCCGAAGATGACCAAGGGGACGGTGGCCATCATCAGGTGATCGGCCGGCAGCGTGGGCGACGTGAACGTGTACAGCGAGTACGCCATGATCGTCGACGAGGCGACGATGCTGATGAGGCTGTCGAGCAGCGACGTCGTGTACTCCTTCAGGATCTTGCGATGGTGCGCGGCGCCCGACTCCAGCAGCATCAGCTCGTTGCGCCGCTTGCAGAGCGCGAGAAACAGGGAGCCCAGCAGCGTCACCGTGTAGAGCCACGGTGAGATGGCCACGCCCAAAACCGCCGTGCCGGCGAAGGCGCGCAGCACGAAGCCGAGCGCCAGGATGAACACGTCCAGCAGGGGGACGTTCTTGAACACGAACACGTAGCCCAGCTGCATGACGACGTACCCGCCCAGCACGGCGGCGAACGCCTTGCTCAGGAAGGCGGCCGCCACCAGCCCGCCGATCATCAGAACGAACGCCGCGACCAGGGCGACCGAGGGCGACAGGGCCCCCGAGGCGATCGGGCGGTTGCGCTTGGTCGGGTGCTGGCGGTCGCGCTCGACGTCGATGACGTCGTTGAGCAGGTAGATCGAGCTCGAGACAGCCGAGAACAGGACGAAGGCCGCGGCGGAGCGGCGCAGGAACTCCCACATCGTGGGCGAGAACGGGTGCCACCGCTCGTTGAGCGTGAACACGAACCCGGCGAAGACCAGCAGGTTCTTGATCCACTGCTTCGGGCGCATCGCCTTCAGCAGGGCCAACCCCACGAACGGACGCGCGGGTTTGCCGGAAGCGGTCTGGCTCAAGCGCCTACCCGGGGGGCCATGGCGACGAATTTTACACCGGTTCACCGACGGGCATCAGCCCGGCGGGCGGCGGACCCGTCAGGCGCGGGGGCCGAGGGCGCCGGCCTTGGGGAGCCGTCCCGGCACGCCGGCGATCTCCCGGCGCTCGGAGGTGAGCGTCTGGTAAAGCACCCCGCCCAGCGCTCCTCCCAGGAGCGGCGCCAGCCAGAAGAGCCAGAGCTGCTGCAGCGCCCAGCGCGGCGCGAAGACAGCCACGCCCGTGCTGCGGGCGGGGTTCACCGAGGTGTTGGTCACCGGGATGCTGACGAGGTGAATGAGCGTCAGCGCCAGCCCGATCGCGAGGGGGGCGAACCCGGCGGGCACCCGGGTCGCGTCGGTCGCGCCCATCACGACCAGCACGAACCCGCACGTGAGCACCACCTCGCACACGGCCGCGGAGAGCAGGTTGTAGTGGCCCGGCGAGTGCGCGCCGTAGCCGTTCGACGCGAAGCCGCCGGCGGTGTCGAAGCCGGCCGTGCCGCTGGCGATCACGTAAAGGACGGCGCCCGCAGCAACGGCACCCGCCACCTGGGCCGCGACGTAGGCCGGCAGCTCGCGCCCCGGCATGCGGTTTCCGAAGTAGAGCCCCAGCGAGACGGCCGGGTTGAAGTGCGCGCCCGAGATCGGGCCCAGCGCGTACGCCATCGACAGAACGCTGAGCCCGAAGGCCAGCGCCACGCCGGCGAAGCCGATGCCCAGCTTGGGGAAGGCGGCGTCCAGGACGGCGGCGCCGCAACCACCCAGCACGAGCCAGAATGTCCCGATCATCTCGGCGATCGCCCGGCGCGCGAGCGACATCGTCTTCGGTGTCTCCATCGCAGGAGTAGTGTTGGGGCGCCGAACGGCGATGTCTCGTCGGCCCGGGGCCGATTCGCGCGGCGCGCCCCCCACGCAGTCCGGGGATCTGCCAGCCCCGGTCACACCACGTCGATACTTGCTCCGGAGGAGGGTTTCGAACCCCCGACCCGGCGGTTAACAGCCGCCTGCTCTGCCACTGAGCTACTCCGGAATGGGACGGCCCATTATGTTGAGCGTCGGCTCTCAGTCAAGGGCGGAGGCGAGGCGCGCCGCCGTCGACGCGCGCCGCTACGGCGGGTGGGGCTGCCAGCGCAGGACGCGGGCGGCGTTGTCGAAGTAGATCTTGCGCAGCACATCCGCGGGCAAGCCGACGCCGTCGATCGTCCAGCGCCCCTGGATGGGGGTCGGGCTCTCGAGCTGGCGTTCGGGCGTCTCGAAGTAACGCCAGGTCTGGGTGAAGAAGCGCACCTCGTCCGCGCGGGTCGGGGGCGTGGCGCCGTTCGATCCGTACATCATGTCTTCCTGGTCGGCGCCGATGCCCGTGTCGGTCCCGAAGAGCAAGCGGTCCTGATACTTCGCGTAAAAGCGCCGCATCCTGTCCTGAGGGTGGCGGCCAATCTCGGGCACGCGCGCGGCGGTGTCGATCACCAGGTTGTGGTGGCGGTCCAGCATGCGCGCCACGTTGTCGGGATCTTCGGGATCGTTGCCGAAGTGGACGCCGATGAACGTGGTCTTCGGGTGGCGCGCGACCAGCCGCTCGAACGCGTCGTATAGCTCTTGCCACGACGGCACGCCGGCGCCGGCGAACGACCACTCCGGGTGGGCCTGCAGCTCGTCCCATCGCTCGTTGTCGGGGGTCGCCGGTTTCCAGAAGGCCTTGGGGTCGCCGCAGTGAATCGCGACCGGCATGCCCAGCGCGCCGGCCCGCTCGAAGAGCGGGTCCAGCCCGTGGTCGTCGACAGCCAGCAGGTGGACGCCGTCGTGCGCGCGGTAACCGAGGCCCAGCCCCTTGGTGATCTTGAGGCCGATGGCGCCCAGCCGGCGCGCCTCGCTGAGCTGCTCGGCCATCGCCGCGCCGTAGTCGGGGCGGCGCACCACCAGCCGGAAGTCGGGCGTCGTGAACACGGCGATGCGGCCGTGGGTCTCGGCCGCGGCCGCCAGCTGCTGCTCGAGGATGTGCTGAGGCGGTCCCGGGTGCATGCCGGACAGGTTCACCATCCCGTCGATGCCCCACTCGTCCATCAACCGCACCGCGCGGGCCACGCCGTCGGGCGAGATGTGCGTGTGGACGTCGATGCGACGGAAGCGATGAGCGACGGGGGCCGGGGGCGGCGCGGGAGCCGGCGGGGCGGCCGTTGCCGGCGGGA
>CAZPUH010000561.1:0-4063 GCA_964589215.1 uncultured Myxococcales bacterium | reverse complement strand
AGCTTCCCGATGTCGAGCCCGCGCTCGTCCTCGGTGCCCACGACCACGGGGAGCTCGATGGTCTTGTCGTTCAGCTTCAGCTCAGCGCGGAGCTCACCTTGTTTCACTTGATCGGCCACGGTCTCCTCCTCGGGGTCGGCGCGAGCATAACCTATATACTCCGGCCGTGAACCTCCTATCCGTGCTTGTCGGGGTCTCACTTCTCGTCGACGCCGGCGTCGGCGGCGGAGGGGCCCCCGCGCCGACGAACGTGTCGGCATCCTCGCCCCTGCCAGCCGTGCTGGCACGCATCGACGACCTGCAACGCCACCGCGACGACCACGCCGCCTTCGCCGAGGAGCAGCGGCTGGCGGACGCCGCCGTCGCCCGGGCGCCCGGCGACTCCGCCGCCCTGTGGCGGGCCGCCCGGGTCTATTTCTGGGCCAGCGACGACCCGGGCCTGCCGCACGACCAGCGTTCGCGGCTGGGCAAGACCGGCTGGGACCTGGCCGAGCGGGCCATCGCCGCCAACCCGAACGACGTGGCCGGCTACTACTGGGCGGCCGTCTGCATGGGAAACTACGCCCTGGGCCTGGGCGTGGTCCGGGCCCTCTCGCAGGGGCTGGAGGGGAAGTTCCGCGATCGGCTGGGCCACGCCACCGCGCTGAACGACGGGTACGAGTGGGGGGGCGTCGAGACGGCCTGGGGGCGGTTCTTCGAGAAGCTCCCCTGGCCCAAGCGCGATCGGAAGGCTGCCGAGGAGCACCTGCGGCGCGCCCTCACCATCAACCCGAACGCCCTGCGGGCCCGCGCCTACCTAGCGGGCGTCTACCTGGACGCCGGCCGCCTGACCGAGGCGCGGCCGCTGCTGGACCAGGTGGCCGCCGCGCCCGGCGACCGCTACGACCCGCCCGAGGAGCGCCGGGCCAAGGCCATCGCGACCGGGTTCGCCAACGACCTGGCCGCGAAGCTCAAGTGAGCGTGGTCGTCGTGACGGCCGCGGCGGGCTGCGGGTAGAAGAAGTAGTTGGCGATCGACGGCGCGCCGCCGTAGTCGTCGGCGTACGTGCCCGGGTCGAAGCCGGCCGGCGGCTCGGCGATCTCGCCGAAGTCCAGGTGGCGGATGCCCCGCTCGGCCAGGACGGCGACCAGCCGTTGCATGCGCGGCAGCAGCGACGGCGCGAACACGCCGGCGCGCGGCGACTCCGTCAGCAGCACGTCGTCCCCGTCCAGGCGCGCCGTGAGCGTGACCTCCTGAACGGCGGCGAAGCCCGCCACCGTCGACAGCGCGACCCGCAAGTACACGTCGGTCAGCGGTCCGTCCGCCAGCGCCGCGCGCAGTGCCGCCAGGCCCGCCGGCGTGACCGCCTCCTCGCGCAGCTCCGCCAGCGAGGGCGTCCGACCGACGCAGAGCACGTAGACGTAGTCGCAGGTCTCGGCGGGGCCGCCCGGGCGGTGCACGGCGGCGGCGTTCAGGCGCGCCGACGCCAGCGCGGCCAGCACGTGCCCTTCGGCCGGCGGCACGCCCCCGTCGAAGGCGGCCGCCTCGTCCCGTTCGTCCCAGCGGCGCGTCGGGTAGAGGCGCGCCAAGGCGGCGTCGACCGCCGCGAACATGTCGTGCTTGCGCGCGTCACAGCCCCCCTTCCCCTTGCAGTTCGTGCAGCTCACGGCCCGCGCCTGGGGGCGCCGAGGGCGGCGTCGCGGGCCTCGGCGATGATCTTGGCGTGCTCGGCGGGGTCGGCCCAGCGGGCCTGCCCCTCGGGCGGCAGCAGGTCGATGGGGTCGACGTAGTAGTAGAGCTCGCCCGGGTGAACGGCCGGCGCCGTGAACACCGAGACGCCGGTCGTGCGGTCGTAGTGCTCGTACGAGTGCGCGTCGCGCTTGCCGCCGCCGCCCGGCGCGTCGACGACGACGGACGGCGTGTTGAACCCGGCCGTGCCGCCACGGATGGCCTTTTCGATGCGCAGGCCCGTGTCCAGCGTCGTGCGCAGGTCCTCGACCCCCTTCACGAGGTCGTGCATGTAGATGTAGTACGGGTGCACGTTCACGTACCCCAGCCGGCGGACCAGCAGCATCATCGTGGCCGGGTCGTCGTTCACGCGGCGCTGCAGCACCGTCTGGTTGCGCACCGTGATGCCCCGCTCGCAGACGCGGTCCAGCGCCCGCTGCGTGATCTGGGTGATCTCGCGCGGGTGGTTGAAGTGCGTGTGCAGCACCACCTCCTTGTGCAGGCGGCGCCCCTTCTCGACGATTCCCGTCAGCGCGTCCAGCCACGCGTCGTCCGTCAGGAGCTTCTGCGGCATCACCGCCGGCCCCTTGGTCGCGTAGCGCATCCGGCGCACGTGGTCGATCGCCAGCAGCGACTCGCCGATGTGGGTGATCTGCTCGGGGCGCAGCTGGTAGGCGTCGCCGCCCGAGATGACGATGTCTTCCAGCTCGGGTCGCGACCGAATGTACGCGAACGCCTTCTCCCACCGCTCGGCGTTGACGCGCAGCTGGAACTTCGAGACCTCTTCGGTGTCGATGCCCACCGCGTAGCTGCGCGTGCAGAAGCGGCAGTACACGGGGCACGTGTCCAGCGCCAGGAACAGCGCCTTGTCGACGTAGCGGTGGGTCAGCCCGGGCACCGGCATGTCCGCCCGCTCGTGCAGCGAATCCAGGTCCAGGCGCGGATGGTCCGGCAGAAGCCGCGACCCCAGCGGCACGAACTGCGTCCGCAGCGGGTCGTCGTACGGGTTGCTCCAGTCGATCAGCGACAGCAGGTACGGCGAGACCCGCATCGACATCGGCGCGCGCTCGAACCCGCGCTGCGCGTCCGCGATGAACTCGTCCGAGACCAGCCCGGACACCGCCGCCAGCAGCTTCGGGACGTTGGTGACCGAATGCTTGGCCTGCCACCTGTGGTCCAGGAACTCGGCCTCGGAGATCTCGGCGTAGGCCGGGATGGCCCGCCAGAACTCGCCGCCCTGCAGGTCGCGGTGGGCCAGCGACCCAGGGTCGACCGGTGGCTTCAGCGCCGGTGGCGGCGCCACATCCACCTGAGCCAGTTCGATCTTGGGGGCCATTTTCGCCTTGATCGCGCCGGCAGAGCCGAGGAAGCCTGGCTCCCCTCAGCGAGTCGACGCGGCAGTTCGATATCTAATCGTAGCGCCGGATCACGCTCACGAGCAACGGGCGCGTCGGCCCGGAGCGCAACGCCCGCACCGAGCCGCCCCGCAGCGACCCGGAAAGCGCGGCCGCGTCGGGCGCCTCGTCCGCGATTCCGAACACCGCCACCTCGTCGCCCGCGTGTAGGCGCTCGGCGTTCAGCAGCCGACCTCCCTCGGCCAGCACCAGCAGCGACGCGCGCGGACCTCCCAGCAAGAAGTCGCGCCCCTCGTCGGACAGCCAGGGGCCGTCGGCGTCGTCGACCACCGCGGCCCGCCAGAGAAGCCCGCCCGGGTCGCCGGGCAACGCCGCCACGGTCCCCTGGACCTGGACCGCCTCACCGACCACCACGGCGTCGATCTCGGCCGCGGGGCTGCCGAGAAAGCGCAGGTTCCGCCGGGCGACCCGCATCGCCGACGCCGGCACCCGCCCGCCGATGGGGAGCCAGTCCGTCCCGACCACGGCGGCAAGGCTGCGCCACGAACCGAAACGATCCAGGCCGCGCGCGAGCGGCCCGTCCGGGTCCCGCCCCACGACGTCGAACAGCAGCGCCCGCGCCCGGTCGAGCGCCATCCGGTCGGGCATCCGCGAACGACTCACGTTCGTGAATGCGCTCGGCGCGGCGTCAGCCGCGGTAGACGACGATCCCGCGGGTGGGATCGTACGGCGTCAATGCGACGGTGACCTTGTCGCCCAGAACGACGCGGATGCGGTGCTTGCGCAATTTACCTCCGAGGTGCGCCAACACCTGATGGCCGTTCTCGAGCTCGATGCGAAAATTTCCAGCAGGCAGCACCTCGATGACGCGCCCCTGAAATTCTATATGCTCTTCTCGACCCATCGGCGGCGGTGACCTTAGTCGCTCCGAGGGATACGGTCAATGACAGCGTCCCTGAAATCCGCCGCGACGGAAAAGGCCCTCACCCGCTACGCCGAGG
>CAZPUH010000560.1:0-1548 GCA_964589215.1 uncultured Myxococcales bacterium | reverse complement strand
ACTACACCTTCCGGCGGCGGGGCGGCACGGGCCCGGTCTACGGCACGATCGTAGGCGCGGGCGCGAACGCCACGATCCTGCACTACGTCGAGAACGCCTCGCCGCTGGCCGGCGGCGAGCTGCTGCTGATCGACGCCGGCTGCGAGGTCGACGGCTACACGGCGGACGTGACGCGCACGTTCCCGGTGGGCGCGCGCTTCACGGACCCGCAGCGCCGGTTCTACGAGGCGGTGCTGGACACCCAGCAGGCGGCCATCGAGATGGTGAAGCCGGGCGCGACCCTGGACCAGATCCACGAGGCGGTGGTGGCGCGGCTGACGGGGCACCTGGTCGCGCTCGGAATCCTGTCGGGCGACCCGGCCCAGCTGGTCGCGGACGGCGCCTTCAAGCCCTACTACATGCACCGGACCAGCCACTGGCTGGGGCTGGACGTGCACGACGTCGGCTTCTATTCGGAGAACGGCGCGGCGCGCCCGCTGGTGCCCGGCATGGTCCTGACCATCGAGCCCGGGCTGTACGTCGGCGACGGCGCCGCGGCCCCGCCCGAATACCGCGGCCTGGGCGTCCGCATCGAAGACGACATCCTCGTCACCGAAACCGGCCACGACAACCTCACCGCCTCCACCCCCAAAACCGTCCCCGACATCGAACGCCTGACGACGCCCTGACGGGCACCAACCAATCCGGTTGGATCAATCGTACAGCGGCCGACGAGCCGGCCCGCGGGCGAAGCCGGGCCGAGAACCGCACCGGAGTTTACTTGTCGTAAATGAGGAGCGGAAGCGCAGGCCCGGCGCAGCCAGCGGGTCGGATCGTCGGCCGGCGTTCGCGCGGACCGCACCGCTGTTTCCCTAGAATTGGAATTCGACGCCGCCGCCGAAGTCGAGGACGGCATAGTTGTGGCTGCCCGTGAAGCGGGCGGTGTAGTCGATGCGGCCCAGCGAGAACCCGACCTGCGCGCCCAGCCCCAGCCAGTCGAAGAAGAAGTAGTTGGCGCCGCCCACGAACCGCGCGGCGACCCCCGGCGCGTTCGAGGCGCCGTTCGGGAACGCGAACAGCACGCCGACCGCGCTCTCGATGAAGGGGACCAGCGGGATGGGGGTGGCGAAGGTCCAGCGGGCGCCGGCGAGCGTCTCGACGAGGTCGCCGCTGTCCGTGCCGCAGACGCCGTTGCTGGCGCTCGGGCTGCAGCCGGAGTGCTCGAAGTTGAGCTGTAGATTCAGCCAGACCGGCGCGACGACGCTGTCGGTCGCCTTGTAGCCGTAGTCGAGCCCCAGCTTGGCGCCGCTCAGCGTGTCGCCGAGGCCTTGCCCGATGAGCACGTGCAGCGAGAGCTGGTTGTCGCGCAGGAACGGGTGCGGGCCGTGCAGAAGGTTCTCTTCGGCGCGCGCGCCGGCCGGCCAGCTGAGCGCGGCGGCTGCCACCAGCGGGAGCAAGGCGCGCCGCAGCGCGAGGAGTGGATTGCCTGGGCGGACTCGCATAGCCTGAGCCCGCCGAGGATATGGAAGATCGATCGCCACGTACAATTTCTTGCCTGCGCGGCGCCTC
>CAZPUH010000559.1:0-23476 GCA_964589215.1 uncultured Myxococcales bacterium | reverse complement strand
TCGTAGACGACGCCCATGCCGCCGCGCCCGAGGAAGCGCACCAAACGGAACCGCGTCGTCCCGCGAAACGCGACTGCGCCCAGATCCATCGTGCGTGCCGGCGGCCCCCGCTCTGTGTAGCGCAAATTGCCGCCACCCGTCCACCACCGCGGTAAGCTGCGGCCCCATGGACCTGACCGCTGCGGGGGGCTCCATCGACGACTTCCTCGCCGGGCGCTGCGGGAGGCCACCCGCGCCGGGCGACGTCCTGGCGTTCAGCGGTACGTCACCCGTCGACCGCTTCATCCAGAAGGCGACGCTTTCGAAGATCTCGCACGTGGGGATCCTGATCCAGCCCGAGGGCCCGCCGCCCGCGAGCGCGGCGAGCCTCTCCCTGCTGGAGGCGACCGGCCTCGGCGTGACGGTCACGCCGCTCGAGGACGCGCTGGCCAGCTATCGGGTCGACCACACCTGCTTTTACCTGCCGCTGGCCGACGCGCCGCGCGCGTCGCTGCTGCCGGCCGCGCTGGCCGCGTATTACGCGCAGAACGCCGCCAACAAGTACAACTACGCGGGCGTGGCGGCGGCCGGGCTCTACGACCTCGAGAACCCGCTCTTCCACCTGCTGATGGAGCACCTCGGCCGGCAGTTCCCGGTCGCCCGCGTCGCCAACTGGTGGACGCACCTCGGCGAGCGGCTCTGGGACGAGGTGTTCGGGCTGGACCCCAGCTACCGGCGCCTGTTCTGCTCGCAGCTGGTCACGGCGGCGCTGCTGGCGGCGCGCATCCTGCTGCCCGGGCCGCCGAACGCGCGCCTGGTGGTCCCGGTTCAGGTCTGCCGGTTCGACATCTACGGCGGGGCCTACCAGCTGAACGGCGACGCGCCGCTGCCCGACCCGTTCGAGTGGGGGGCGGCGCCGCTGCTGGCCCAGGCGCTGGCCGCCGCGGGCGAAGAAGAGGTCAGACCGTAACCGGCCGCCGCCGAGATCGTACACTTCGGTAGGAGGTCGCCATGAAGTCGCCCCACCCGGAGCTGAAGCCGAGGTTCTTCCAGCCCGCCACGGTTGCCGTCGCCGGCCTGGCCGTGCTCACGCTGGTCGGAATGGCCTGGGGACGTTCCGGGACGCGCATCAATGGCGACCCCACAGGAGGCCGCGTCATGTCCACCAAGAAGTACACCAAGCCCCCGGTCGAGCAGCTGCGCAAGTCGCTCACGGGCGTGCAGTTCCAGGTCACGCAGAACGCCGCGACAGAGCCGCCGTTCGACAACGCGTTCTGGGACAACCACCAGGCCGGGCTCTACGTCGACGTCGTCACGGGCGAGCCGCTGTTCAGCTCGACGGACAAGTTCGACTCCGGCACCGGCTGGCCCAGCTTCACCCGGCCAGTCGAGAAGGGTCGCGTCGTCGAGGAGGACGACCGCACCCACGGCATGATCCGCACCGAGGTGCGGTCGGTCGCGGGCGCCTCGCACCTGGGCCACGTCTTCGACGACGGCCCGGCGCCGACGGGGCTGCGCTACTGCATCAACTCGGCGTCGCTGCGCTTCATCCCCGTCGACAAGCTGGAGGCCGAGGGTTACGGCGCATACTTGCCGCTGTTCGGCAAGGCCGCGCACGCCTCGGCGACCCCCAGCGCCGCGCCCGAGCCGAACAGCTGCACGCGCCCGGTCGCCGGCGGTAAGCCCGGCTGCACGCCGACGCTGGAGACGGCCATCCTGGCCGGTGGCTGCTTCTGGGGAATGGAGGAGATCATCCGGCAAGTCCCCGGCGTCATCGAGACGCAGGTCGGCTACACGGGCGGCAAGACCGCGCACCCGACGTACGAGGACGTGCACACGGGCGCGACCGGGCACGCCGAGGCGATCCGGGTGGTGTTCGATCCCGCCAAGCTGTCGTACGACGACCTGCTGGAGAAGTGGTTCTTCCGGATGCACGACCCCACGACGCCGAATCGCCAGGGCAACGACCGCGGGTCGCAGTACCGGTCCGCCATCTTCGTCACGTCGCCCGAGCAGCGGAAGGTGGCGGAGCAGGCCAAGGCGCGCGCGCAGGCGTCGGGGCGGTGGAAGTCGCCGATCGTGACCGAGATCGTCGAGGCCGGCGCCTTCACGCCCGCCGAGGACTATCACCAGAAGTATCTGGAGAAGAACCCCGGCGGGTACACCTGCCACTACCTGCGGAACTGAGTCGTCACTGCGCCTGGGCCTGGCCGGGCTGGTTCTCCAGCGCCAGCTCGTCTTTGCCCGCCAGCCGCTGCTGGATGGCCGCGCAGGCGGCGGCGGTGTCGTCGACGACGCGCGTGAGCAGCGCGTGGTCGGAGACGATGCCGCCGCTCTTCTCCTGGCCGTCCAGCCAGGCGTCCAGACTCTCCAGCCGCGCGCGGCCGGTGGCGATGCCGCCGCCCCGGGCGGGCGCCAGCCGTTCGAACAGCCCCAGCGCGGACCGCAGGCAGTAGCGCAGCGAGCGCGGGAAGCGGGCCTCGAACAGCAGAAAGGCGATGACCGCCTCGCCGCTCACGCGCCCGTGCTGGCGGCGCATGAAGGCCTCGAACCCCGAGCAGGCGCGCAGCAACGACAGCCAGAGCGCCGTCTGCAGCAGCGACTGGTTGCCCGGACCGGCGGCGGTCCGGATGTGGTGGTGCATGTCCAGCGTGCGCGCCGTCTGGCCGACTCGCTCGAGCATCACGCCCAGCCACAGGTAGTCCATGGGCTCGTCGTGCAGCATCGTGCTGCGGATCAGCCCCAGGCAGAGCTGCGTGGACCGCCGCACGTGCCGGTAGACCTCGTCGCGGTCCTGCAGGTACTGGGCAGCGGCCCCTTCGCCCATGAACCAGAGGTAAAGGTCGTTGGTCGCCTCCCAGATGTCGTGGCCGATGACCTCGCGGATCGACCGCGCCCCTTCGCGCGCGGCCCGGATCGAGCTGCGGATCGACACGGGGTTGTCGGGCGCCCAGGTCATGTAGCGCTGGACCGCCTCGCCGTTGCCGGCGGCGTCCGCGCCCAGATGCGCCGCGAGCTCCGGGTACTGCCCCGACACCGTCACCAGCGGGCGCCAGCACGACATCGGCGGCAGCTCGGCGTCGAACGCCAGCGTGCGTGTGACCTGCAGCAGCCGCGCGGTGCTCTCGGCGCGCTCGATGTAGCGCCCGAGCCAGAAGCAGTGGTCGGCGACGCGCGAGATCACGTGGCGTCCGCCTGCACCCAGGTGTCTTTCGAGCCGCCGCCCTGGCTGGAGTTCACGACGTAGGACCCGGCCCGCAGGGCGACGCGCGTGAGGCCGCCCGGCAACACCCAGCTTCGCTGCTTGCCGGTGAGAATGAACGGGCGCAGGTCGATGCGCCGCGGCTCGACCCGGCGCGAATCGGCGACCCAGGTGGGCGAGGTCGACAGCTCGACGCGCCCCTGCGCGATGTAGCGGCGCGGGTCGCAGCGGATGCGGTCGCGGAACATGTCGAGCTCGGCGGCGCTGGCCTCCGGCCCCATCAGCATGCCGTACCCGCCCGCCTCGTCGACGGCCTTGACCACCAGCTCCGGCAGGTGCTCGAGGACGTAGGCGCAGTCCGCGCGGCGCGCGCAGACGTGCGTCGGGACCTGCTGCAGGATCGGGTCCTCGCCCAGGTAGTAGCGAATCAGGTCGGGGACGAACGGGTAGATGGCCTTGTCGTCGGCCACGCCGTTGCCGGGCGCGTTCGCCAGCGTCACCTTGCCGGCCGCCCAGGCCCGCATCAACCCCGGCACGCCCAGCATGCTGTCGGGGCGGAAGAACTCGGGGTCGATGTACGCGTCGTCGGTGCGGCGGTAAATCACGTGCACCCGCCGCGGCCCTTGCGTGGTCCGCACGAACACCTCGTCGCCGTGCACGAACAGGTCGGAGGCCTCGACCAGCTCGATCCCCATCGAGCGGGCCAGGAAGCTGTGCTCGAAGTAGGCCGAGTTGAAAGGCCCGGGCGTCAGCACGACGATGGTCGAGTCGTCGGGGTCCTCGGGCGACACCGAGCGCAGCGTCTCGACCAGCTGGATCGGGTAATCGTCGACGCGGCGGACGCCGATGCGGTCCATCGCCGTCGGAAAGACGCGCTTCGTGATCAGGCGGTTCTCGATCACGTACGACACGCCGGACGGCGTGCGCAGGTTGTCTTCCAGTACGCGCAGCACGCCGTCGGGGCTGCGAATGAGGTCGATGCCGGCGATGTGGATGCGCACCCCGCCCGGTGGCTTCATCCCGCGCAGCTGCGGCAGGTAGTGCTTGGAGCCCAGCAGCAGCTCGGTCGGGATCACCCGGTCGGCGAGCACCTTCTGCTCGCCGTAGAGGTCGTCGAGGAACAGCTGCAGCGCCGCGAGACGCTGGTGGAGCCCCTTCTCCATCTGCGCCCACTCGCCGGCGGCGATCACCCGCGGGACCAGGCAGACGGGCATCACCTTCTCGGTGCCGCGCGAGTCGGAGTACACCGAGAACGTCACCCCGCGCTGTGCGAGCGAGAGCTCGGCCAGGGCCTGGCAGCGGGCGAACGTGTCGGGGCTCATGTTGGCCAGCAGAGCCGCCACCATGTGCGCGTGAGGCCGCGTGGCCCCGCCCGCCTCGACGAGCTCGTCATACGTTCCGGGAATTGGGGCGTACCCATCCAGCACCGCCGGAGGCGGCACGCGCGCCGTTTGCGTCGAGTCGATCAGCACCACGGCCAATCCTAGTCGAGACGGACCCACACCAGTCCAGATGTGCGGGCGCGTTAACGCGATTTGATCCGTTTCGAAACGTGACGTTAACTGCGCAGAACCTATCGTGACCGCCATTCACGGGACCACGCAGGAGGGGGCCAGCGCGCCGCCGGACGACACGGGCGGCGCGGGGGCCGCCGCCGCTGCGCCTGGTGCGCCCGACGGCGCACCAGGGCCATGGGATGAGATGCGCGGGCCGGACGGCCACGTCCGCCCCCACTGGCGCGTTCTGGACGAGGCGCTGCGGGCGTTCGGCCCCGGCGAGATGTGGCGGCGCTGGGAGCAGGCCCGCCAGCTCATCCGCCAGCACGGCGTCACGTTCAACGTCTACGGCGACCCGCGCGGGCTCGAGCGCCCCTGGCCGCTGGATCCCGTCCCGGTGCAGGTCTCGGCGGCCGAGTACGCGGCCCTGGCGGTCGGCCTGGCCCAGCGGGCGACGCTGCTCGACCGGCTGCTGGTCGATCTCTACGGGCCACGCCAGACGCTGGCCGAGGGGCTGATCCCCCCCGAGGTGATCCTCGCGCACCCCAACCTGCTGCGCGCCTGCGCCGGGCTGCGGCCGCCGGGCGGGAAGTTCCTGCACCTCTACGCGGCCGATCTGGCGCGCACCCCGGACGGCGTGCTGCGCGTGCTGGCCGATCGCACGCAGGCGCCGGCGGGCGCGGGCTACGCGCTCGAGAACCGGATCGTGCTGGGGCGGGTGCTGCCCGAGGCCTTCCGCGACACCAACACGCAGCGGCTGGCGCTGTTCTTCCGCACGCTGCGCGAGACCCTGGCCGGCCTGGCGCCGCAAGGGATCTCCAACCCGCGCATCGTGCTGCTCACGGCGGGGCCGCACAACGCGACCTATTTCGAGCAGGCTTTCCTGGCGCAGTACCTCGGCTACCCGCTGGTCGAGGGCGGCGACCTCACGGTGCGCGACGGCCGCGTGTTCCTGAAGACGCTGGGCGGCCTGCACCCCGTCGACGTCATCTTGCGACGGCTGCGCGACGACTACTGCGATCCGCTGGAGCTGCGGCCCGACTCGCTGCTGGGCGTGCCCGGGCTGCTGCAGGCGGCGCGGGACGGGAACGTCGCGATCGCCAACGCCATCGGCACCGGCGTGCTGCAGACGCCGGGCCTGACCCCCTTCCTGCCGGGGCTGTGCCGCGCGCTTCTGGGCGAGGAGCTGAAGCTCCCCTCCGTCGAGACCTGGTGGTGCGGCGATCCGGAGGTGCGCGAGCACGTCATCGAAAACCTGCGCGACATGGTCATCAAGCCGGCCTACCCGCTGGGGCCCACCGATCCCATCTTCGCGGGGCGGCTGGATACGCCGGCGGCCGAAACGCTGGCGGCCAGCATCCGCGCGGCGCCGGCGCGGTTCGTGGCCCAGCGGCAGGTCTCGCCCTCGACGGTGCCCGTGATCGACGGGGACGCGCTGCGCCCGCGGCCGGTCGTGCTGCGCTGTTTCGTGGTGGCCGATCCGGCGGGCGGCTACCAGGCGATGCCGGGCGCGCTGGCGCTGGTGGGCGGCGCCGACGAGGCGGACATCTCGATCGCCCGCGGCGCGCGCAGCAAGGACACCTGGGTCATCAGCGACGGCGCCGTCAGCGAGTTCTCGCTGCTGCGCGGGTCGCAGGAGCCGATCGAGCTCACGCGCGGCGGCGGCGATCTGCCGAGCCGCGTGGCCGACAACTTCTTCTGGCTGGGGCGCTACGCCGAGCGCGCCGAGTCGATCGCGCGCCTGGGGCGGATCATCTGCGCGCGGCTGGCCGAGCCGCGCGACCCCCGCTCGGCGGCCGGTTTCCTGGCGCCGCTGGCGGCGGCGCTGGAGGCGCAGACGATGGTGGCGTCGGGCGCCGAGCTGACGGCGCTGCCGCCGCTGGCCGAGCGCGCCGCCGCCGAGCGCGTGATGCGCGAGTCGCTGTTCGACGTCGCGCACAGCGGGACGCTGGTCTCGACCGGGCAGGCCATCGACCGGGTCGCGCGCGCCATCCGCGATCGGCTCTCCATGGACACCTGGACGGTGCTGTCCGCGCTGGCCAACGAGCTGGCCGACGCCGAGCGCGGTTCGTCCCACGATCGCCCCGTCGTGCTGGCGGCGCGGCTCGACCGGATGGTGATGGTGCTGGCCGGCCTGTCGGGCCTGACGTCCGAGAGCATGACCCGCGAGGTCCCCTGGCGCTTTCTGGACATGGGGCGCCGGCTCGAGCGGGCGCTGAACACGGCGTTGATGATCGAGCGGACGCTTTCGGCCGTGACCGGCGACGAGCTTCCGCTGCTGGAGGCGCTGCTGGACGCGGCCGACAGCGCGATGACGTACCGGCGCCGCTACCGCGCGACGTTGCAGGTGGCGCCGGTGGTCGACCTGCTGGTGGCCGACGACCGCAATCCGCGCGCGATCGTGTTCCAGCTGGCCGCGCTGGCCGATCACGTCGGCTCGCTGCCGCGCGACTCTTCGTCGGCGCGCCGCACGCCGGAAGAGCGCCTGGCCCTCGAGCTCCTCTCGGAGGTGAGGCTCATCGACGTCGAGGAGGTCTGCGCGAGCGCCGGCGACGGCAGCGCCGAGCGTCCAGCGCTGCAGGCGCTGCTGGGCGACCTCGTGCGCAAGCTGCAGTCGCTGTCGGACGCGCTGTTCGCGGCCTATCTCACGCCCGCCAAGATCTCGCGCGCTCTGGCCTCGCCGGAGATCGGCGTATGATCTACCGCGTCCAGCACATCACGTCGTACCGCTACAGCGAGAAGGTCTCGACCTCGCACCATGACCTGCACGTGCTGCTGCGGGGCTCGGGCCGCCAGCGAATCCTCTCCGAGTCGCTGACGGTCAACCCGGCGCCGGCGGTCCGGCGCGATCGGGTCGACTGGTTCGGGAACCGCGCCACCCATCTCGCCATTCACCAGTGGCACGGCGAGCTGACCGTCACCGCCGACGCGGAGGTCGAGGTGATCGCGCCGTCGGCAGTGGGTCCGGGCACCGCTTGGGAGGCCACCCGGGACTGGGTGCGCGCCGGCGCCGACCCCGACGCGCGGGCCGCCGTCGAGATGGTGCTGCCGTCGCCGCACATCGAGGTGTCGGCCGCGGCGCGCGAGCTGGCGCTGCCTTCGTTTCCGCCGGGTCGGCCGCTGATCGAGGCGGCCTGCGATCTGATGACGCGAATCCACGACCACCTCGAGTACGACCCCGAGGCCACGGACGTCTCGACGTCGGTCGACGAGGTGCTGCGAGGCGGGCGGGGCGTCTGCCAGGACTTCGCGCACGTCCAGATCGCCTGCCTGCGCGCGCTCGGGCTACCCGCGCGCTACGTCAGCGGGTACCTGGTGACGGCGCCGCCGGCCGGCCAGCCGAGGCTGGTGGGGGCCGACGCGTCGCACGCGTGGCTGTCCGTGCGGTCGCCGGACTTCGGGTGGCTGGACCTCGACCCGACGAACGACGTCGTTCCGACGGACCGACATGTCGTCGTCGCCTACGGGCGCGACTTCGGTGACGTCACGCCCATGCGCGGCGTGTTGCTGGGCGGGGGGCGGCACACCCTTCGGGTGGCTGTCGACGTGGTTCCGCTCGAGCCCGCCTGAGCTCGGCGCAACCGTTGCTCAGAAATGGCGGTCTGTTGCTGTCGAGGCAACAGCGTGGCGCCGCGCAGTGCGCGAAGTCCCGCGGATCCGCGGACTATGTACTTGCGATCCGTTGGCTCGCTTACTGCAATTTGAAATGCGGACATGCTCATCTATGGGAAGCGAACTCTCCACCTCAGCATCGCCTTGGGCGCGACCGTGGGCCTGGTCGGCTGCGCGGAACAGAACGCCGACGTGACGAGCGGGAGCCACGCGGATCCGGGGCTCTCGTCGGCGAACGGGCTGTCCTCGATCAATGGACTGTCGTCGGCGAACGGGCTGTCGTCCGCCAACGGGTTGTCGTCGGCCAACGGGCTCTCGTCGGCCAACGGGCTCTCGTCGGCCAATGGTCTCTCGTCGGCCAACGGTCTCATGACCAGCTCCGGCGGGCGGAAGACGGTCTCGTACCTCATCAAGTGCGCGCTGGCCGCCGGCGACACGCTGGTCAAGCAGGATCAGTACGGCACGAACTACACGTTCGCGGGCGGGCTCAACCTCTGCCCCGAATGGAAGAGCGGCAACGTCGCCGGCAACGCCCGCTGCGTGGAGGCGGTGTCCGCCTGTCTGATGGCGCACGTGAACACGGCCGGCCTGCACGTGCCGCTGTGGCTCGACAACGGCTCGACGCTCAGCAACGGCGCGATCCCGATCGGCTGGGGCGTCGACCGGGCCCACTACCCGATGCAAGAGGGGACGTTCTTCGGCGACATCCTCGACACGGGCGCGCTGAACAACATCGGCAAGCCGGGGGTCACCGGGCCGGTCGCGTACTTCTGCGACGGTGCGGGGTTCCCCGCCGGCGCGAACGGCGTCGTCGCCGGCCGCCTCGGCGCGAACCAGGTCGGCGCGCCTTACAAGAACCCCTATGGAAACGGCGTGATGTGCCAGAACGCGCCGAACGCCGTCGGGCAATTCAGTAACGGCATCGGCGGCAGCTGCCCGCCGGGTTCGAACGCCAACCCGCAGAACGGCTGCCCCGACGGGTACAAGGCCCTCACCTACGGGCAGGGCGTCTGGCAAAACGGCATCACCGTCTGGCGCAACAACAGCTACACCCCGGTGTTCGACACCGGCTACATCTACCGGATCTCGCCGATGCCCGCGAACGGCGGTCAGTCGCTGGACATCTACAACGGCTCCAGCGCGATCGGGACGCCGGTCCAGCAGTACACCTCGTGGGACGGCGTCCCGCAGAAGTTCACGCTGGTGCCGGACGGCCCCAACTGGCGCATCGCCATGACGATCGACCTGTCGAAGTGCATCGACCTGGTCGGCAGCGGAAGCGCGACCGGCAACGGCACCCGCCTGCAGGTCGGCGCCTGTCAGGCCGGCGACAAGAGCCAGCAGTGGACCATCAGCGCCGATGCCCCCAGCGGCGCCTTCTTCCTGAAGAACGTCCAGGCCGGCCGCTGCCTGGATGAGCCCGGTAACAACACCGCCGCCGGCTTGCCGCTGCAGATCTGGGATTGCAACGGCCAGTCGAATCAGAAGTGGAACATTCAGGCCTACCCCTCGAACTGACCCGCCCGCCCGCCTCCTCCCGCGCCCCCCCGAGTCCTGAATGCCCCCGGCCGGTCCGCATTTTGCGGGCCGGCCGTCTTTTTTTTGACGCCAAATCAGTGATGTCGTGACAACCACGCCGGTCTGCCGACAAGTCCCAGGTTGTGAGGACGAACATCGACGAAACGACGGCGGCGCCCCGGCACCACATGGTCGACGTGATGGTCGGCATGTTCAACGTCGACCCCACCCTGAGCGGCAAAGAGCTGAGCGCCCGCCTGGGGTTGAGCGTGAGTCGACTGGCCAGGGTCTTCAAACGACAGATGGGCGTGTCCATCGTCGAGTACCGGAACCGGCTCCGCTTCGAGCGGTTCTTCCAGCTTCTGGCCGGCGAGCGCGGCCGCAAGCCGACCTTGCGCCAGGCGGCGCGCGCGGCCGGCTTCGGTAGCTACGCGCATTTCCACCGGCTTTTCCGGGCGCGCTGGCAGACGGGGCCGCGCGAAGGCTTCCGCAACGGGGTCGACGGGATGCTGCCCGCGGCGGATCCGATTGCGCCGCCGCCGCCCCGCGTTCGTGAGATTGTCGTGCAGGGAAAAGAGCGGCTGCCGCCTGAGGCCGTCGAGATGTGGCTCGAGCGTGGCGAGCGCCGTATGGTGGCCCGCCTGCATCGCACAGCCGCGGCCTCGAACGACGAGTCCTGACTCGTCGGGCCTCGAATAGGCAAGTCTGGAATAGGCAAGTCTCGAATAGGAGCCAATGGTGAAACGACTGTCACGAGCAAAGACTTTGTGGACCACCGCCGCCCTCGTGCTGGCGGGGGCCGGTGCGGCGCGGGCGGCGACGACCATCACGATCGACGCGTCCAAGCAGACCACCGGCAATCCACACTTCTGGTCCAACTCCGTCGGGACCGGGACGGCCACGCTGACGCTGCGATCGGATCTCGAGTCGCACTACAAGATCGGCAACCGCGAAGCCGGTTTCCAGCGCGTGCGCGGCCACGGCGTGCTGAGCGACGCGATGGGCATCTACAAGGGCCCAGGCCAGTATAGCTGGACGAATTTCGACAAGTACCTGACCGCGATCCAGCAGGCCGGCATGCGTCCCATCATGGAGATGGACTTCATGCCGACTGCGCTGGCCGCGAACGGCAGCGACAAGGACACGTTCAAGAACGCCACCGACTACAAGAACTTCATCGCGGCCGTCGCCCAGCATTGCGTCGACAAGTTCGGCATGGACGACGTCTCCAAGTGGTACTGGGAGATCTGGAACGAGCCCGACTATTCCGGGTTCTGGAACGGCACGATGAGCGCGTACTACACGCTCTACGACAACGCGGTGGCGGCCATCACGTCCGTGATCCCGAACGCGCTGGTCGGCGGGCCGGCCACGACCCAGGAGGGGCCGATCGGCGCGTTCCTGCAGCACTGCAAGAGCGCCGGCACCCGCGTCACCTTCGCTTCGTCGCACAAGTACCCTGGCGGCTCGAACACCGGCACCACGGCCGACGCCAACAACTTCGTGAGCGAGAACAACAACCGGGTGAACGCCATCACCAGCGCGGGCTACAAGACGTCCGACGTGCTGTCGTTCAACACCGAATGGAACTCGTCCTACTCCGGCCAGGGGGGCACCAGCAACGGGGACGCGGTCGTCAGCATGGACAACCACTGGAACGTGGGCTTCATCCTCAAGGCCGCGAAGCTGCTGTCCGACAAGGATTCGGCGGATGTCCCGCCGCTGCAGGTGTTCTCGTACTGGGTCCTCTCGGACGTGTTCGACGAGTCGGGCGGCCCGTCGGGGTCTTACATCCTGGGGCAGCACAACGGGCAGCTGCCGTTCGGGCAGGTGTTCGGCCTGATGACCTTCCAGGGGATCCGCAAGGCGGCCTTCAACGCGTTCAAGATGCTGAACTACACGGGCCCGAAGCGCCTGATGTCCAGCGGCGGCACCAGCAGCGACGGCGTCGACGCGATGGCCACGATGTCGGATGCGGGCGACGAGATCCAGATCCTGGCGTACGACCAGGCCGCCAAGCTGAACAGCACCGGCACCGACATGGTGACCATCAAGGTGAACAACATCCCGACGTCGCTGGCGGGCAAGAAGGTGTTCGTCACCCAGTTCATCGTCGACGAGACGCACAGCAACCCGTACAGCGTGTGGGTCAGCCAGGGGAAGCCGGCCACGCCGACCGAGGCGCAGCTGCAGGCGCTGCGCGCCGCGCAGCACCTGGCGCTCGCCCAGCCGGTCACCACGATGACGCTCGACACGTCGTACATGACCAGCTTCACGATGAACCGCCAGTCGGGGACGCTGCTGCTCCTCAGCGTCAATCGCCCGGTCACCGGCCGCAACGCGCTGGTCACGATGGAGGGTGAGGACTACGACGGGCAGTCGGGCGCGACCAAGGAAGACAGCAACGACACCGACCTCGGGCAGTCGATCAGCGTGACGGCCGGCGGCTCGATCTTCTACGACATGGTCGACCTCAGCGACGCGGGCGTGAACGGCGTGAAGCTGCGCGTTCAGGCCGCCAGCGCCACCAGCATCGAGTTCCACGCCGACAGCGCCACGGGGACGCTGATGGGCAAGTGCGACATCGCGGCGACCGGCACGACGTGGGCGACGCAGTCGTGCACGCTGACGCCGACGACGGGCGTCAAGGACGCCGTGTACCTGGTGTTCGCGGGCGCCGCTCGCCTCAACTGGCTGCAGTTCCAGGGCGTGGCGGGAAACACCACCGGCACCGGCGGCACCACCGGCACGTCCGGCGCGGGCGGCAGCAGCTCCTCCGGCGCGGGCGGCAACATCGTCACCGGCGCGGGCGGCAGCGGCAACACGACCAGCGGCGCGGGCGGCAGCGGCAACACGACCAGTGGCGCCGGTGGCAGCTCGACGACCGGCACGGGCGGGGACACGACCAGCGGCGCGGGCGGTTCGCCCGTGACCGGCGGCGGCAAGTCCGGCTGCAGCTGCGCCGTGGCCACCCAGCCCGGCTCGGTCACCCTCGTGCCGCTGCTGGGCCTGGCGGCGTTGCTCGGTGTTCGACGCCGTCGCCGTGGCGCCTGATCGCGCGGTGAAAGCGGCACGCGCGGCGCTGGTCCTGGCCGTCGCGTGCGTCGCGGGTGCGTGCTCGTCGAAGGACGCTGGCCAGACGGGGCCGACCTGCCTCGCCACGGGGCCGGCCTCGGACGCCGCGGTCACCGACGCCGCGGCGCGCGCCGCGGACGGCGGGGCCGACGCGGGCGCGCCGCTTCTGGTCACCTCGTCGCCGGGGGCGTACTGGTCCCTGGACGGCCAGGTGACGGACGCTCCCGCCGCGGCCGCCGACGTCACCGTCGTCGACGGCTGCCCCGCCCAGACCTGGGAGGGCTTCGGCGGCGCGTTCAACGAGATCGGGTGGAATGTCCTCTCGATGCTGGCGCCGGCCGATCGCGACCGCGCCGTGCAGTTGCTGTACGGCGACGACGGCGCGCGCTTCGCGTTCGGCCGCATCCCGATCGGCGCCAGCGACTACGCGATGGACCGCTACACGGACGACGAGGTTCCGGCCGGGGAGACCGACCCGACGCTGGCCAGCTTCTCGATCGAGCGCGACAAGGCCAAGCTGATCCCGTTCATCAAGGCGGCGCAGGCCGTGCGACCGAACATCCGGCTGTGGGCCACTCCCTGGACGGCCCCCACCTGGATGAAGCAGGGGCCGTTCGCGTCGGGGGCCATGATGACGCCGTTCGACGGCGGTTCGATCAAGACCGACGCGCAGACGATGACGGCGCTGGCCCAGTACTTCGTCAGCTTCGCGCGCGCCTACGCGCAGGAGGGGATCACCGTCGAGGCCATCGGCGCGCAGAACGAGCCGAACTACACGGGCACGTACCCGACGTGTGGCTGGTCGCCCGGGCCTTACGCGACGTTCATCGGCCAGTACCTGGGCCCGGCCGTCGCCGCTTCGGGTCTGCCGACGAAGATCATCCTGGGCACGCTGAACGGGGGCGGCTCGGATCCGCAGATCGTCACAAGCGTCATGAACGACCCCGCCGCCCGGGCGGCCGTCAGCGTGCTGGGCTTCCAGTGGGGGATGCAGAGCCACATCGGTGACGCCAAGAAGTACGGCCTGCCGATCTGGCAGACGGAGCACCGCTGCGGCAACTACCCCTGGATGAAGCCGTTCAACATGGCGATGGCGCCGAACGACCAGGCGTACGCCGTCGAGAGCTGGGGGCTCATCCGCGACTGGATCCGGGCCGGCGTGACCGCCTACAGCGCCTGGAACATGGTGCTGGACACCGTCGGCGTCGGCATCGATTCCACGCGCGTGTGGCCGCAGGACGCGCTGCTGACCGTGGACACCACGGCCAAGACGCTGATCGTGACACCCGCTTACTACGTCTTCCGGCACGTGTCGCAGTTCGTGGCGCCGGGCGCGAAGGTGGTGGCGACGCGCGGCGGCGACGCGCTGGCGTTCAACAACCCGGACGGCAGCTGGGTCGCCGTCCTCTACAACAGCGGCGCCGCGAAGACGACGACCGTGGCGATCGCCGGCCGCAAGCTGCAGTTCGCGATGCCCGCCAACGGGTGGGCCACCGTCGTCGCGCGCTGAACGCCGCTTTTGCGCTGACAACGCCGGCCCTATCCGGACAAACACAAATACCGGCGGGCGGCCGGTGACTGTGAACCACGCGGGTTGGCGACGACCGGTAGCGTGGAGAGGGCCGGGTTGCACTGGGAGGGCGACCCGGCGCGCTCGCGGGCCGGCCGCCCACCGGCGATCTGCGCGGGGCCTGAAATAACGAAAGGCGCGCCGGCCCCCCGACCGGCGCGCCCTTCTCGGTGCGAAATCTGTCGACGACGTGCCGCCCGATGGGCGGCCTAGTTGCCGTGAGGCCCGATAGACGGCCTAGTGGCCGCCGGCACCGCCGACGCCGCCCGCGCCACCGGCGCCGCCCGCGTGGGCACCACCCGCACCACCCGCGCCACCGGCGCCGCCCACGCCGCCGCTGAAGAAGTAGTAGTCGGCGCTATAGGCGACACTGACCACTTCGTCGACGTTGTTGGCGTTGCACGGGGCCGTCGGCGTCAGGCCGCCCACGGTATTCACCCGCTGGACCCACGTCACGTCGTTGAACGGGCCCATGTTGGTTGGGGTCGTCACCTTCAGCAGCAGCCATGGAATGTTCGCGGTGGACGGAGCGTCAGCCTGGGCTTGCTTGGTGCCGGTGATGGTGCCGCCACCGCTGGTCCAGCTGGGCCCGGCCTGGTGGGTGCCGACCTCGGCGCAGAAGCGGTCGTATAGGGTCGCGCTGGGCGTGGCGGCTCCCCAGGCGTAGGAGATGGCGCCCGTGGTGCCGCCCTGCGTGCACTTGTAAACCTGGTACCCGATTCCGCGATCGTGCACCTTGACCGAAGCGCCGGCCGGCACGTCGATCGCATCCGGCACGTCGGGGGCCATCAGCCAGGCGGCGTTGCCGCCACCGCCGGTGCTGGTGCAGGCACCGCCGCCCGCTCCACCTGCGCCGCCGGCGCCACCTGCGCCGCCGGCAGAACCGGCCATGCCGGCCATGCCGCCTTGACCGCCGACGCCGCCGTGCCCGCCATTGCCAGCCGTCGCGCCTGCGGTTCCGCCATGCCCGCCGCCGCCGGCGTGGCCGCCCGTTGCCGCGCTGCCGGCCATTCCGCCCTCACCGGCGTGACCACCACCGCCGGCCGACCCACCGGTCCCCACCACGCCCCCACCGCCGGCGTGGCCGCCGGTCGCGCTGGCGCCGGCCGTGCCGCCTGTTCCGGGTGCTCCGGCCGCGCCCGCCGCGCCGCCGGTTCCCACCGACCCGCCGGTCGACGGCGAGCCGCCTGTCCCGCCGGTGTGTACCGAGCCGCCGGTTCCGCTGCCGCCTTTACCACCGGGGCCACCCGAGCCGCCGGTCCCTCCGCTGCCGCCGTCCGACCCGCAACCTGCGGCGACCAGCAGGGCTGCGACCAGCCCGTAATGCAAAGTAGTCTTCGTCATCATGCCTCCGTTATCCGCAGGCATAACGCTTGCCCGGCAGAAAGTTTCTCTCGATTCTGCAAGAACCTTTCCTTTTTCCGCCCCTCCGTCGTCGCCTCCGGCTTCCTCGTTTCAACCGGCGTTTCGGAGCCCGGCGGCGATGCCCAGAATCGACATCATGAGCGCGCGTTCGAGCCGCGGCCGATCGGGCGCGTCGGGAGGGGCGGTCCGGTACCTCTGCAGAAGCTCCACCTGCAGGTGGCTGATGGGATCGATGTACGGGTCGCGCAGCTCGATCTGCCGCGCCAGCATCGGGTGCCGCGACAGCAGCGGTCCCTCGAACGTCTCTTCGAGGGCGGCCTTGGCGCGGGCGTGCGCGTCCGCCAGCATCGGGAAGAAGCGGTCGCCCAGCTTGGGGTCGACGAGCCGCAGGTAGAGGCGGGTGACCTCGGGATCGCCCTTCGCCAGCGCCGTCGCCGCGCTGTCCAGGGTGGTGGCGAAGAACGGCCAGCTCTTGAAGAGCTGCCGCCGCAACGCGAGCGGGATGGTCTGCAGCCCCTCGGCCACGCCGAAGAACGCCGGCAGCGGCAGGCGGACCTGGGTCCACGACATCACCCAGGGGATGGCGCGCAGGTCCGAGATCTCGCGGACGCGCCCCGATCGGTAGACGGGACGGCTGGCGATCTTCAGCGCGCCGATCTCGCGGATGGGCGTCAGCTGCTCGTAGAACTCGAAGAACCCGGGCTGGGTGAAGAGGGCGCGGTACGCGGCCGCCGAGTCGCGCGCCGCCAGCTCCAGCGCCTCACGCCAGCTGGGATCCAGCGGCGGCGCGTTGCCGCGCGCGTCGCGCGCCGCCGCCTGCCCCAGGTGATAGAGCAGCTGTTCCAGGTTTCGGTACGCGAGGTCCGGCTGGCTGTAACGGTCGGCCAGCGCCTCCCCCTGCTCGGTCAGGCGCAGCCGCGACCCGACGGTCCCGGGCGGAAGGCTGGCGATCGCGCGCCCGGCGCTGCCGCCGCCGCGCGCGGTGGACGTCCCGCGGCCGTGAAAGAACCAGACCGGAACGCCCAGGGGACGCGCCGCCGCCGTGATCGACTCCTGCGCCTTGTAGAGCGCCCAGTTCGCGGCCAGGAACCCGGCGTCCTTGTTCGAGTCCGAGTACCCGATCATGATCTCCAGCCCGCCGCGCCCGCGCACGTGGGCCAGGAAGAGCGGGTTGTCCAGCAGGCGCGAGACGATCGCGGCCGCGCCCTCGAGGTCGGCCAGCGTCTCGAAGAGCGGCACGACGTCGAAGGGCAGCGCGCCGAGCGGGCGATAAAGGCCGGCCTCGCGCGCCAGGATCATCACCTCCAGCAGGTCGGACGCGGCGTGGGTCATGCTGACCACGTACGCGCCGCGCGACCGCCACACCTTCAGCGCGCCCAGCGCCACCTCCAGCGCGCGCGTGGCCGGCTTGTGGCCGACGGGCGCCAGCGGCCGGGCCGAGGCGAGCTCGCGCGTGAGCAGCGCCTCGCGCGCCGGGCGATCCAGCTTCTCGTAGTCGTCGGCGACGCCGCCCACCTTCAGCAGCTCGGCGACGGCCGCCGCGTGCGCCCGCGACTCTTCGCGCAGATCCAGCGCCACCAGATCCAGCCCAAAGACCTGGGCCCGCAGCTCCAGCGGGCGCACCTCGGTGCTGGCGGCCTCCGGCAGCCCGATGCGACCGAGGCCGCTGGCAACGGTCTTGATGTCAGCCAGGAAATC
Organism: uncultured Myxococcales bacterium; assembly: GCA_964589215.1. GTDB lineage: Bacteria > Myxococcota_A > Polyangia > Fen-1088 > Fen-1088 > JADGRB01. The sequence continues at coordinate 5,961 of CAZPUH010000559.1, read as the reverse complement.
GCGCGTCTCGCGGTAGGGCGTGGCCTGGGTCCGGCCGTCCAGCGCGCGCAGCTTCTCGCGGATGCCGAAGCAGAGCGCCCGGAACGGCTCGCCCTTCAGGGCCGGCGGCACCGCGATCCCGGACAGCAGGTCCTCGATCTCCAGGCGCAGCGACGCGGCCAGCCGCACCTGCTGATCGGACACGGACAGGTCGCGGATCAGGCGATCCAGCCCCGCGCTGTAGAGCGTGATGGCCTCGCCGCGCGCGAAGTCCTGCGCCCAGCGGGTCACGTCGGGCAGCACGTTGGGGTTGCCGTCCCGGTCGCCGCCGATCCAGCTGCGGAACACGACGGGCGGGGGCAGCGTCGGGCGCACGCCATACTGCGCCTCGATCGCGCGCTCCATCTCCTCGACCAGCCGCGGGATCACGGACCAGAGCACGGTCGGCAGGTACACGAGGCCGCCGCGCGCCTCGTCCTCGACCGTCGGCCGGGCGCTGTGCAGCTCGGACGTGCCCCACAGAAGGGCGATGCGCGCCAGCAGCGCGCGTCGCGCCGCCGCCTCGTGACCGCGCGCGCGGCCGTCGGCCGCCGCCGCCAGTCGATCCAGATCGGCCGCCACCTCCGTCAGGTGGTGGCGCACCGTCCGGCGGCGGGTCTCCGTGGGGTGGGCGGTGAAGGTCAGGTGCAGGCGCAGCGAGGCGAAGAGCGCGATCGCGTCGTCCGCCGACCAGCCGTCCTGCTTCAGCGCCGCGACCAGCGCCGGGATCGATTGCGGGCGGGGCGCGTCCAGGCTGGCCGTCTCGCGGCTGGCGTTGACGCGCATCCGGTGCCGCTCCTCGGCGGTGTTCGCCAGGTGCAGGTAGACGGAGAAGGCCCGGACCAGCCCCTCGGCGTCACCCAGCGACAGCGCCGAGATCAGCGCCCGCAGGCGGTCGCGCACGCTGCCCGCGCCGTTGCGGCGGGCGTCCTTGGTCAGCGCGCGGACCTCCTCTTCGCTGGTGAACAGCGCGTCGCCGGACAGCGTCTTGATGGCGTGTCCCAGGCCGTGCCCCAGCTCGTTGACCTCGGAGCGCAGGACGGAAAAGAGATCGGGGGTCTCCGACGCGGGCAGGACGGCCATGGCACTGGCATGGCACGAACGGCCGAGCCACACCAGAGTCGGTTTGTAAATTCCGTGTCAGCGTCGGGGCGCCTCACCCCGGAATCGGCACCCAGGCGGCCCCGCGCCGGCGCGGGGGGAAGTGGTCCGGGTGCAGCATCTCGGCCAGCAGCGCCGGCGTGTCGAACAGCGTCGGGCTCGAGCGGTTGAAGTAGAGGTTACCGTCAGCGGCGTATGCCCGCCCGTTCCGCACCGCCCGCAGCCCCTTCCATTCCTGGCGGCGGGTGAGGGCGGGCAACTCGTCCAGCGTCCGCGTCAGGTCGAAGCCGCAGGGCGCGATCACCACCACGTCGGGATCGGCGGCGGCCAGCGCGTCGAAGGGCAGGGCGGCCGAATGGGCGCCGGCGACGCCCAACACGCAGGTCCCGCCGGCCGCCTCGACGATCTCCGGCCCCCAGTTCCCCATCGCGAACAGCGGGTCGATCCATTCCAGGCAGGCGACCCGGGGGCGGGGGAGCGGCGCCGTCGCGGCGGCGACCCGGGCCAGCCGCTCGCGCAGCCCGGCGACCAGGGCGCGTCCCGCCTCCCGGGCCCCCAGCACCTCGGCGACCCGCGCAAAGCCGTCGAGCACGCCGGCGACGGTGCCGCCGCCGCTGTTCAGCGCGACGACCTGCCGGCGTTCGAGTCGGCAGGTCCCCCCTTCGAGGTTGGCCGGGCTCACCGCGCACACCTCGCAGTGCGTTTGCGTCAGCACGAAATCCGGCGCCAGCGCCGCCAGCGCGGGTTCGTCGATCTCGTAGAGCGGCTGACCCGCCGCCAGCTTGGCGCGCACGCGCGCGTCGATCTCGGTGCTGCTGCCCGTGATGTCGAAGGTCGGCTTGCTCAGGACCGGCAGCGACTTCACCCAGGCCGGCTGATCGCACTCGTGCGAGCGCCCCACCAGGCGGTCGCCCAGCCCCAGCTCGACGACCAGCTCGGTCGCCGACGCCAGCAGCGACACGATGCGCGTCACCCCGGCACCAGATCTGCGAACACGAAGCCGTCGCGCGCGACGACCTCGCCGGAACGGATCGGGATCGGGCGCGCGAACATCGGCCCGTCGTACGCGAAGGTGTGGAACTCGCCGCGCTCCCCGCAGGGGTCGACGGTGGCGGGCAGCTCGGCCAGCAGCGCGGCGTCGAAGTCGCGCCCCGCGAAACCCGCCTCCAGGGAGCGCGGGTCGACGCAGGTCAGGCGCGCGCGCAGGCCGCCCGCGATCATCTCGCGCGCGAGCGGCGCGGTCGGGCGCCCCCAGAGCGGGAACAGCGGCTTCAGCCCCGTCGGCCCCATGCGTTCTTCGCGGTAGCGGCGGATGTCCTCGAGGATCAGGTCGCCGAACGCCACCGCCTCGACGCCTTCGCCGCGCGCGCGGTCCAGCGCCGCCGCCATGGCCGCCTCGTAGGCGGCGTTGCTGCAGGGCCAGGGGATGGGCACGGGCCACAGCGGCAGTCCGGCCGCCGCCGCCTGGGCCCGCAAAAGCTCGCTGCGGACGGCGTGCATCGCGACGCGATCGACCGCCTCGTTGATCGTCGTCAACAGCCCCACCACCTCGACCTCGCCGGCCGCGCGCAGGACCTGCAGCGACCAGGCGCTGTCCTTGCCGCTGCTCCAGGCCAGCAGGGTCTTCGTCGGGGGCATCGTGTCGAAGTTGTAACCTGGAACCGGCCGCGTCCATCGGATAGAAGGGGGCCGCGATGCGGCTCGACGGCCGGCACTGGACTGCCTCTCTCCTCGCGCTGCTGGCGATCCTGGCGGCCCCACGCCGCGCCCGCGCGCACGGGCCGCGCGACCTGCCGTCGGAGGACAAGTCGGCGTCGGAGGTGCGCGACACCAACCTCGGCCTGTCCGAGGAGGCGCTCAGCATCCACTATCAGTTCACGGCGGCCACCCAGTACCACCCGGCGTTTTCGGCGAAGTACACGATGCCCAACAGCAACAGTCTGTCCGCTCAAGCCGAGAGCGCGACGGCCTTCGTGACGACCCTGTTTCTCGACGGTCGGGCCTGGCGGGGCGCGGAGCTGCTCTTCAACCCCGAGATGAGCGGCGGGACCGGCCTGTCCTCCACGCACGGGGTGGCCGCCTTCCCCGACGGGATCGTCTATCGCGTCGGCGATCCGGCGCCGACGGTGTACGTGGCGCGGCTGGCGCTGAGCCAGACGTTCAATCTCGGCGGCGGCAAGGTCGTCAACTCGACCGGACCCAACGAGCTGGCCAGCGTGCGCGACCGCGACGTCCTGGCCGTCACCGTCGGGCGGTTCTCGGTCGTCGACATCGTCGACGGCAACCGCTACGCGAACGACGCCACGTCCGAGTTCTTCAACTGGGCGCTGTTCGCTTCGGGCGCTTACGACTATCCAGCGGACACGCGCGGCTACACCTACGGCGTGCTGGCCGACCTGGCCAAGGGCGCCTGGTCGCTGCGCGGCGGGATCGCTCTCGAGCCGTACTACGCCAACATGGCCAAGATGGACTGGCGGGTCACGAAGTCCCACGGTCTGATGGCCGAGTACGAGCGGCGCTACCAGGTGCGCGGGCGGCCGGGCGCCTCCAGCCTCCTCGTCTTCTGGAACACGGCGCGCATGGGGGACTACCAGCAGGTGCTGGCCAACCCGGCGGCGTACAACAACGACATCACGGCCACACGCGCCGACGGACGGAACAAGTACGGGTTCGCCATCTCCGTCGAGCAGCAGATCACGGAAAGCATGGGGGCCTTCCTGCGCGCCAGCTGGAACGACGGCCACACCGAGTCCTGGGCCTTCACGGAGATCGATCGTTCACTGGCGGCCGGGGTGACGGAGAACGGGCGCGTCTGGCGGCGCCCCAACGACATCGTGGGGCTCGGCGTGGTGGCCAGCGGGCTGTCGCCGTGGCACGAGCGTTACCTGGCCGGCGGCGGCTACGGCTTCATCATCGGCGACGGCGCGCTGAACTACGGGCTGGAGGTGATCGCGGACCTCTACTACAAGCTGCAGGTCAACGAGCTGCTGTCCGTCTCCGCGATCTACCAGCCGATCTTCAACCCCGGGTACAACCAGGACCGCGGGCCCGTGCAGGTGCTGTCCGCTCGCATTCACGTCGCGTTCTAGCGGGCGCGCCGGCTCAGCCGAGCAGCTTGCGCGCGACCGTCCGGTAGGCGCGCGCGAGCCGGCGCGAGACCGGGTTCTCCGAGACGTTCAGCGAGGAGGCGACCCGCCGCCCCAGCGCGAAGACGGCGCAGGCGCGTCGGCGGCGGTGAAACAGGATGCGGGCCTCGGGCTGCACCGGCTCGGGGATCGGCAGCGGGCGCGACGGCGCCAGCGCGTAGGCGGCAGCGCGGCCGATGACCGCCTCGCGGGGGCAGGTCGCGAACAGCGACGTGGGCGCGTCGCCCTGGTGGATCACGAACTGCTGCCCGCCCGACGAGAACACGTGCATGACCCGGTGGAGGATCGTCGCCTCGCCGTCGTCGCTGAGGATGAGGACGATCTCACCCGGCAGGAGCTCGCCTGGCGCGGGCTCCACCTTGACCTTGGTCCCGCGCTCCAGCGACGGCGTCATGCTGTCCGAGGTGAGCTCAATCACGACCGGCAGGCCGTGCGCGAGCACCATTCGAACGGCTTGCGGGCGCAGGTTCACGGCATGCTCCGGCGCGACACGCGCCGAGTATAAACACACTGGGCGTCGGCTATGCTCGGGCGGATGAGCGTCTCACTTTTGCAGACGGCTCCCGGGGCCCCTGCGGCGGCTCAGTCAGCCCAGCCGGCCCACTCGGCCAGCGATGCGATGTGGCCGCTCTGGTTCGCGCTCGGCTCATCCTTCGCGGCTGCCTTCGGCACGCACTGGGACATCGCGTGGCACCGCTCGATCGGCCGCGATTCGTTCTGGACGCCGCCCCACGTGGCCATCTACGCGGCGGCGGTCATGGCCGCGGTGGCGGCGCTGGCGCGCATCCTGCCGGCGACGTTCGGCGGCGGCGGGGCCTCGTCGTCGGTGCGGGTGCTGGGCTTTCGCGGGCCGCTGGGGGCGTTCATCTCTGCCTGGGGCGGCGGCGCCATGCTGGCTTCGGCGCCCTTCGACGACTGGTGGCACAACGCGTACGGGCTCGACGTGAAGATCTTGAGCCCTCCCCACGTCGTGCTGGCTCTGGGCATCATCGCGCTTCACGTCGGCGCGCTGGTGATGATCGCCGGCGCGGTCAATCGATACGACGGCGCGCGGCGCCGCACGCTCGAGGTGCTGCTGATCGTCGTGGGCGGGAACATCGTGGTCGGGCTCCTGACGTTGTTCATGGAGAAGACGGTCCGCCCGTTCATGCACCTCGGATCGTTCTACCTGGTCGTCGGGCTGGCCGTGGTCCCCACGATGGCGGCGGTGCAGGGCGCGACCGGCCGGCGCTGGGCGGCGACCTGCGTGGCGGTGGTTTACTCGGCGTTCCTGCTGGCGCTGCTCTGGACGTTTCCGCTGGTGCCGGCGCAACCCAAGCTCGGTCCGGTGCTGGTCCCCGTCACGTGCCTGATCCCGCCGGAGTTCCCGTTGCTGCTGCTCCCCGCCGCCGTGGCGCTGGACGCCTGGACCTGGCGGCGGCGCGAGCGCCCGGGCGCGGCCACGGTGGCGGTCGGCGCGCTGCTGTTCACGGGCGCGTTCCTGCTGTGCCAGTGGCCGTTCGCGTCGTTCTTGATGTCGCCGCGCGCCCGGAACTTCTTCTGGGGCGCGCGCTACTTCGACTTCTGGTTGCCGCCGAGCGATCTCTATCGCCGTTACGCCTTCCTGCGCGAGACGGCGGCGACGACTGCCGTCTGGATGGCGGTGGCGCTGGCCGGGACGGCGCTGGCGCTGGCGGCGGGCCGCGGCGTCGGCCGG
>CAZPUH010000558.1:0-12144 GCA_964589215.1 uncultured Myxococcales bacterium | reverse complement strand
GGAACCGCCGCTCGCTGACCATCATGATCCTGGGCGGCATCTGCACCCGCTCCTGCCAGTTCTGCGACGTCCCGACCGGGCGCCCCCTGCCGCCGGACGCCGCCGAGCCCGAGCACGTGGCCACGATGCTGGGCGAGCTGGCGCTGCGCCACACGGTGATCACCTGCGTCGATCGCGACGACCTTCCCGACGGCGGCGCCGCCCACTGGGCGGCGACCATCCGCGCCGTCAAGCGCCGCAGCCCCGACATGGTGCTGGAGGTGCTGACGGGCGACTTCAAGGGGAACACCGCGGACGTCGACACGGTGCTGGCGGCCGTCCCCGACGTGTTCGCGCACAACCTGGAGACGGTCCCGCGCCTCTCGCGCCAGGTGCGCGTGCAGGCCAGCTACGACCGGTCGTACGCGATCCTGCGGCACGCCACCGCGCGCGGCGCCATCACGAAGACCGGCCTCATGCTGGGCCTGGGCGAAGAGCTGGACGAGGTGCGCCAGGTCCTGCGCGAGCTGCGCGGCCTGGGCGTGCACATCCTGACGCTGGGGCAGTACCTGCGCCCGTCGCCCAAGCACCTGCCCGTGGCCCGCTTCGTCACGCCGGCGGAGTTCGACGCGCTCAAGGAAGAGGCGCTGGCGCTGGGCTTCCCGCACGTCGAGTCGGGCCCGATGGTTCGGTCCAGCTATCACGCCGACGGGCAGCGGGACATCGTCGTGGCCATCCAGGCCAAGCTGCAAGCCGCGCGCGGATGATCCCCTACTTCAACGGCCACCTCTTCGACATCGGGGGGGTCTCGATCTACATGTTCGGCGTGCTGGTCGCCATCGGCGTCATCGTCGGCGACCGCATCGTCGTGTCGGAGGGCAAGCGGCACGGGCTCGATCCGCAGGACGTCCGCTTCCTGAACGCGCGCATCGTGATCGGCGGGTTCATCATGGCCCACCTGGTCTCGGTCATCTTCTACTTCCCCGAGCGCATCGCCGAGAGCCCGTGGGTTCTGCTGAACGTCTGGTCCGGGCTGTCGTCGTTCGGCGGCTTCCTGGGCGCGCTGATCGCGTTCCTCTACTACACGAAGAAGGAGAAGATCCCGCGGCTGGACTACGCCGACTCCGTCGCGCCCGGACTGGCCGTGGGGTGGATCTTCGGCCGCACCGGCTGCTTCACGGCGCACGACCACCCCGGGCGGCACACGTCGTTCTTCCTGTCCGTGAACTACCCGGACGGGCCGCGGCACGACCTCGGCCTCGACGAGCTGCTGTTCACGATCGTGATGACGGCCGTTTTGTTCTGGTACCGGCGCAAGCCGCGCCCGCCCGGCCACGTGATCGCGCTGCTGGCGCTGATGTACGCGCCCGTGCGCTTCGGCCTCGATTTTCTACGGGCGACCGACGTGGCCCGCCCCGACCAGCGCTACGCGGGGATGACGCCGGCCCAGTGGGCCTGCCTGGCCACGCTGGCGCTGGCCGCCAAGCTCATGGCATCTCGTCCTCGGCCCGTGACGTGAGGTCCTCGTAGACGCGCGCCTCCGCGTCGAGATCGCATTCGTTCAGGAAGGCGGCGTAGCTCATGTACGCCGTCAGGTAGGACAGGTCCCGGGCCCAGGTCGGCAGGTGCTCGGGCGGCCGAACGATCCCCTCCCGCACGAGCCGGCCGAAGAGCGGCACGTCCTCGACCGCGATCTTGCCCACGAAGAACAGCGGCGCCGCGCCCGAGTTCCCCTTCACCAGCGCGACCCGCAGGAAGTTCGTGACCCGCAGCAGGCCGTCCAGGTAGCAGACGTCCTTCGTGAACGGCGCCCCACCCGTCACGAGGCCGCCGCGGAACACACGCCGGGCGTTGTCGTAGGCGGAGCTGCGATCCTGCTCGTTCGCCAGCAGGAAGAACCGGTAGACGTCCCGGAAGTCGGCCCCGTCCTCGGCCATCTTGATGGCCAGCGTGCGGTCCGCCAGCCGCCGCAGGCGGTCGATGCTGGTCGACTGGGTCAGGAACTCCGTCAGCACCGCCAGCCCCTCCTGGGTGCCGGTCGTGCGCGGCGATGGATACCCGATGAAAGGCATCATGGGCTGCGCGCGCCCGTTGAGCGCCGTCGCCACGTGCACCTGCCCCTCGTGGAACGCGAGCTGGGCCAGGTCCCGCTCCGAGAAGCGCACGCCCCGCTTGATGCGGACAGCGTCGACGCCGGCCACCGCCTTGGCGGCGATGCCGTCGACCAGCTCGACGCGGATCGACTGGTCGGGGAAGAAGCGCGAGAACCGGTGGGCCAGCAGCGGCACCACCTCTTCAGACGTGTAGATCAGCTCGTCCTGCGGGCTGGGGATCGGCGCCCGCCCCGCCACCCCGTCGACGACGCGCCGGAAGTGCTGGGCCAGGTCCAGGTTGGTCGTCCGGCGGTCGGCCGTGAGGCTGCCGGGCCGCCCGTAGAGCTCGACCGAGTGGTGGTAGAAGTCGCGCGTCCCGGCGGCGCCCAGCATGCGCGCCGCGGTGGCGAACGCGTCGCAGGTGTCGCGCAGGAAGGCCTCGATGGCGTTGTCTCCGGTCAGCCGGTTCTTGAGGTCGCGGAACCGAACGCCCGCCTCCGTCACCTCCGGCGAGATCTGGTACTCCGGGCGCGGCAGCTCGCGCCCGTCCTCGGCCAGGAACGCGCGCTCGACCTCCTCGGGCCAAGACAGCAGCCGCAGCACCCGGATGGGTCGCTGCGCGTCGAGGATCTGCCCCGACACCTCGGCGAGCAGCCGGGTGATCCGCTCCGAGATGGCCGGCGGCGGCGTCAGGTGCCGATCCCCACGCGGATGCCCGGCGGCACCGAGTAGGTGATCCACGCGTTGCCGCCCACCACCGCCCCCCGGCCGATGACGGTGGCGCCGCCCAGGATGGTGGCGTTCGCGTAGATCGTCACCTCGTCCTCGATCGTGGGGTGGCGCTTGCCGCCCTGCACGTCGCCCTTGCCGCGGTCGCGCACCGACAGCGCGCCCAGCGTGACCCCCTGGTAGATGCGCACGCGGTTGCCGATCTGGCAGGTCTCGCCGATGACGATGCCGGTGCCGTGGTCGATGAAGAACGAGGCGCCGATGGTGGCGCCGGGGTGGATGTCGATGCCCGTCCGCGAGTGCGCGTACTCCGTCAGCATGCGCGGCACGACCTGCGCGCCGTAGCCGATCAACCGGTGCGCGACCCGGTAGATGGCGATCGCGTAGAGCCCCGGATAGCAGGCCACGATCTCGTCGATGCCGCTGGCGGCCGGGTCGCTCTCGTAGGCGGCCAGGACGTCCTTCGCCAGCTCGGCCCGGATGTCGGGCAGCGCCTCCAGCAGCTTGCCCGTGATGGCCCGGGCCCGCTTCGCGCAGCGATCCAGCGGCCGCTGCTTGCCGCCGCACATACGATGCAAGCCCAGGAAGATGGCCGTCTCGAGGTGCGTCTCCAGCGAGCCGATGGTCGCGGCGACATGGTCCTGCAGGCTGCCCCCGTCGGTGCCCAGGCGGTGCGACTCGGGGAACAGGACCTCCAGCAGCTCCTCGACCAGGATGCGCACGTCCTGGCGGGAGGGCAGCGGCCCTTCCGTCGCCAGCCCGGTCTTGAGGTCACCGGCGGCCGACAGCACGCGCGCCGCGAGCGCGTGGTGCGTTCCGGTCTCGGGGAGCCTTCGAACCCTGGCCATGCCTGAGATTACACCACCCCCGCGGGCCGGCCAGCGCGCGCGGCCAGCGCCGCGGCGAGCTTGGCCATCACCTCGGGGCGGCGGGCCTCGGGCACGGTCACGCGCGTCGGCATGCCACCGCCGAGGTCGAACATCTTCACGAAGTCCAGCCCCGACTCGAAGTCCGCCGCGATCGTCAGCGCGCCCGAGTCGCGCACCACCGCCACGGGCGAGCGTTCCTGCCCGATCAGCAGCAGCTCCGTCTTGTCGTAAGGGCGGCCCGCCGACTCGACGTAGGCGATGCCGTCGATGATCTCGTAGCGCTCGGCCAGCCGCTTGCTCTCGTCCAGCAGCGGGTCGATCTCGCGGGCGGCGTCTTCGATCTCCTGCCACAGCACCGGCGACTTGGCGTGCGCCAGCAGGAACTGGATGACCCGGTGCTTCAGCGTCTCGTCGCGAAAGCGCGCCCGCAGCGCCCGGTCGATGCGCGCCGCGATGGGCCCCGGCTGGCCGCGCCGCGTGTCGATGGCGCGCGCGTCGTCGTCCGCGCCTTCGTACGGCTCGACCCCGCCCAGCACCCACTTGGCCCCCGAGTACAGGCCGTCGAGATCCAGGTGCATGGCCACGGTGTCCACGGGCCCCGCGCGCTCGACCACCTCGGGCGTGACCAGCTCGGGGCAGGCCCCGTGCTCCGCCTTCGTCGTCAGCACGAACCGCGGGTCGTCCTTGTAGTCGACGTGGCGGTCGTGGTCGTGGTGGTCGACCCAGGCGGCGAGCCGCGACCCCAGCCCGCGAATGAACGGCAGCGTCGTCTTCTCGAACCCCGCCCCGCCCCCCTCGCTGGCGAACGCGACATCCAGCACCGCCACCCTCCCTTCGATCTTCGACGCAGGAGGCAGCGTCCGCGGCGTCAGGAACGCAAACCGCGGAAGCGTGGACGGGGGCGACGCCATGGTGCGCGGAGGATACTCGACTTTCCCCGCCGCGGCCGTGGATGGCGACCGCGACTACAAGCAGTAGCCGTAGCTACCGACCATCGTACAGCTGAGCGGGCTGGGACAGTCGGCGCCCGAGCGACACACCTTCACGCAGGTGGCGCCGGCGTCCCCCCGCCGGTCCGCGCAGCTGTAACCCGGCATGCACTGCGCCACGTAGCCGCAGGAGGCGTCAGCCCCTCCGGATCCTGGGCAATCACACTCGGTCGTCGTGCCGGTGAAGAAGCAGGCAAATCCTTGCAAGCATCCGGTGTTCAAAATCGCATCGCACTGCGTTTGCGGGAACGAGCACAGCTTGACGCCACTCGGCCCGTTGATGGTGCACGTGGTTCCGGAGACGGGGCAGTCCGAATTCGAATCGCAGTACTTGTAGCAATGGCCGGTCCCACACTCCGCCCGGCAGAACAGCCCGGGCGCGCAGTCTTTCGCCGACGAGGGATCGCAGACATCACCGACGGTCTTCGTTCCCGGCGTGCCCGTGAGACAAGTCGCGACCCCATTCACGACAGCGCACCAGCCGCAGCTGCAACCGGACTCGCAAGCGGGCGTGCAGGCTTGACCGGGCGCTAGATCGCGCGTGCACGTCGCCGCATCGGGCGTGACTGACTTGCACATGGGTGGCACGGGGACGTCCGGCGCGGCATCGAAGGCGCCGCTGTGGCAGAGCCCGTCGGGCCTGCATCGGAAACCGTCCGGGCAGACCCCCGCGTCGCCACACCTGAAGCCGCCGTCGACGAGGTTCGGCTTGTAGCAGGCCGCTGCGCCCAGGCTCAGGCTGGCCAGGAAAAGCGCTGCCGCCGCCCGTCGAGCGTTCATGGGTCGGTCACTCGTTGCAGGCGCCGAACACCGGCGATTGCATGCCGTTCCCGAGCAAAATCGGAACGCAGTTGTGATAATCGGCCTGGCAGCCTGCCTCGCCCGCGTCCCTGCGCGTGAGGTCGGCCCCGCCGTCCGGCGATGGTAGCCGGCAGACTCTGAGACACTTCTTGCCCCGCCCGTTCAGGTCCGTGCAGACGAGCCCGCCGATACAATCCGCCGAATGAGTGCAGGGGGATCCGTTGCCTCCGAGGGTTCCATTGTTGTAGCAGTCGCAGAACGTTTGACCGTTCTGTTCGGACAAGTAGCAGAACTGCGTCGCGACGGCGCATCCTGAATACAAGGCCGACATGGAGGCCCCGTTTACCGGGTCACATTGCACGTTGGGAACGTCGCAGAACGACGCGCCCCCGCCAGCGTCGATGGTGCAGGAAGCACCCGCCGGGCAGTCCGCGCTCGTTCGACAGAACTTGTAGCAACGGGGACCGCACGCATTGTGGGCGACGCACGCGGTGCCGGGCGCGCAGTCATCCGATTGCGTGGCTGGGTCCGATCCGACCATCGAGGGATCGCAGACGCCCAGGATGCCGACGGTCTTGCCCTTCGGCGAGAGCTGGTTGCAAGTGCGCGCGCCAGCGGAGTTCACCGAGCACTTCTTGTCGCACGAATCGCAGCCCACGTTGCAGACGGGGTCGCACGCTCCGCCGTTGAAGTTCGTCATGCAGCTGGCGACCGGGGGCAGGCAGGCCGCTCCCGCGCTGCCACCCGTACCCATCTTCCCGCCGGTTCCCCCGGCGCCGGCCATTCCGCCCGCGCCGCCCGTGGCGCTGCCGCCCTTGCCGCCGCTGCCGGGCACGCCGCCCGTCGCCGTGCCCCCGGCGCCCCCGAGGGACGTCACACACAGGTGCACGGCCTGGCGCTTGTCGCAGACGAGAGTGTCCGGGCACAGGTCCCCGACCTCCGAGCACTTGAACGCGCCAGACTGGAGGTTTGGCTTGTAGCAGTCGGCGCCGGCCGCAAGGCTGACCACCAGCAGTGACAGAGCCGCTGCCCGTGCCGCGCGCAAGCCTAGAACCTCAGCCCCACCCCGCCGCCGGCCAGCCGGGGGCCGATCCACGGCGTGAAGCTCACGGAGCTCCCGCCAGACGGCGGCGCGTCGCTCGACGACGAAGAGCCGTTCGTGATGAGGACGACGCCGCCGGCGACCGCGACGGCCGTGCCGGCAATGCCGCAGACGATCGCGATCAGGCTGGCGGTCTTCCCCTGGGACTGAAGGGCCTGCGCGTTCGAATCGAAGTACGGCGGATCGGTCTTGCTTTGCAGGTCCGTCACCGAATCGGCGCGGTTCTTTGCGCGCACCCCCTCGATGACGGCCACCACGTCGGCTGCGACGCCCACGCCGACCATCGACCACCCGACGATCCGTTGCGTGTTCGAGGGCGGCTCGGGCTCAGGCGCCGGCTGCGGCGTCGTGATGACCGGCGTCGGCGTGGGCGGGGGCGGCGGTTCGATGACGACCGGCGCTGGCTTGGGCGTCGTCGTCTTGGGGGTCGTCGGAACCGGCGGGGGCTGCACCGCCGCCGCGGCCTTCCGCTTGTCCTCGATCACTTTCTCCTGCGCGGCGATCTTGCGCTCGACGTCCTCGCGGTTGCGCGCGTCGGGCGACCGCTGCAGGTACCGCCGGTAGAAGTGAATCGCGTCCTGCGGCTGATCGTTGAGCCGGTAGGCCTGCGCGATGTTGTAGAGCATCACCGGATCGCCGTCGATCTCGTACACCTTCTGGTACTCGTCGACGGCCTCGGGGTACTTGCCCAGGTCGTAGGCACGCGTCGCGCGGTCGTAGTGCTGGTGGATTTCCTGCTTTTGCTGCGGCGTCAGCTGCGCGTGCGCGGGGCGCGCCACGGCGACGAATGCCACGACCGCGAACAGGAGCGTCGGGAAAGGCCGAAAAAGGCGCGTCATCGATCGATGCTCTCTATTGAGTATCCGGAACGAGTAAGTGGGCCTGCCGCCGCGGCGCGGTTGCGAAGGCATACAATACCCTACCCCGTCGGTGTTGGAAAGAAAGACCCCGGCCTCTGCCGGGTTGATGTAGGTTGCGCCTCACCCCCCCGCTTAGGAGGATCCGGATGCCTTCTCGAACCCTGCCGCGCGGCGTTGCCTTCGCCGCCTCCTCGACGGTGACGGCGGCCGCGCTGACCGCCCTCGTCGCTCTCACGTCGTGTCAGACCGAAAAGTCGGCCGCCCCCACGGCGTGCTGCGACCAGCCGAAGATCCCCGCGGGCGTCCCCGCCTTCACCGTGGTTCGCGACGAGGTCACGGGACCCACCGACGGCCAGGACGTGAAGCTGCACGTCGCGCTGAAACAGAAGACCAAGCGCGACGACGTCTACCCCGCGCTGCAGTTCCTGTATCGCTACGCGATGACGCGCAACACCTTCGAGCCGACGACGTTCCTGGGCGCGTTCTACAAGACCGAAGGCGACGCCCAGACGGGCGCGAATCCGGTCGCCAAGATCTGGCGCGAGCACGGGGACAAGGGACCGAAGTGCGAGAACGCCATCCCGCTCGAGTTCCCCGAGGAGGTCGGAAAGGCGTTTCAGCACAGCCTGGGGCGCGACCAGCCCGAGGACCTGGAAGACACCTGCCACCTGGCGGAGAAGAAGAAGGTCGCGCGCGTCGACGACAACTTCAAGCACCAGCCGACCATGAAGGTCGACGACGCCCACAAGTCCGTCGAGGTCACGTACCCCTACCTCGAGAGCGGCAAGGACGAGTACGTGAAGTCGCTGTCCTTCAACGCCGCCATGACCTACTGGGCCGAGTTCCTGACCGGGATGTTCGCCAAGGCGCCCGAGCTGCAGCAGGTCACCTACAACGGCATCCTCGACGACCAGCCGGTCCTGAAGATCACGGTCACCCGTCAGGAGTTCGACCAGCACCTGTCGACCGTCCAGGAGACCATCGCGTCCTACGCGGCGATCACCTTCGCCAAGCTGGGCCTACACAAGACCGACGACAAGGGCGCCATGAAGGATCAGGAGCAGCAGAAGACCAAGACGTACACGGCGGCGCTCTCCTTCATCCCGAAGGACCGCGTGTTCGTCTCGCCCAAGCTGACGAAGGCCGCTGCCGGCGGCGGTGGCGGCGGCAAGCACGGCAAGCACAAGTAACCGGTGGGAACCGTCGCTAGCGAACCGGTTCAATCGTAAATCGGCCGACAAGCCGGCCCGATGGCGAAGCCGGGGCGAGAACCGCACCGGAGCGTACTTGTTCGTACGTGAGGAGCGGAAGCGCAGCCCCGGCGCAGCCAGCGGGTCGGATCGTCGGCCGGCGGTCAAGCGAACCGCAAGGTGGAATGCAGCCTAGAACCGGGGCATCTTCACGATGCCCAGGCCCAGCAGCAGGCCCAGCACGCCGATGGCGACAGACAGGAGGGCGGTGATCGACGATCGATTCACCGCCCTTTGCAGCGCGTTCTCCCCCTTCTCGCGCGGGCGCACCACGTACTGGGCGACCCCGGTCACGATCAAAATGACGCTGCAGAGAATGAAGAACTTGGGCAGCAGTCGCGCGGCAGGGTTCACGGGATCCTCCGCGCCTACTCTACGCCACGCCGGGCGAGCTCGTCGTACAGCGCCATCAGCCGCCGGGTGACCGGCCCCGGGACGCCCGTGCCGACCGGCTTGCCGTCGACCACGGTGACCGGCAGGACGGCGCGCGTGGCGCTGGTGATGAAGGCCTCGCGGGCACCCCGCAGCTCGTCGGGCGAGAACCGCCGCTCCTCGAACGGGAACTTGTTCTCGCGGCACAGCTCGATGACCTTCGCGCGCGTGATGCCGTCCAGGATCCCGACCGCCGCCGGCGGCGTCCAGATCTGCCCCCCGGTCACGATGAAGACGTTGCTGCTCGCGCCTTCGGCGATGCACCCGTCGTCCGCGCACAGGATGGCCTCGTAGGCGCCGTTGCGCCGCCGGGCCTCGCCCAGCGCCATCACGTTGTTGAGGTAGTTACCCGACTTCACCGCCGGGTCCATCGCGCGGGGGTTGTTGCGCGCGATCGACACGATCGTGACGGCGACCCCCTTGGCGTACATCTCGGGCGTCGGCGCCCCCAGCGGGAACACCAGCACGATCAGCTGCGTGTCGTCCGTCGAAGCCGGGTCCAGGTCCAGCTTGCCCACGCCGCGCGTCAGGATCACGCGCACCCGCGACTCGGGGTTGCCGGCGGCGGCGATGGTCTCCGCGATGGCCTTCTCGATGTCGGCCCGGGGCGGCGTGCGCAGTCCGATTCGCTCGGCCGAGCGCTCGAGCCGGACCAGGTGCTCCTTGGCGGCGAAGAGGCGCCCGTAAGCCGTGCCGATGGTCTCGTAGACGCTGTCTCCATACAGAAAGCCCCGGTCGAACACCGAGATCTTGGCCTCTTCGGGGAGGCACACCCGGCCTCCGATGTGCACGCGGATAGACATGGGGCGGCAGAACCCTAGTACATCCGCGGCGCCTCGGCTATTTTGGTCGCTGGAGCCCCCGGTGAACATTCTCCGTGTCCGATGCAGGAACCTCGAAGAGTTCGAAGAGCACTACCGCCTCGACATTCCCACGGGCGGGGTGTTTTGCCCGACCACGACCGAGCTCGCGCCCGGGACCCCCGTGGTCGTCGAGATGGCGTGTGATGGACTGCCGAACAAGGTCCTCATCCGCGGCAAGGTGACGGCCTGGCGGCCGGCCCTGCCTCGCATGCGGGTCCGCGCCGGCGCGACCGTCGCCTTCGACGCCGACGAGCAGGCCAAGCGCGACTTCATGATAGAGACGCTGCGCGGCAACCGTCCCGCCACGCGCAAGCGCAAACACACGCGCATTCCGATCGGCATCCCGTGCCGCATCCGGATCGCGGCCGGACTGGACCTCATCGACTCCGAGCTGCGCGAGATCAGCGTCAGCGGCGGGCTGATCCTGGGGCCGGTGCAGCCGCCCATCGGCACCGACGTCGTCCTGGAGATCACGCCGCCGGGCAGCGAGGCGCCGTTCGATCTTTCGGGCCGCGTCGTCTACCATGCGGGCGAAAATCAGACCGGCGTGCGCTTCATTTACCGTGAGGGCGGCGGATCGCGCCGGCTTCGCGAGCTGGTCCGCCGCTTCAAGACGATGTGACCCCCGGCCGCCCCGCGCGGCTCTGACCTGGCGAAGATCCCACCCGGAGGACGACGAGCATGCGAAAGAGACTCCCGTACGTTTTGGCGCTCGGGCTGCTGGCTGGCTCCCTGACCTGGGCCGGCGCCGCGCGCGCCAGCCACTATGCGGTGGCGGACGTGCCGCGCATCATCACCTCCGCCCAGGTCGACAAGCTGCACAAGGGGAAGATCGAGACGACCGAGCAGCTGCTGGACAAGGGTGCCAAGGCCAAGGACCGGCAGGCGCTGGCCAAGGCCACCGGCCTCAAGCCCGCCGAGCTGCTCACGCTGGTCCAGCGCGCCGACCTGCTGCGGATCAAGGGCGTCGGCTCCGAGATGGTGCTGCTGTTCGAGGCGGCCGGCGTGAAGAGCACGGCCGACCTCATCACCAAGGATCCGGCGACGGTGACGGCGGCCATGGACAAGGCCAACAAGACCGCGAAGATCTCCGAGAAGCCACCGACCGAGCCGCAGCTGGTCGACTGGATCGCGCAGGCCAAGAAGCTGCCCCAGGTGGTCGAAGCCAAGTAGAAACGGCCAGATGGAGCGGCCAAAAACGCCCGGAATACACAGGGTTTCGGTTCTGACCGAAGTTTGTTAGAGTCCCGGCTCGCATGGCCCCCGGACGTGATTCGCTCGCCGTCTCGGCCCAGCAAGGGCAGCCCCAAGGCCCGGTTCCCGGGCAGCTGCAGCCGGGGGCGGTCGTCGGCGGCCGCTTCCGTCTGGAAGCGCTGATAGGCCAGGACGCCGTCAGCCAGACCTACCGCGCCGCGGACGCCAACCGGCGTGGGCCGGCGGCGGTCCGGGTGATCCCGGTGCGCGCGGTGGGCACTGCGGCGGCCCAGCTGGTCACGGACATCGAGAACGCCAGCGCGCTGGTCCACAAGAACCTCATCGAGGTGCTGACCGCCGGGCGAGAGGCGGACTACATCTTCATCGCGACCGAGCTGCTGGACGGGCAGACGCTGCGCGAGTTCATCGACGGCAAGCGGACCGAGGGGCACGGCGTCTCGTTCAAGGGCGCCTGCAACCTGATCACGCACGTCGCCAACGGGCTGGAACGGGCGGCGGGCTTCATGCCGCACGGCGGGCTGAACCCGGCGTCGATCTGGGTGAACAAGGCGGGCCGCGTGAAGGTCGCCGACCTCGGTCTGGCACGGACGGTCCCCGCCCTCGCGCGCCGGGGCGCCCCCGCCGGAGCGCCGGACCACCTCTACGTGGCGCCCGAGGTGCTGGCCGGCGCGCCGCCCACGTCGGCCTCGGACGTCTACTCGATGGCGATGCTGCTGTACGAGGTGCTGACCGGGCACCTGCCGACGAACCCCTTCGTGCCGGCCAGCCAGGCCGTCCCCGAGGTGCCGCCGGTCGTCGACGCGATCCTGGCCAAGGCGTTCGCCGGCGCGCCCGAGCACCGCTTCGCGACCCCGATGGAGCTGCGCGACGCGCTGGCCGCCACGCTGGCGGGCGGCGCCCCGAACCTGGAGGTGCCGGCGGCGCCGCGCGCCGCGGCCGCCGCGCCGGCGGTGCAGGCCGCG
>CAZPUH010000557.1:0-1306 GCA_964589215.1 uncultured Myxococcales bacterium | reverse complement strand
GGCCGCCGGAGGCACCGCCCGCGCCGACGGCGCCAACGCCGCCCGGACCTCCGCCTGGGCCTCCGCGTGTGCCGCCTCCGCCGATGTTGGCCCCGTGCCCACCGGCGCCGCCGGCGGCACCGGCCGGCGAGCCACCGCCGCCGCCGCCGGCGGATCTCTGCTGCACGGACGCGATGTTGCCGCATCCGCCGAAAAACAAGGCAGCGGCCCACATCCAGAGCGCCACACCTGGACTGGATGGCCGTCGCGGGCAAATAGGCATGCGCACCATGCCCTCCAACGTCGGTGGCCGGAAAAATTCCGGGCCTGCTACGGTCCGCCGGACACCGGCCAGCCGTTCGCGTCCCAGGCGATCTCGGCGATGCGCAGCGTGGCGGTTCCGTTCTGACCCGACGGGGCGGCCAACGCGTGATAGATGTTGTACGTCTTGTTGGCGTAGGTGATGACCGCGTTGTGGCCGGGCGCGCTCCAGCTGCCGTTGCCCTGTACCAGCAGCGTGCCGCCACCCTTCATCATCGACACGCCGTCCTCGTCGACGTACGGGCCGTTGACGGTCTGCGATCGCCCGACGCGGATCGTGTAGTTGTACGGGGCCGAGCAGCAGGAGCCGAACGACACGAACAGGTAGTAAGTGCCGCACCGCTTGAAGATGAACGGCCCTTCGACGGCGCCGCCCGCCGGCCCGCTGGCCAGGTCGTACAGCATCGTGTCCGCGCGCGTGCCGTCGGTCTTCAGCTTGACCATCTTGATGCCGCCCCAGAAGCTGCCGAAGTCCAGCCAGGGGGTGCCGGCGTCATCGAGGACGATGTTGGGGTCGATGGCGTTCCAGTCGTCCTTGGTCCCCATGTTCGAGCAGATGACGTTCCCCTGCTCGGCCCAGGCCCCCGTGTCGAGGGCGGCCCGCGTTTCCTGGCCGATGCACGAGCTGTTGCTGCCGAACGTCGAGACGGCGTAGTAGAGGTGAAACACGCCGCCGAAGTTCGAGATGTCGGGGGCCCAGGCGCCGGAATGCGGATTGCCGGCCGCCGGCCAGCTGGCCCAGGTGGTCAGGTTGGTGGACGACTTGGTCGCGATCCCCGTCGCGGCCAGGTAGATCGTGTTTCCCACGACGTACGCGTCGGGATCGTGCGCGCCCAGGTTTCCGGACAGCGTCAGGGTCTTGGGCGGCGCGGCGCTGTCATAGCTGGCGCCGGGGCAGTCGAGACCGCCGCCGCCCGAGGTGCCGCCGCCGCTGGCCATGCCGCCCGCGCCCGCCACGCCGGTCTGCTGTCCGCCCGCACCGGCCCGTCCCCCGCCCGTCCCCGCC
>CAZPUH010000556.1:0-7556 GCA_964589215.1 uncultured Myxococcales bacterium | reverse complement strand
GCAGCAGCGGGGCGTCGTAGATCAGCGTCGGGAACCAGGCGCGGGTCGGCATCGGCCGGTCAATTTGCCGTCATTCGCAGCGCGTTCGCAATCAGGTCCGGCGGCACCGCCGGCCGCGGCACCCGGCGCCGGCCGCGCGCCGGCGGAAACCACGTCCGCACGTCCAGCTCCAGCCCGATGCCGTGCATGTAGTTGTAGAGCGCCTTGCGCAGCCCCTGCCCCAGCCGATCGTGATCGGTGCCCACCGGGTCCTCGAAGGGGACTTCGTTGCGCGCGAACGTCGACTCCGGTCGCAGCAACCGGATGCCGTAGCGTTCCGGCTGGGCGCCGATGGGGCTCCAGGCCGTGGCGGCGAAGCGGTGCCAGAACGCGGACTGGATGCACCCCTCCGCGAACAGCTGGCGCACCCGCTCGAGCGCGTCGATCGTCTCTTGCTCGGTCTCCGTCGGGAAGCCGTACATCAGGTAGGCGTGGACCAGGATGCCGGCATCGGTGAAGGCGCGCGTCACGCGGGCGACCTGCGCGACGGTCACCCCCTTTTGCATCAGCGCCAGCAGCCGGTCCGACGCCACCTCCAGCCCGCCCGTCAGCGCGATGCAACCCGACCGCGCCAGCAGGCGCGCCAGCGCCGGCGTGAAGGTCTTCTCGAACCGGATGTTCCCCCACCACGAGATGACGACCTGGCGCGCGATCAGCCGCTCCGCGATGGCGCGCAGCATGGCGGGCGGCGCGGCCTCGTCGACGAAGTGGAAGCCGGTCTGCCCGGTCTCGGCGACCATCGCCGCGATCCGGTCGACGATCAGGTCGGCTGACGCCGTCTCGTAGCGGCCGATGTACGGCAGCGACACGTCGCAGAACGTGCACTTCTTCCAGTAGCAGCCGCGCGCGACGGTCAGCTTGTTCCAGCGCCCGTCCGACCAGAGGCGGTGCACGGGGTTCAGCATCTCGAACAGCGAGACGTACCGGTCCAGCGGCAGCCCCGCGTAGGTCGGCGTGCCGGCCTCGGCGTGCGACACCTCGGCGGCGCCCGGGTCCAGCTTCAGGACCACGCGGCCGGACTCGCGCACGAACGTGCGGTGCAGCGGCGCGCCGTCGCCGCGCAGGTGGCGAATCAGGTTCAGCAGCGGGCGTTCGCCGTCGTCGAGCGTCACGTAATCGAAGTAGTCGAACACCCGCGGCTCGCGCAGCTCGCGCAGCTCCGTGTTGACGTAGCCGCCGCCCAGCGCCAGGCGCGCCGCGGGCCGCGCGCGGCGGATGGCGCGGGCCAGACGGAACCCGCCGTACACGTTCCCCGGGAACGGCGCGGTGACGCCCACGAGGTCGGGCTCGTGCCGGCGCGCCAGCTCGGCGCCGATCTCGTCGGTCATCTCGTCGACCAGCGTGGGCGGGGCTTCCAGCGCCGCGCGTAACGGTTCGAAGCTGGTGGCGCTGACCGCCAGTTTTTCGCCGTAGCGGGCCAGCTCGAAGCGCGCGTCGACGCCGTCGCGCAGCACGTCGGCCAGGTCGTCGACGTACAAGCTGGCGACGTGCTTGGCGCGGTCGGCGATCCCCAGCGCGCCAAACGCCCACCCCAGAGGACCTTCATCGTCGGCGTCGTGGGCGGCCAGGGGCGCGAACCGCGGCCCCTCGGGCAGGAACGTGCGCCCGGCGATCCGCGCCGCCAGGTTCGGATCGCGCCCCTGCAGGAAAGCGATCACCGCGTCGACGGTCTCCAGGTAGTGGTCGGCGTTCTCCAGGAACGCCGCCACGGAAGCGCCCATCGCCCGGCGCGCCGCCGGCTCCACCGACGCGAGCGCGTCGCGCACGCGCGCCAGCCCCTCGCGCGAGAACAGGCGCAGGAACAGCTCCAGCGCCGGATCGGCCTGCGCCAGCTCCAGGTTCAGCGCGCCGGCGTGCTGGCGCAGAAACCCGATCAGGTAAGCCGTCGCCGGATAGGGGGTGTTCAGCTGGACCATCGGCGGCGTCACCAGAAGGACGCGCATCGACTTCATGAGGCGACGCGGATGCGGGCGCGCTGCTGCGCCACTCCGGCCTTGCGCAGGCTGGCGGTGATGACCATGCCGTCGCGCGCAGCTGCAGGAATCGGCACGACCACCGGCACGCTGTCCGTGACCGTCCCCGCGTGCTCGCACCGGATACACCAGACTCCGCGCGGACTGGCCACGCCGCCACAGGTCGGGCACAGGATCCGCAACGGCATCTCGACGACGGCGGACCCACCCACCGCCGCCTCGTCGCGGCTGAGGGACAGCTCCAGCACCCCATCCGCCGTCACCCGCGCCACCCCGGCCGCCTGCAGCCGATCCAGCGGCCCGCTCACGCGCGGCAAGACGTTGGGGATCGGCTTCTGCCAGCTGGCCGTCCACCCACTGTTCGACACCGTCCAGGCGTTCGCGTTGCCGCGCGCGGCGCCGGGCGCGAACGCCTCCTGCGACTCCCGCTGCAGCAGGTGCGCGTCGTAAGCGGTGCGCGCCGTCGGGTCCGACAGCATGCGGTAGGCCTCGGCGATGCGCGCGAACGTCTCGGCGCTGGCGGCCCCCGCCCGGTCCGGGTGGTGCTTCAGCGCCAGCACACGATACGCACGCCGAATCTCGACCCCGCTGGCCGAGCGCGAAACGCCCAGCAGGGCGTAAAGGTCGACGGTCGGTGGCGCGCGCACGGCCGCAAGCTTAGCGCGGGTGGCGGCAATTTTGGGGCGGGCGACCAACCTGGACGACCCGGATCAGCTGCGGTGCGGCCCCACCCCGCGATGCTGCTCGGCCGCGGCGCGCCAGACGGCACCGCGCTGGATGTCAAGCCGTCGTCGTGTCTTGTATATTTGTGTTCATGACTCGCGCCCTCGACGCTGCGATCCAGAAACTCGTCGCCCTTCCAGCTGACGAGCAAGACCGCGTCGCGCAGTGGCTCATGGAGGAGCTGAAGGACGAAGAGCACTGGGCGCAGCAGTTCCGAGCGTCGCCGGACGCCCTGGCCAAATTGGCCGACGAAGCGGTCGCCGACGCTGCCAGTGGCCGGGCGACCGATCTGGATCCAAAGAAACTTTGAAGTCGCGCGCGACGCCGCGATTTTGGAGCGCTTACCGCGCCTTGCCGGGAGCTGTCCAGGACCAAGCACGCAAGGCGTACGACCTCTTCCGCGACAATCCGGCCCATCCGAGTCTCCAGTTCAAGAAGGTGGCCGACCGAGGTCCCGTTTACGCCGTGAGGGTGACACTCGACTACCGCGCTCTCGGCGTTCTCACAGGTCAGGAAGTCTTGTGGTTCTGGATCGGCTCCCACGCCGACTACGATAGGTTGCTCCGAAGCTTGTAGTCGTCTGCGTGTGTCCGCCCAACGTCGAGGCGTTCAGCGGCGGGCGCGAGAGTCGGAGTTTTGCCGCAAGGAGTACGACGATGCGGGTTTCATCGAAGGGGCAGGTGACGATCCCAAGCGCAGTCCGCAAGAAGCTCGGCCTTCTCCGCACTGCGAGGTGAGTTCGAGGTGCACGGAAACACTCCCGCCTCGTGAAAGTGTCGGCGAGTCGGGCCACGAAAAGGGGTACCGGCGTCGTGGCGAGGCTAAAGGGCACCGCGGACGTGAAGATGAGTACCGAAGACATCCTTGCTCTCACCCGCAAGTCCGGTAGCCGGGTTTGCACCGCACGGCGCTATGTGTAGCTTTTCACACATGGCCACCAACCTGGCGATCGACGATCGCCTCCTGAACGAGGCCCTCCGCCTAGGCGGGCAGCGGACCAAGAAGGACACCGTGACCCAGGCCCTTCAGGAGTACGTACAGCGCCGGAAGCAGGCGCAGATCCTGGACCTATTCGGAAAGGTCGACTTCGATCCCAAGTATGACCACAAGCGGCAGCGGCGCCGCTCGTGAACATCATAGTCGGTTGGTCCGTGGTCGCTCGCTTTGCGGAGACGGCGAGCTGCGACGGCCGCCGAAACGTTGGAGCTCGCGGAGACTCATCCGAGAAGGAAGAGCTGCGGTCCTGGGGCCGGTCCGGCAGGAACTGCTGTCGGGCGTGCTAGACCAGCGCCAGTACGACATTTTACGCGACTACTTTCGCGCCTTCCCTGACGTCGCTCTTGGGTCCGACGACTACGAAGAAGCAGCGACCTTCTTCAACCGATGCCGCGCGAGCGGTGTTCAAGGATCGAACACGGACTTTCTCACCTGCGCGGCAGTGTCCAAAGACGGCGCAGGTCAATGCGGTGCCGGAGGGCATGCTCTCAGGTTTCAGCTGGTCCAAAACCGGCAGGCAGGTCACAATTACCCTCGGCGTCGATGAGAATCAGCTTCCACCTTACAAACTGGGAAGAACGTCATCTCGGGACACGTCGTCGTAAGAGCGGGCCCTCCCAGGACGGCCTAACGTTATCGCATTAACCCGCGGGCCGAAGGACCGTCGGGTTCGACGCCAGGTTGGGCAGTTCTACGTATAGGCCACGGTCGCTGCATACATCGTCTCGGCGTAGAGTAGATTACGAAACGCGGGCAACATGAAACCGTCCGCCTCGCTCGCGAACACCTCACAGAGCAAGTTCACCTTTGAGCTCTCAACGCGGTCAAGTATGTTCGCGCGGTAGCGGGCGAGCGATGCAAGAACAAATGACAACAGAAGTCCCGCCGTCAGCGTTGGCAGGATCGGTGAGGAACGGTCGAACCGCCAAAGATATTCGACCGTCAAGTTGGCGTTAACGTGCTGCGCCCCAAAATTGCACGCTTTGAACATCACCTCTTCCGTCGCCCGCTGCGCTCGCTCTTGCTGGCCAATAGCCCACCTCTGAATGGACTCGAACCGGACAATGTGGCGATCTTTGTGGACAACCCGAAACTGCTTAGCCAGTTCTGGAATTGCTCGAAGGAATCGCTTTAGCGGCAGTACTTTCTCACCGGGATTCCAGTTGGGTGGATTGTTAGGATCGATCAGACTGAGCTGACAGTAAGCCCCAACCTGGTGATTCGGAGCGGCACCCAAGGTTTGCAAGCCGGTAGCTACCTTAACCATGAGAGGCCGGATGCCGAACGCTTGATTGAGTTCCATCGCAACCATCGGAATCGCAACCAAGAGATCTCTCAGTGTCAGCTTTCTTGTCGGCAGCGGCGGGGTGGACAGGATCGAATGAAAGAGAGGGACCGCGCCGGGGCGCACCTGTACGATGGTGGAGGACGGCGACAAGGTTTTGAGCTGTCGACTTAGGTCCTCAGCACCATGCCGTCGGTACTGTTCCCAACCCGGCGGCCTGTAAACAAGCACAACAGCGACTGCTAGATTGAGGTACGAATAGTACTGGAGTACAGGACGAACACGGGAGTGAGCCTGACACGCCGCCTCGTGAAAGTGCAGACCTTGTTCAAGGAACGGAGCAATATCGAGGCTTAGCTGTCGGGCCATCGCTCGAGCCGCTCCGTGCCTGTCGACGAGCAGTTGCTCCAGAGCCGGCGGACGTGCCAGATGCCGTATGTGAGCAACGTGCGCGGCGACGGGCGCCATGCGGGTGAAGCACTGTATCGGTTTCAGCGAAAACGCTTTCATGCCTGTCTGCCCGACGATACTGCCGTTCAGCGGCGGCGCGCCAGCGCTGTCCGCTGCAACGGTTGTCAGCCAGCCAAGGTGCCGACCGGCTGGTCAGTGGAGAGAGTCGCACGCTCATAAAGGGCGTCGAATTCTTTGAGGATGTTCGGGCTGTAGTAGGTCTTCTTGAGTCCGTCCGGCTTCGCCGGGTCCAGTAGGCGGTCGTGAGCCAGTTTGGGATTTCGCTTCAAGATCTCCTTGCGTCGCCGGTGGTATTCAGGGTTCCTCTTGAAATTCGAGTATCGCTTTTGCAGTCGGTTCGTAAGGATCTCGAAGTCCCACGGGTATGTTTCTGTGATCTGTTCTTCACGCACGGTCACTGGGATGGCATCTGGATGCGTGGACAACGTGAAGGGTACTGCTTCGGCATCCTTGGAGCGCTTCACGCGAATCTCAATCGCCATGACGACGCTAAAATCTCGGGTACCATCCTGATCGGACGCTGCTCGCAGTTTCGCTAGGTACTGAAGCAGATGGCGCTCTTCGCCATTGACCGTAACGCCCTCGAATGTGTCGGGAACCTGGATGAAAGCCAACGGAAGAAGGAAGACGCCATGGCGCGAGAGATCGACTCCAACCAACGTCGGGCGGCGTTGATGTAGTTCTTGAGGCTGGCCGCGCCGATCTCATGGATAGCTTTCGCAAGCGCGAGGTCCTTGTTGAAGAAGTGAACGGCATTGTCTCGGATCTCGACGAGCGCTTCCAAATTCTGCCGAATAGCCGAATCTAACGTGTCCGCGTATTCCGACACCAACCGGTCGTAGGCCTTGAAGAGCCCGATCGTGACGCTGTTCCCGGCGCGGTTCTTCTTCCGCTGGAAGAGTTTCGAGGGCTTTCCATCGGCCTTGGTTCGCGGTTCGTACTCAAGGATCGCGGCTAAACGATTGCCGTCGATCTCAAGAATACGAGCCTTGAGGAGAAGCTCCCATGCGTTGACAGCCAAAACAGAAAATGACTCTTCTCGATACGCAAACGTCGGCTTGTTGTAGACCTCCACTGCCGCCAGCATGGATTCAGTCGACTTCTCGAGCAGATATCGGGCGCGCGACTTCATTCTCGATCCGTCCGGCAACTCCTATTGTCCCGCAATCTCACCTTTTATCACGCAGACAAGAGTCTCCGCTTCGATCGATCGTTGACGTAGTTTTCAAGCAGTTGGAGTCATCGACGCCTGAGGGTTGGCTGGGCGCGGCCGGACAATGCGATAAGAGCCACGCGGCGCTTGACGCGTGCGCATTGTCCATCCGGTTGCGCGGTCGTCGGTCGAGGGCTGCGACCGAATGCGAGGACACCGATCGTCTGGATGCTCGGCGACGGCCGCGAGGTCGGTCGCGGCGCTCGCGCCTGATCACGGCCGGCCCCCCGCACCGACGATCCGGACCAACTGCTGGGCGGCGTGGACCCGGCGCTGCTCGGCTGCCGCGCGCCAGGCGGCGGCGCCGTGTTGGATGTTGCCGAGGTAGTAGCGGAGGCCGAGGCCTAGGCCCAGCAGTGCTGCGTCGGCGACGGCGCCGTCGGCCAGCAGGAAGCCGACGCCCACGGCGAAGCCGCCGTTTACAAACAGCGCGAGCGCGCCGTCACCCGCTCGCCCGGCCGTCGCCTGTCCGAGCCCGGGAAGCAACGCGGAGAGCACGCCGCCCCAGATGGCCCGGTGGCTCGGATCGATCTCCAACGTATCGATGAGCCGGTCCACGTCCGCCGTCCGGACAGTGGCGCCGACGGGCAGCGCCGCAACGCAGGCGCGCGCGGCGGCCGCGTCCAGCGCCAGCACTTCGGCGACGCAGCGCAGCCGCCCCGCGACGGCGCGGGTCTGGTCGTCGACGCCGAAGGCCTCGATGCGGGCGAAAAGGTGCACGGCGTGCGGAATGGCGCGGGCGCGCAGCAGCACGACGCCCGCCGCCAGCTGCCACTCGTCGCTGCGCCGCGGATCTTCGGTCGCCGCAGCGGCGTCGGCCAGGAACGGCGCCGCCTGTTCGGGCTGGCCGTCCAGG
>CAZPUH010000555.1:0-17546 GCA_964589215.1 uncultured Myxococcales bacterium | reverse complement strand
GGCGATGACCGTCGAGGCCGTGATGAAGGGGGAGGCGAACCACTCGTCCTCCTGGCCCTTGTCGAGCACCATCTCCAGCGCGCCCAGGCCGACGGCGATGAGGGCCAGGCCCACGTAGTCGATGCCGCCGGTCTTCTCCTTGGCGGCCACCACGTGGGGCGGGTCGCTGACCAGGCGCGACGTCAGCGTCAGCGACACCAACCCGACCGGCACGTTGATGAAGAAGATCCAGCGCCAGTTGAAGTGGTCGGTGATGAACCCGCCCAGCGTCGGTCCGATCGCCGGCGCCAGCACGACGGCCATGCCGTAGACGGCGAACGCCATGCCGCGCTTGGCGGGCGGGAAGGTGTCGGCCAGGATGGCCTGCTCGCTGGGGCCGAGGCCGCCGCCGCCCAGCCCCTGCAGCACGCGGAAGAAGATCAGGAAGCCCAGCGACGGCGCGATGCCGCACAGGAACGAGCTGACCGTGAACAGCACGACGCACGTCATGTAGAAGCGCTTGCGCCCGACCTTGGACGCGATCCACCCGCTGATCGGCAGGACGACGGCGTTCGACACCAGGTAGGACGTCAGCACCCACGTCCCCTCGTCCTGGCTGACGGAGAGGTTCCCGGCGATGTGCGGCAGAGACACGTTCGCGATGCTGGTGTCCAGCACCTCCATGAACGTGGCCATGGTGACCACCAGCGCGATGGCCCACGGGTTGTGGCCGTTGGTCCAGCCGGTGGCGAAGTAGGCGGGACGTTGCGGCGCCGCCGTCGCCGAGCCGGCGGCGCTCACCGGACCTTCACCTTCGGTTCCGCCGACATGCCCGGCCGCAACCGGTCGAGCCCGGCTTGCCCCGGGTCCAGACGGATGCGCACCGGGATGCGCTGCACGACCTTCACGTAGTTCCCCGACGCGTTCTCCGGCGGCAACACGCTGAGCCGCGAGCCCGTCGCGCCGCCGATGCTCTCGATCTTGCCCGTGAACGTGGTGTCCAGCGCGTCGACGTGCACGTCGGTCGGCATCCCGGGTTGCATGTGCTCGATCTGCGTCTCGCGGAAGTTCGCGGTCACCCACAGGTTGTCGGTCTGCGCGACGGCGACCAGCTGCTGCCCGGGCGCGACATGGTCACCGACGTTGACCGCCTTCTTGGCGACGACGCCGGCGACGGGCGTGCGCACCTTGGCGTAGCTCAGATTCAGCTCCGCCTGCGACAGCTGCGCGCGCGCCAGCTCGAGGTTCGCCTGGCGGAACATCACGGAGGCCTTGCGCGTCTCGACCTGACGGGGCGCGTTCTTGCGCACCTCCAGCAGGCGGCTCTTGGTGGCGCCCAGCTGCGCCTCCTGCTGCGCGACGCGCTGCTTGGCCGACGCCAGCGCCTGCTTGGTCGCCTGGGCCTCGGCCTCGGCGGTCTCGGCGGCCGTGATGCGGCGGTCCAGGTCCGCGCGCGGGATGGCCTGCGCCTTCCACAGCTCCTCGCCGCGCTTGCGTTCGATCTGCGCGAGGCGCGCCGTCCCCTCGGCCGACGCCAGGCGGGCCGTCAGCTGCTCGACGTCGCGCTGCGCGGCGGTCAGGCCGGCGGTCGCCGACACCAGCTCCGACGAGGCGCCCGCGACGGCGGCCGTGTTGGACGTCTCGGTGATCGAGACGTTGGGGTCTTCCGCCTGCAGCTGCGCCTCGGCCTGGGCCACCGAGGCGCGGGCCTGCGCGACGGCGACCGACAGGTCGGTGGGGTCGATCTCCAGCAGCGGGTCGCCCGCCTTCACCGTCTGGTTCTCGAGGACGTAGACGTTGGTGACGGTCCCCGGCACGCGCGGGCCAATGTTGCTGATGTTGCCGTCGACCTGCGCGTCGTCGGTATCTTCGAAGTGGCGCGCGTACAGCCAGTAGATCCCGATGGCGACGACCAGCAGCCCCAGCACCAGGAAGACGATCGGCCGGCGGCTCTTCTTCTTGGCCGGAACGTCGTCGGCCGGGGCGGCGCCGGCCCCCCGGTCGACGGCCGGCACCGTGGCGGGCGCCTTGCCGTTCGTGTCCGCCTTGATTGCGTCGCCGGTCGAGCTCATCCCCGAGGGTCTAATTTGCCGAACCCGGACGCGCAAGCCCAGAAAACAGCCGCACGAAAACCGAGAGGTCCGTCGGAGGCATCCGTTATAAGTCCTGGACATGGACGCCCCGCCGCCCGCCTCCGCCCCCTGGTGGCTGCCCGGACCGACGGGGCAGACGCTGTGGGCGCGCCTGGCCCGCTCGCGCCGCCTGATCCGGTTCTCCCGCGAGGTGCTGCCCACGCCCGACCACGACGACCTGATGCTGGACCACGTCGACGGGCCGGCCGGGACGCCCCGCGTCGTGTTGCTGCACGGCCTCGAGGGGAGCGCCTACTCATTGCACACCCAGGGGCTGGCGGTGCTGGTCGCGGCGGCCGGGTGGAGCTGCACGGTCCTCAACTTCCGTTCGTGCGCGCGCGACCCGGACGACATCAAACGGCGTCTCCCCAATCGGCGCCCTCGCCTTTACCACTCCGGCGAAACCGAGGACCTGGACCTCGTCGTGCGGGCGCTGGTGCGGCGCGACCCGGCCGCCCCGCTTTACGCGGTGGGATTCTCGCTGGGCGGCAACGTCCTCATCAAGTACCTGGGCGAGCAGGGGGCGGGCGGCCCGATCCGCGCGGCGGCCACGCTGTCGGTGCCGTACGACCTGGCGGCGGCCTCGCGCTACCTGGAGCGGCCGGGCGCGCGCGTCTACGCGTATCACTTCCTGCGGCGGCTCAAGCCGAAGGCGCTGGACGTCGTGGCGCGGTTTCCGCGCGAGACGGCGCACCTGGACGTGGCGCGCATCCGCGCGGCGCGCACCTTCGCCGAGTTCGACCGCTGCGTGACGGCGCCGCTGCACGGCTTCGCCAGCGCGGAGGACTACTACGACCGCGCCAGCGCGATCCGCTACCTGCCGCGGGTCGCGACCCCCACGCTGTGCATCAGCGCGGAGGACGACCCGTTCTTCCCGCGAGACGGCGTGGCGCGCGCGCGCCAGGCGGCGTCGCCGAGTGTTCGATTTCAGGTCACTTCGTGGGGCGGGCACACCGGGTTCGTCGGCGGGCGCTGGCCGTGGCGCCCGCACTATTGGGCCGAAGAAATGGCGGTTTCCTGGCTCGCGCGCGCGGCGTGACGAACGCGGCGTGACAGGGACTGGCGCCGGCCCCAAGCGTGGCAATAGTTGCGGGCGGCCTCCGAACATGCGACCAGTCGACGGGCGATGAGCGACGGCACCTCGCCCGGCATCTTCGTTTGGATCTGGTTGCTGCGCGCCATCGTCGCCGCCAACCTGGTCGCGTGGGTGTGGACTGCGTGGCGCCTGCGCGCGGAGCTGTCGCGCCTGCCCGACCAGGTCGCGCGCCATCGGCGCGAGCTGCTGTGGCTCGCGGCGCTGTTCGTCGTCGGCTGCGGCTTCCGGTCGATCCTGCCGCGCGCGGATGTGCAGCGGATCGCGCCCTTCGGCGGCTGGTGGTCCTGCGTGATGATCGGGCGCTCGGTCGCGACGGTCGCCGAGCTGGCGTTCATGGCGCAGTGGGCGCTGGTGTTGCGTGCCGCCAGCGGCGAGCAGCGCGATCTCGGCTGGTGGGTCGGGCGCGTCCTGCTGCCGGTCATTGCCGTTGCCGAGGTCTGTTCCTGGTACGCGGTCCTCACGACCAATTACATGGGGAACGTTTGCGAACAGTCGATCTGGACGATCTCCTCGGCGTTCGTCGTGGCGGCGCTGCTGAAACAGCGGTCGCCCGCCTGGCGGCCGTTCGCCCAGACGGTGGCCGCCTTCATCATTCCCTACATCGCGTTCATGGCCTTCTCGGACGTGCCGATGTACTTCCGGCGCTGGCTCGCCGACGAGGCCATCGGCCGCACGTACCTGACGCTGGCCCAGGGTGTGCGCGACGCTGCCACGCGCGTCGTCGTGACGCGCCGCTGGGACGTGTGGCACGACGAGGTGGCCTGGATGACGCTCTACTTCAGCAGCGGCGTCTGGAACAGCATCTGGCTGGTGCGCGGCAGCCCCGCGCCGGTTGCGGCGATGTCACGCGAACAGCAGAAAAGTCACTCAAAGTTCGCTTCGTGAACGCCGCATTTGTCGGCTAATGGGCGCACAGTCCGTTTGGACGAGTTGACGGACTGATTCACGCTCTTGCGAGCGAAGGAGAACTCATGAAAGGCTTTTTCGACGCCCTGGCCGAGCAGCGCTGGGATGACCATCGCTTCTATCACCACAGCCGCATCAACCAGTCGCTGCACCTGATCAGCGCGTGCAGCTTCCTCGTGACCTACGTGCTGCTGTTAACGCACCCGGTGGCCGCCGCGCTGTTTGGCTGGACGTTCGCGATGTGCATCCGCCAGGTCGGTCACTTCTTCTTCGAGCCCAAGGGCTACGACGAGGCGAACCAGGCGACCCACGAATACAAAGAGCGCGTGAAGGTCGGGTGCAACCTGCGCCGCAAGGTCATCCTGCACACGCTGTGGGGGCTGACGCCGCTGGCGCTGTACCTGTCGCCGACGCTGTTCGGCGCGTTCCAGCAGCCCTGGACCAACCTACAGACGTACCTCCAGCACCTGGCGCGCCTCTGGATCATCCTGGCGGGCGCGGCGCTGCTGGGCCGCACCATCCAGCTGTTCTTCATCCGCGACGTGAAGACCGGGATCGTGTGGTTCACGAAGATCCTCACGGATCCGTTCCACGACATCATGCTGTACCACAAGGCGCCGCTGTACCTGATGCGCGGCGAGCTGATCGAGAACACCAAGCACGCCTGAAAGCGCGCGCGAACGCGGGGGCCTGCTCGTTGCGGGGCGGCCCCGGTTCGTTTCTCAGAACCTTTCGGCCAGCATCTCTTTCAGGACACCGCGCTTGATGGTCTTGTTCGTCAGCGCGGGGTTGGACCACCAGAAGCCGTCCGCTTTCATCGCGCGGGCGGCGGCCAGGAACTTCTCGACGACGGCGTCGAAGTCGGCGTCCGTGTAGTTGAGGCTGAAGATGAAGCGTCCCGTGCCGACCCAGCTCAACGCCAGACCGTGAGCGCGCAGATAGAATTGGAACATCCAGTTGTAGCGGCTCGGTTGCGTGTACAGCACCGTCCAGATCGTCGACAGGTTGGCGACCTGCACGGGGATCCCCTCGGCGGTCAGGCGCGCGTTCAGGCGCTGGGCGCGTCCATCCCAGGTGGCGTCCAGGTGCTGGTACAGCGCGCGCACGGCGGGCGTCTCGATGCGCCGCAGGAACTCGTTCATCGCCGCCATGACGTAGGGATGGGCGTTGAAGGTGCCGCGCGCGAAGCAGATGTCCGCCGGGCGGTCGTCGCGGAAGCGCTTCATCAGGTCCTTGCGCCCGCACAGCACGCCGACGGGGAGGCCGCCGCCCAGGGTCTTGCCGTAGGTGACCAGGTCCGCCTTGACGCCGAAGTACTCCTGCGCACCGCCCGGCGCCAGGCGGAACCCGACGAACACCTCGTCGAAGATCAGCGGGATGCCCCGCTCCGTGCAGACCGCGCGCAGTTTCCGCAGCCAGGCGGCGTAGGCGGCCCGGTCGTAGCCGGCCGCGCGGTCGCTGGCCAGCAGCGTCGAGTCACTGGGCGCCGCGCCGTTCGGGTGCAGCGCCTGCAGCGGGTTCACCAGCACGCAGGCGATGTCTTTGCGGCGGCGCAGCACGCGCAGCGCGGCCTCGTCCATGTCCTTGAGGGTATAGGTGTCGCGGGCGGGGGTAGGGTTGCCGACGCCCGGCTGCACGTCGCCCCACCAGCCGTGGTACGCGCCGCAGAACCGGACCAGGTGCGAGCGGCCCGTGTGGTAGCGGGCCAGGCGCACGGCCTGCATGACGGCCTCGGTGCCCGACATGTGGAACGAGACCTCGTCGAGCCCCGAGACGGCCTGCAGGCGGCGGACGTTGTCAGCGACCACCGGGTGGTACGCGCCGAGCACCGGGCCCAGCGAACGCGCGCGTTCGAAGGCGCCGTCCAGGCACTCTTTGTAGAAGTCGTAGCCGAAGACGTTGACGCCGTACGAGCCCGCCAGGTCGTGCGCGACGTTGCCGTCGAGGTCGGTCAGCGTGACGCCCGACGACTCGGCGACGAAGGAGCCTGCGCCCAGGTTCTGCTTCACGTAGCGGCTGAACTGGAAGG
This sequence comes from uncultured Myxococcales bacterium, assembly GCA_964589215.1. Taxonomy (GTDB): domain Bacteria; phylum Myxococcota_A; class Polyangia; order Fen-1088; family Fen-1088; genus JADGRB01. The sequence continues at coordinate 11,404 of CAZPUH010000555.1, read as the reverse complement.
GGACCCGGTAGGCGCCCGTGAACTGCAGGTCGGAGAGGCCGTCCTCGACGTCGCGGGTCAGCGCGCGCGTCTTCGCGAACCGGGTCGCGAACGTGTCGGCCAGCCGCTGAAAGCCGGCCCGGCGCAGCTCGCCGACCTCCGCCGGCGCGCCGTCGCAGACGAAGAAGCGACGCTCGCCGTATTCGTAGAACGGCACCATCTTGGCGACGAAGCGCGACATGCGCGCATGTCCGCGCAGCGACGGGTGCTTGGCCTTTGACAGCTGCAGCCGAGTCGAGGCCTTCTTCAACGACGCCCCGAACCCCACCGCCCCCAGGGCATAAAGGACCAATGTCATTCCGCTCTCCGTTTCAATCGCTTCGTAGCATCGTCGCCCGTATCGGGCAGAACGACCAGCTGACCTTCCTGCTCACCAACCAGCTGATCCCGCGGCGCCTCGCCACCCGGCTGGTCGGACGCATCAGCAAGGTGCGCCAGCCGCTGGTGCGCGATCTGTCGATTGGCCTCTGGCGGCTGTTCGCCGACCCGGATCTCGACGAGGCGGCGAAGGCCTCCTTCGACAGCCTGCACGACTGTTTCATCCGCGAGCTGAAGCCGGGCGCCCGCGCCGTCGATCCCGACCCGGCCGTCCTGACCAGCCCGTGCGACGCCATCGTCAACGCCTGCGGCGCCGTGCAGGGGACGCAGCTGATTCAGGCCAAGGGGATCTCGTACACCCTGGACGAGCTGCTGGACGATCCGGCGCTGGTCGAGCGCTACCGCGACGGCCGCTACGTGACGCTGCGGCTGACGTCCAGCATGTACCACCGCTTCCACGCGCCGTACGACCTGCGCGTCACGCGCGTCAACTACATCTCCGGCGACACGCTGAACACCAACCCGAGCACGGTCAAGCGCGTCGACAAGCTGTATTGCAAGAACGAACGGGCCGTCGTTCAGACGGTGACGAACGCGGGCGGTCACCTGATCACGCTGGTGCCCGTGGCCTCGATCCTGGTGGCCAGCATCCGGCTGCGCTTCCTGGACGTGCCGCTGCACCTGGCGTACGACGGGCCGCGCGCGATCGACTGCGACGCGCGCTTTGGCAAAGGCGACGAGATGGGCTGGTTCGAGCTGGGGTCGACCATCATCGTGTTCGCCCCGGCCGGGTTCGAGCTGTGCGAGGGCATCAGGGAGACGTCGGTGATCCGGATGGGGCAGCCGCTGCTGAAGCTGCCCTGAGGGGGCGGGCGGTGCGGCGCGCTTCAGGCGGCCGCCTCTTCGCCCAGCGTGGCTTCCGCCGGGATGGTGAAGGGGATCTCGGCCCGGGTCGGCACGAGGTGGGCGCGGAACAGCTCGTGCCCGGCGCGCAGCGTGCGGCGGATGATGCTGGCCCGCGCCTTCTCGGGCGAGCAGGTCACGGCGCGGCGGCAGGCGGCGAGGAGATCGTCGTCGATCGCGCCGTTGACGCCCTCTTGAATGAGGTCGACGGGGCCGGGCGCGGGCACGGAGGCCACCGGAAGCCCCGAGGCGAGCGCCTCCAGAATCACGTTGCCGAAGGTCTCGGTGCGCGACGGGAACACGAAGCAGTCGGCGGCGGCGAAGTGCGCCGACAGATCGGCGCCGAAGCGATAGCCGCGCCACACGACGTCCGGGTACGCGCGCTGAAGCTCCTCGCGCGAGGGCCCGTCGCCCACGACGACCTTGGTGCCGGGCAGCGGCAGCTTCAGGAAGTCGTCCAGGCTCTTCTCGACGGCCACCCGGCCGACGTACAGCCAGATGGGGCCGGGCAGGCCCTCGTAGACGTCGTCGCGGCGGAAGGACGGATTGAACACGTCGGCGTCGACGCCGCGCGGCCAGTGCACCAGGCGCCGCCCCACGCGGCGGCCAGCCAGCTCCTGCAGCAGCGATTGCGAGCTGACCAGCGTGTGCTCGGCGCGGCCATGGAACCAGCGCACCAGGTCGTAGCCCCATTCCAGGGGCAGCGGCACGCGCGCGCTGACGTACTCGGGGTAGCGCGTGTGGAAGCTGGTCGTGAACCGCAGCTTCTTGAGGCGCAGCCACGCGACCGTCGAGAACCCGAGCGGCCCCTCCGTCGCGACGTGGATCGCGTCCGGCTGAAACGCGCGGATGCGCCCGATGGCGCGCCAGGGGTCGCAGGCCACCCGGATCTCCGGATAGGAGGGGAGCGGCAGCGTGAAGTGGCTGTCGGGCGCCACCACCATCACCTCGATGCCTTCCAGCTCGAGGTGCTTCGTGAGCCGCACCAGCGTGTTGACGACGCCGTTGGTCTGCGGCTTCCATGCGTCGGTGACCAGGGCCAGCCTTCGAATCCACGGTGAAAACGTCATCGTGGCTCTCTCTGTTACGCCGATTGATCGAGGCCGGCGCCAACGAGATGACGACGAGATCGTGAAAATTGCGTCAGAAGCGATCGAAGCGGACACGTGCATGACGGCCGCGTGACGGACGCCCGTCGCGTGTGACGAACGCTTTTCGCGCGAGCGTCAGCGGCGCGCCAGCGCGTCGGCGATCAGGCCCAGCAAGGGGCCCACGCAATAACCGACGCCGATGAGCGCCTCGAAGTTGCCGCCGGCGTCCACGGCCGCCGCGCCGACGGCCATCACGTAGTAGAGGGACGCGTAGTAGATGACGCCCATGCCCGCGCCGTAGGCGAAGAGGCCGACCATCAGCACGGGCAGCGTGCGCGCCAGCAGCACCAGCGCCAGGCCGCTCACCAGCGCGGCGGCGCCGGCGGCCAGCGTGCCCCAGCGCCCGTGCCAGAAGTGCGTGCGCCACATCAGCGCCAGCGCCAGGAAGCGGGTCCCCATCCAGGCGGCCGCCAGCAGGCTGGCGGCGCTGCCCGCGCCGACGGCCGCCAGGCGGTGCGGAAGGATCGGCGCCAGCGTCGCCGAGACGACGTAGCTGAACGGAAGCAACCAGGACGCCGCCCGCAAGAGGGCGCGGTAGGTGGGGCCGACCGCCTGCGCGCTGGCGTCGGGGTCGTGCGCGGCCGGGTGCGCCGGCAGGCGCCAGATCGTCAGCCAGGCGAGGGCGCTGGCGGCGGCGGACACCACGAAGCTGCCGGCCGGGTGCCGCGCCAGAAGCGCCAGCACCAGCAGCGGCAGGGCGGTGGCCGGCGTCCAGGTGAGGTTGAACTGGCCGATGGCGGAGCGCATCTCGGCCCCGTGGCGGCCCGCCGTCAGGTAGCTCTCGACCACCGGGAAGGTCAGGGCCGAGGCGGCCGATCCGATCAGCGCGGCGGCCCACAGTCCGGCCCCGCTGCCTGGCAGCAGCAGTGGCAACAGCGCCGACCCCGTCCACACCAGCAGCGCCGCCGACAGCACCTGCCGGGGGGCGCGCCCGCGGGCGAGCCGCCCGGCCCCGCGCGCGGCCACGGCGTAGACGGCGCCCATCACGGTCGCCAGCGTCAGGTTGGCCGCAGGGGTGAAGTGATAGACGCCCGCGCTGACGAAGAACAGCCCGGCCCAGAAGGTGCCGCTGCTGACCGAGCCCAGCACCGTGACGGTCAGGACGGCCGACAGAGGCGCGCGCCGGTCATCGTTGTCCGTCCGTTCGAGTCGAGTCAGGATGACAGCCCCTTTACCAAGAAACGACGGAGGCGTCATGAAGATCGGAATCATCGGTTCGGGTGTCGTTGGACAGACCCTGGGAACGAAGTGGCTGCAGCTGGGACACGACGTCGCGATCGGCACGCGCGATCCCGCCAAGATCGACGACAAAAAGATGATGGCGACGTCGCTGCGCGAGTGGCGCGCCCAGACCGGCGAGCGCGGCAAGATCGTCAGCTTCCCGGAGGCTGCCGCCTTCGGCGACATTCTGGTGAACGCGACGGGCGGCACGATCTCCATCGACGCGCTACGCGCGGCGGGCGCGGACAAGGTCGGCGGCAAGGTCCTGCTGGACATTGCCAACGAGCTGGATCACAGCCGCGGCATGCCGCCCCGGTCCCTGGCCAGCGACGAGCGCTGCCTGGCCGAAAAAATCCAGGCCGCGTTCCCGAACCTGAAGGTGGTGAAGACTCTGAACACGATCGGCGCGCACGTGATGGTGAACCCGAAAGGGGTCGCCGGCGGCGATCACACCATCTTCGTGAGCGGCAACGACGCCGGCGCCAAAGCGCAGGTCACCGACCTGCTGAAGGCGATGGGCTGGACGGACATTCTGGATCTGGGCGACATCGCGAGCGCGCGCGGACCCGAGATGTACATGGCCATGTGGCTGCGCCTCTGGGGCGCGACCCGCACCGGCAACATCAACATCAAGGTCCAGCGCTGAGTCATCGCCGGGGCGGAGACCTCGATACCCCCAGACCAGAGAGTTCGGTAAAGGGGGGCAGCCGATCAAGGACGTCACCAAAGCCTGGGGAGCTATAGACAATGCGTCGAGCTAGATACAGGTGTCGCCTCACGGGCTTTCAGATCGATGGCTCCGCAGTTACGGGGCTGGGGCCACAACTAGCAAAGGTGGTCAGGCTCGTGGCCAGTCGCGACGACCTTCGTTGGTTCGCTACGGACGTAGACACGGCTGGACCCTCCCCAATTGCGAAAGGTCCGGACCTCAAGACGATTGGCACGACTGAATCGCTTGTGGCTTTGTTGACCGGGGGCGAGCAGTACTTGTCAGGCGTGTTTTGGGGTGTTCCATCAAGCGTGGCTTCACCTCGATTCCGCGAGAACGCCGAAACCGAGGACGGATTCGAAGATCTGGGCGACGCTGTCGTCGAAATCCGAGCCCTCGACACGACTTACATCGAAATCTACGCGGTGGATTCAAGGCTCCTCGAGCCCATAGCTCATGAATTCGGGACGCCGATCGGAACAGAGTAACCGAGGTCGCGAACCGAGCCGTACGGCGGGCGGCGAGGGCAGCAGCCTCGGGGCTGCCGGGGCGCCAGCCACCGTATCAGTCCGCCCGTCCGGGGGGCGATGAGCGTCGTAAACGCCGAGGGCGATCCGGGCGACGCGCCGGCCTACTGGCAGGCGGGGAACTGCTTGCCCGTGTCCTGGTTCTGGTCCGTGGCGCCGCTGGAGAGCGTCACCTGCAAGGTGCGGCCGGCGGCGTCCGTCAGCGTCAGCTGCGAACCGGAGCCGATGTTCGAGTTGAAGTGCCAGGAACCGTAGCTGGTCTTCGAGGCGTTGCCGCCCGGCCCGCTGACGCCGGTGATCGCGAGGATCGAGCCCTCGATGTAGGCCTCGTTGGCCTGCTTGATCCGCACGACGACGTTGGTGGTGATGGGGCAGGGGACCGCCTTCCAGCTGGTGCCGGACGGGTTGCCGTTCCCGAACCCCAGCGCGTTGAAGGCGTCGACGCTGAGATCCAGCTCGCCCATCGAGTTCTGCTTGCAGACCGGGTTCGAGTCTTCCGGGCACTCGTCGATGATCGTCGCGATGATGGTCTTGCCGTTGTTGGAGATCTGGACGCAGGTCCCGCAGTAGTTGCGCGTGTTGAAGTCGCTGCTGCTGTTGCCGGGGATCGCGGCGAAGTAGGTGTTTTTGGCCATTCCGCTGTTCGCGATGTTCATGACCGTGTCCGTCTGGCCGCTCTCCGAGCCGAGGTAGCCGCAGGCGGTCTGGTACATGCCGAGCTCACCCTTGGCGGTTCCCTGGCCGAAGTTGTAGTGCGTGAACTCGCCGTTGCCGCTGGCGGACGGCTTGAGGGTGCCGCAGCTGGTGGCCATCGGGGAGCCGCCGCTGCCGGTGCCGTTCATGCCGGCCATCCCGGACGAATTGCCGGTGCCTGCCGAACCGCCCGAGCTGCGTCCGCCGCCACCGGTCGTTCCTCCGGAGGCGCTGCCACCCGTGCCGCGCGAGCCGGCGACCGCGCCCGTGCCGCCGGTCGATACGACGCCCCCAGTGCCGGAGGTGCGGCTGCCGCCCGAGCCGCCGGATGTCGTCGCCCCGCCCGTGCCGGTGCCGGTTCCGCCCGTGCCGGTGGTGTTCCCGCCGCCCGTCGAGGCCCCCGTTCCGGTACCGCCGCCGGCCCCGGAGGTCGTCCCCGCCAGGTGCACACACTGCTGCAAATCGGTCGCGCAGGTCAGCCCCGCGTTGCAATTCCCGCTGGAGGTGCACGCGCAGAACTCCTCTCCAAGGTTTCCGTGGCAGGTCTGGTCGCCGCCGCTCTGCTTGTCGCTGCTGCTGCACCCAACCCACCCGCCTACCACAAGCGACATAGCAAAAAGCCAACTCAAGGAGTTTCTAGGACGTGCATAAGTCAGCATGTGTGTGCGCAGTCTACCTAGAGACATTTGGGCCCGGCAATCATCAGAAGATGTCGTTTTCGCTGGTTGAAAACGGAAATCCGATTGGCTTTGCGCGTTGCGTGGGCTGGGGTACGGTCGGGCCATGAAGGATCCCCTCGTACGCTTCGGCGTGGCCGTCGAAGCGAGCCTGCTCCGCGATCTGGACGCGGTCGCCGCGAAGCGCGGGTGCACGCGATCCGAGCTGCTGCGGGACATCGGCCGCGCCGAGGTCGGGCGCGCGAAGGTCGCGTCCGGTGTGCCGGCCGTGGGGACGCTGACGATCGTCTATGACCACAACGTCCGCGACCTGAGCGACAAGCTCACCGACCTGCAGCACGAGCTGGGGGACGACGTTCGGGCGGCGCTGCACGTGCACCTGTCCCACGATCTGTGCCTGGAGGTCGTGGTGCTGCGCGGGCAGTCGGATCAACTGGCGGCGATCGCCGACCGGATCCTGGCTCTCCGCGGCGTCAAGCAGGGCGGCCTCGAGCTGATCCCCGACGCGGTGGGCGCCGCGCACAGTCACGCGGCCGGCGAGGGCCACACCACTCCACATTCACACGCGCATCCGCACGCGCACCCGAGCGCGCGCCCGAAGAAGAAGCGGTAGCTCGGTCGCCCGCGAACCCCGGGCGCGGGCGCGTTTGGGGCTGGATCCGATATTCTGGTTGATTTTGAGAATGGATTTCATTATCTGTTGTGCCTCGCTTCAACGCCACGAAAGGAATCCCTCGATGCCGTCGTCAGTCGCTTCTTCGTTCCGCGGGTCGGTTCACGCCTGGCTTCGCCGTTCGCTGGTGGCGCTGCCCGTCTTCTGCGCGGCCGCGCTCGCCGCGCCCGCCGCGCGCGCCAATCCGCGCCCGCTGCCCTTCACGTACATCTACGAGACGCTTCCGCACGGCGACGCGGAGGTCGAGCTCTACACCGATCTGACGCCCCAACGGCTGCTGGACGCGAACGGCCAGGCGGGCTGGCACCTGGCCAGCCAGTTCCAGGTGGAGATCGAATACGGCATCACCGACCGGCTGGAGCTGGGGTTGTACCTGACGTTGCAGCCCGTCGATCTCGATTTCCCCGGCGCCCCGGACCTGGGCGAGGGGAACGGGGTCAAGCAGCGGCTGCGCTATCGCTTCGCCGACAGCGGTGTCTGGCCCGTCGACGTCGCCGTCTACGGCGAGCTGACCGAGAATCAGCGGGAGTTCGAGATCGAAGGAAAGGTGATCCTGCAGCGGCGCGTGGGCCCGTTCCGGATCGCCGCCAACCTGTGGGCCGAACGCGAGTACACCTACCGCGGCGAGGCGAGCTGGGTGCTGAACCCGACCGCCGGCGTGGTGTTCGAGAAGTGGTTCAACGTCCAGCCGGGCATCGAGTACTGGATGCGCGGCGAGCTCGAGGACGGCAAGTTTACCGTCGGGCCGGCGCACTACCTGGGCCCGACCGCCATCGTGCAGTTCGGGAAGATCTGGTGGTCGACCGGCGCGTACCTGCAGGTGAACCACGTCCACGCGCCGACCCCGGTCGCCGGCGTCGAGGACACGCCGTTCGGCCCCTTCTGGGTCCGCACGATCGTCGGCATCAGCTACTGACGCCTAGCGCGGGCGCTTCATGAGCCCGATCTCGGGCGTGTCGAACAGCGTGATCCAGCCGGCCGCCTGGGCGCGCGCCACCTGATCGCGATCCGGCGGGATCGGGTCGATGTGCGTGTAGATGATGTAGTCCGCGCCCTGCCAGCCGACCGCCAGGTTCCAGCACTCGATCCGGTTCGAGACGTGCGACAGCTCGCGGTCGCTGGCGGCCAGCACCGCGTCGCGCGGCACCAGGCGCATGGCCGCGTCCAGCGCCGCCAGCCGTCGCTGCTCTTGCGGCGTCGGCGGCTCGAAGTTGATGAAGCCATAGCTCGAGTGGAACGTCTTTCGGGGCGGGAACGCCCCCCAGGCCGCCGTCGCCAGCACCGTCGCCACGGCGAGCGTCGCCGCTGCCGCGCGCGCCTTGACCTGCCCCGGTTGCCGCCGCAGCTCGGCCAGCGCCAGCGCGGCGGCCGGAAACACGTACGGCACGTAGTCGCACCCGTACTGGTAGCCGATGTCCAGCGTCGGTCCGTACGCCGTCGTCAGCAGCGTGAGAACCGCCCCCGGCACCATCGACGCCGCCAGCCACCAGCGACGCAAAGGCAGGAAAGCCAGCGGCGCCACGATCTGCAGCGTGTAGCGCAGCTTCTCGGGCGTCATCAGCGTCCGCAGCGCGTAGAGCGGGTTGGTCGCCAGCGTCTTGAGCACGCCCAGGAAGCTGGAGTCGCCGGCGGGAAAGAGCTGCTTGTAGAGATCCGCGAACCCCCAGGGGCCGACGGCCGGCATGATCACGAACCGCATCAGCACGAAGTAGATCGACGAGGCGACGGCGATGGCGGCCCCCTCGCGGACGCGGACGCCGGCCAGCACCAGCGTGACGCCCAGGATGGCGGTCCCCATCGACACGTCTTCGCGGCAGCCGATCGCCAGCACCCAGAAGAACCAAAAGAGGCGCGTGCGGCGGCTGTCGAACGCGTCGATGGCCGCCAGCAGGAACGCGGCGGCGATCGGCTGGAAGTGAAAGTCGAACAGCTGCGCCCCGTGCAGCGGCGGGTAGAGGACGTAGCCGGCCACGACCAGCAGCGCCCAGGCCGGCGGAAGGCGCCGGGCCGCGAATCGGTAGAGCGGGATCGCCGCGCCCCCCAGCAACAGGCACTGCAACACCAGCAGCGTGCTGGCCGCGGGGTGCAGGGCGTAGAAGGGGAGCAGCGCGAAGACCGTGAACTCCGCGTGGTTGCGTAGCTCGCTCCAGTTCCCCTCGCGGATGAGGGGCGTGCAGCGGAACGGGCGCCCGTGAAGCGCGTTGTAGAACTGGTTGTCGAGCTGCCCCAGGTCCCAGTTGTAGGTGTTGAACTTGTGGTGGTTGCGCAGCGTCAGGAAGCTGAAGACCCCGGCGTACGCGCAGGCCATCGCGGCGGCGATCACCCAGGGACCGCGCTGCCCCAGCTTCTCTCGCAGGCGCGCCAACAGCTCCGTCACACGACCGGGCGCGCGTTCCGCGCGCGCCGCGAAGTGCAGCCGGAACAGGGGTTCGGCCGCCACCACCACCGCGCCCAGCAGGACCGCCAGCGTCAGGGTCTCGCTCCAGGGATCCAGCGCGAACAGGCCCGGCACGGTCGCCGCCAGCAGCAGCGGCGCGCCGAGCCGCGCGCGGAGCGACAGCGCGGCGGTCGGATTCGGCGACTCGGCGCGCGCGCGCCGCGCGGTCCACACCGCGACGGCGAGGCCGACCAGCGCCCCGGCGGCCACCGCCGCCAGCAGCAGCCAGCGCCCGCGCGACGACAGGGCGTTCGCCGTCGCGAACCGCCGCAGGTCGATGACCGTCAGCTGGGCCAGCGCCAGCGCCACGGAGGCGCCGCAGCCGATCAGCGCGGCGGTCGCGCGCGCGCGCGCGCCCATAACTAGTTGTTCGTCAGCCGAGAGGGGGCGCCGCACCGCCCCGGTTATCGCACGACTTCTCTCGCGCGACTTGGGTTGTATGCTTGCGGGCATGCAGGTCGGAATGATCGGTCTCGGGCGCATGGGCGCGAACATGGTGCGGCGCTGGATGCGCGGCGGGCACAGCTGCGTGGTGCACGACGTCTCGCGCGCGGCGGTCGACGCGCTGGCAGCCGAGGGCGCGGTGCCGGGCGTCTCGCTGGACGACTTCGTGGCGCGGCTGACCCCGCCCCGGGTCGTCTGGTTGATGGTTCCCGCCGGCGTCGTCGACGCGACGCTGGCCCAGCTGGTGCCGCGCCTGTCGGATGGGGACGTCGTCGTCGACGGCGGCAACTCGTTCTACCGGGACGACATCGATCGCGCCAAGCGGCTCGCCCCCCGCCTGCACTACGTCGACTGCGGCACCAGCGGCGGCGTCTGGGGGCTCGATCGCGGCTACTGCTTGATGATCGGCGGCGAGACGGACGTCGTGCGGCGGCTGGACCCCCTGTTCGCGACGCTGGCCCCCGGAGCGGGAACGGTGACGCCCACGCCCGAGCGGGCGGGGCGCGGCAACACCGCCGAGCTCGGGTACCTGCACTGCGGCCCCAGCGGCGCCGGGCACTTCGTGAAGATGGTCCACAACGGGATCGAATACGGACTGATGGCCGCCTACGCCGAGGGGATGAACATCCTGCGCCACGCGGGTGTCGGCCGGCAGTCGGGCACCGCCGACGCGGAGACGGCGCCCCTGCGCGCGCCGGAGTACTACCAGTTCGACTTCCCGCTGGCCGACATCGCGGAGGTCTGGCGGCGCGGCAGCGTGGTCTCGTCGTGGTTGCTGGACCTGACGGCTGGCGCGCTGGCCCGCGACCCGCAGCTCGAGCGGTTCTCGGGCCGGGTGTCGGACTCCGGCGAGGGGCGCTGGACGCTGGACGCCGCCATCGACGAAGGCGTGCCGGCGCACGTGCTGGCGGCGGCGCTGTTCGAGCGCTTCAGCTCACGCGGGGAGGCCGGATTCCAGGACCGCGTCCTGTCGGCGATGCGGTACGCCTTCGGCGGCCACGTCGAGAAGGGCAAGGACGGCTGACGATCGGCTGAGGCTCGGCTCAAGGACGGCTAGTGTCCTGTCTCAGAAGTTAGTAGACAGTATCGCTTGATGCTGTCGAGGATCTCCTCTGCTGTCTTTGACCAGACAAAGGGGCGCGGCTGTTCGTTGTTGATGTCGACGTAAGCGCGGATGGCCGCCTCGAGTTGCTCGGTGCTGTTGAAAGTGCCGCGCCGGAGTCGCTTGTCTGTGAGCGTCGCGGACCAGCGCTCAACCTGGTTGAGCCACGATGCGCTGGTCGGGGTGAAATGGAAGTGAAGGCGCGGGTGCCTGACCAGCCAGCGCTTGATGACCGCAGTCTTGTGAGTCCCATAGTTGTCGAGCACGACATGGACGTCGAGATCTGCAGGGACCGCAGCGTCGACGGTCTCGAGGAACTTCTTAAACTCCGTGGTTCGGTGACGCCGAAACGTCCTGCCGATGACTCTGCCGGTCGCAATGTCGAGGGCCGCGAAGAGCGACGTTGTTCCATGCCGGACGTAATCGTGCGTGCGCTGTTCCGGGCGTCCCAGAGACAACGGCAGCAGCGGTTGAGTCCGATCGAGGGCTTGGATCTGCGACTTTTCGTCG
>CAZPUH010000554.1:0-2305 GCA_964589215.1 uncultured Myxococcales bacterium | reverse complement strand
CGCGCCCCAGGTCCTGCCCTTCCGGAAGAGGCTGCGCGTCTCGCGCGCCATGCGGGCGGCGCCGTTCCAGTTCGAGCCGCCCGACTGGTTCGGCTTCTTCGCCGGTCACGGCTGGCGCGCCGCCGACATCAAGTACCTGGCCGTCGAGGCCGAGCGCCTCGGGCGCCCCGCGCCCTTGCCCGCGCTGCTGAAGGCGGCCGTGCGCGTGAGCAAGCTCCTTCGCCCGCCGCAGGCGCCGGACGCCTTCAAGAAGTTCGCCGGCTACGTGCTGCTGCGGCCGCTGTCGCTAGAAGAACAGGTGTGACACGACGCCGAACAGCGGCACCAGGATCGCCAGCGACCAGAGCGTGTAGCCGAAGAAGCTGGGCATGCGCACGTGGTGCTGCTCGGCGATCGCCTTGACCATGAAGTTCGGGCCGTTGCCGATGTACGTGATGGCGCCCATCAGCACGGCGCCGCACGAGACGGCCGCCAGCAGCAGCTGCCCCGTGGGGTGGACCGCCAGCGCGCCCAGGTTGTCGATCGACATGGTCCCGTGCGGGCCGTTGGCGACGCCCACCGCCAGCGACGCGAACGTCAGGTAGGTCGGCGCGTTGTCGAGGACGCTGGAGAGCGCGCCCGCCGCCCAGAAGAACTGCCAGGGCTTCGTCACGCCCAGGCTGGCGCCGCGCTCGCCCAGGAAGGCCAGCGCGGGGATCATCGTGACGAAGACGCCGCTGAAGACCGCCGCCACCTCGACGATCGGCGCCCAGCTGAAGCGGTTGATCGCGTGGACCTCGCGCGGGGTGGTGGCCAGCGACAGCCCGGCGCAGGCCAGCATGCCGGCGACCTGCACACCGGCACGCAGGGTGCCGTCCCCGAACAGACTGCTCCCGAAGCTCCCCATCACGAACACGACCAGCACGATCCCCAGCAGCCACACCAGGTTGATCGCGCCCTGCACGCGCAGCGGCTCGATGACGGCGGGCCCGTCGGTCGCCAGGGGCCCGAGCCGCCGGCGCTCGCGCGCGGTCAGCGTCCGGTCGATGACGGCGAAGATGCCCAGCAGCGCGCCGTTCACCAGGGCCCAGGGGGCGGCCAGCCGCAGCGTCCACGTGAAGGGGACGCCCCGCAGAAAGCCCAGAAAGAGCGGCGGGTCGCCGAGGGGCGTCAGCAGCCCCGCCCCGTTCGACACGATGAAAATGAAGAACACGACGACGTGCGTCGCGTACGACCGCTTGGCGTTCGCGCGCAGCATGGGCCGGATCAGCAGCACCGACGCGCCGGTGGTTCCGATGACGCTGCCCAGGACGGCGCCGATGGCCAGGAAGGTCGTGTTGACCAGCGGGCTGCCGACCAGCGTTCCGCTGAGGCAGATCCCGCCCGAGATCGTGAACAGCGCCCCCAGAAGGGCGATGAAGGCCGCGTAGTCGCAGGCCGTGTGCAGCAGCACGTGGGCCCCCTCGCCGCCGAGCCCGCGCATCAGATAGGCGATCACGGGCGCCGAGACGATGGCGGCCACCAGCAGCTTGTTCCGGTTGTGCTCCCAGAAGGCGCTGGCGAAGAGCGGCAAGACAGCGATCGAGACCAGGTAGACGACGAAGGGCGCGACGGCCCAGGTCGGTGTCGTGGTGTAAGGCATGGTTCAGTGCTGCAGGTAGAGCGGAATCTCGGTGGTATCGACCAGGCTGCGGGTGACGGACCCCGAGAAGAGCTCGCGAAGCCGCGACCGGGTGAACGCGCCCATGACGATCATCGCGGCGTCCAGCTCCTTGGCGAGGCGGGTGATGACCTCGACGTTGGACAGCAGCGACACCAGGTTGTGCCCCTTGGCCGTGATGTTCGCGGCCTGAAGCTGCTGCACGGCCCAGTTCGCCATGTCCCTGGCGATGGCGCCGTTGTCGTCGATGGTGACGACGTGGACCTCGCGCCCGCGGGCGAGGCCGCTGGCCGCGAAGCTGGCCAGCGCGCGCTTGGCGGCGCCGCTGCCGTCGTAGGCCACCAGGATCTTCGAGCCCAGCGTGGCGGGCGCGCTTTCGGGGCAGACCAGCACCGGCGTCGAGGCGCGGTGCAGGATCGCGTCGCGCGTGTGGCTGTCCTCGCTCTCGATCTCGAAACGAAAATTGGCGTCGCGCCCCAGGATCGTCAGGTCACGGGTGACCATCTCCTCGAGGATCGCGTCGACGGGCCGCCCCACGATCTCCAGCGGCCGTCCGGGGACGCCCGCGTCGCGGCAGCGCCGCTCGAACAGCGCGATCGCGTCGGCGGCGTGCTTGTGCGCCTCGGCGACCAGCGCGTCGTCGCGCTCGTGCTTGAAGGATGAGCC
>CAZPUH010000553.1:0-10223 GCA_964589215.1 uncultured Myxococcales bacterium | reverse complement strand
GTGAAGCCCCACTCGCGCAGCAGCGTCATGATCGAGTTGCGCGTGACGCCGTCCAGGATGCTGCCGCTGAGCGGCGGCGTGACGATCTCGTCGCCGATGCGCGCCACCATGTTCATGGTGCCGACTTCTTCCAGGTAGCTGTGCTCGTGCGCGTCGGTCCACAGCACCTGCGCGTAGCCGCGCGCCTTGGCGTCCTCGGCGGCGCGCAGGCTGGCGATGTAGTTGGCGCCGGCCTTGACGCCGCCCAGCCCGCCCACGGCGGCGCGCACGTACTTGTCCTCGACCAGGATGCGCGCAGGCGTGAAGGCGTCGCCGTGGTAGCCGCCGACCGGCGAGGCGATCACGAAGAACACGTAGCGCTTGGCCGGGCGCACGCCCAGGAACGGCTCCGTCGCGATCACCGTCGGGCGAATGTACAGCGACGTCCCCGGCGACGACGGCACCCAGTCGCGGTCGGTGTCGACCAGCGCCATGACGGCCGCCCGCGACAGGTCCTCGGGCACCGAGGGGATGCACAGGCGCGGCCCGCCGTCGTGCAACCGCTTGCAGTGGCGGTCCAGACGGAAGATGCGGACCTTGCCGTCGACCCCGCGGAACGCCTTGAGGCCGTCGAACATCTCCTGCGCGTAGTGGAGGACGGCGGCCGCCGGATCCAGCGCCAGGGGGCCATAGGGCACGACGCGCGCGTCGCCCCAGCCGCCTTGCTCGGCGTCGTAGTCGACCATCGCCATGTGGTCGGTGAAGACGCGCCCGAACACCAGGTCGGCGTCCTTGGGGCGCGCCCGCCGCGTCGCCGTCAGGTGAATCGCGACCGGCCCGCGCGCGATCTGGTTGGTCGCGGGCGAGGGGGCGAGATCTCCTGACTGGGAAGGCGGCGGCGACGACATCCGGTGAGGATATCGCGCCGCCGCACCAGGTGCTACAGCGGCCGAGTTACAGGGCCAGGACGCCCGTGCGGATCAAGTACGCCAGGCGGGCCCGCTGGTCGTCGTCCAGCAGCGCGTGCAGCTTGGCCAGCGACCCCGTGATCGCCGTGCGCAGCCGCTCCGCGGTCGCCACCCTCAGCCCGGCGGCCTCGCCCGCCCGCGCGGCGTCGAACGTCGAGCCGCCCACCGCGTCGGCGAAGCCCGACAACGACCGGCGTCGGTCGACCTCGGCCTGCGCGCGTTCGGTCTTCAGCTCGTCGAGAATGCGGGCCAGCTCCGCGACCTGCCGCTCGTCCAGCTCCAGCTTGTAGGCCAGGAACCGGAGCGGCCGGCGCACGCCGAAGGCGCCGCCGCCGAAGCCCTCTCCCTCGCCGTCACCGTCGCTCTCGCCGCGCCCACCCCAGGCCCGCCCGCCACCGCCGCCCGGACCGCAGCTCCAGGGGCCGCAGCCGCTTTCGCCGTGCCCGTGGCCGTGGTGCCCGCGCCACCAGGACATCATGTGTCCATGCATGTTCGTTCTCCTTTTTCCTTTCGCCGAGGCCATCAGCTCCCGGCGGGTTTTCGTCGTGGGCGATATGCCTCACGAACCCCGAAAGCATAACCGCCGCTCCGGGACGGTCAACCAGTGATATGGACATCGCATGGCGCGCCACTGGCTGATGAAGTCGGAGCCCGACGTGTTCTCGATCGACGACCTGGCGAAGGCCAAGAAGCAGACGACCGGGTGGGACGGTGTGCGCAACTTCCAGGCCCGCAACCTGCTGCGCGACGAGATCGCCGTCGGCGACGGCGTCCTCTACTACCACTCCAGCGTCGACCCGCCCGCCGTCGTGGGGCTGGCGCGCGTCGTCAAGGCCGGCTACCCGGACCCGACCCAGTTCGATCCGAAGAGCGACTACTACGATGCGGGCAGCAAGCCGGACGCGCCACGCTGGTTCTCGGTCGACATCGCGTTCGACCGCAAGCTGGCCCGCCCCGTGACGCTGCCCGAGCTGCGCGCCGAACCCGCGCTGGCCGACATGGTGCTGCTGCGGCGCGGAAGCCGTCTTTCGGTGCAGCCGGTGACCGCCGCCGAGTGGAAGCGGATCGTCGCGCTCGGCGACGGGAAATGACTCCCCCGCCGTCCCCGCGCGGCGTGCACCACGTCGCGATCGGCGTCCGCGACCTGCCGGCGGTCGAAGCGTTCTACACCTCGGTTCTGGGCCTGGCCGTCCAGCGGCGCTGGCCGCGCGCCGACGGAGGCGCGGGCGATCGCTCGGTCTGGCTGGAGCTGGGCGGCGGCGCTTTCCTGGCCCTCGAGTTGGTGGAACCAGCGGCCGCGGATGCAACGCGCGACGCGCGCGGGTACCTGATGGCCGCGCTCGTCATCGGCCGCGCGGACCGCGCGGGCTGGGAGGCGCGGTTCGCGGCGGCCGGCGTGCCCGTCGTGCGGCGCACGCCCTACACGCTCTACGTCGAGGACCCCGAGGGGAACCGGGTCGGCCTGTCGCACTGGCCCGAGCCCGCCGAGATGCCGCCGGTCCAGTCCTGATGCCGTCAATCACCTACTTGCCGAGCGGGACGCGCCTGCCGTGCGCGACCGGCGAGTCGGTGTTCGAGGTCGCGCGGCGCGGCGGCGTCCACGTGCCGACCGCCTGCGCCGGCCAGGCTACGTGCGGGCTGTGCCGCGTCAAGGTCGTCGGCGGCGAGGAGCACCTGACCCCCTTCAACGCCGCCGAACGCAAGCACCTGGGCAACGTCTACTTCATCACGAAGCTGCGCCTGTCGTGTCAGGCCCGCATCCGGGATGACGCGGCGGCGGCCGAGGTGATCGTCGCAATCCCGGGCGGTTAGCCGGCGCGCTCTTCCGCGGCCGGCGTTCCGTCGCCAGGTTGACCGCGTGGTGCGCGCAAGGTCAGCCGCTGCATGGGCATGCGCGTTGGCGCTCGCGACGGCTGCCGGCAGCGCCCGCGCGAACGGCGCCTTTCCAGGCGGGCAGACCATCCTGGCTCCGCGCGATCTGGCCGGCGAGATCCTGATGGCGACCAACTTCGGCGTCGTCGAGAGCCGCACCGCGGGGCGCACCTGGACCTGGACCTGCGAGCAGCCGGCCAACAGCTTCGGGCGCCTTTATCAAATGGGTCCGGCGCCCGGCCATCGCCTGTTCGCCATCGCCGGAAGCAAGCTCATCTACTCCGACGACTGGTCCTGCACGTGGCAGGTCGGCGCCGGCACGCTGGCCGGCACGTCCGTGCAGGACGCGTTCGTGGATCCGCGCGACGGGACGCACGTGCTGGCCGTGGCGGTCACCTTCGGCGACGCCGGTCCGGCCTACCGGGTCCTAGCGTCGCACGACGGCGGCGCGACGTTCGAGCCGCCCATCTTCGTCGCCGACCCCGGCGACCTGGTCACGGGCGTCGAGATCTCCGCCGAAGATTCCAATTCGATCGATCTGGCGCTGGGCCACGGCAGCCAGCTGATCCCGACGCTGGCGCGCAGCGTGGATGGCGGCGCGACCTGGACCTTGATCGATCTCAGCGCCGTCCTGGGGACCAACCAGATCCGGATCCTGGGCATCGATCCCGTGGATCCCGACCGGGTGTTCCTGCGCGGCATCGGCCCGACAGGCGACGTGATGGCCGTCTTCGACGAAGCGGAGCCCCCCGCGCAGGTGCCGCTGACGTTCGCCAACGGTCAGATGACCGCCTTCGTGAAGACGGCCGGGGGTACCGTCCTGGCGGCGGGAACCAGCAAGAGCGTCGCCCAGCTGTTCCGGTCGGACGACGGCCTCAACTTCGAGCCCATCGCCGGCGCGCCGGCCATCATCTCCATGGCGGAACGGCAAGGGATCATCTACGCGGCGACGGACACGACCGTTCACCCGTTCGGCGAGGCTGTCTCGCAGGACGACGGCACAACCTGGGCGCCCGGGCTGCGCTTCTCCCAGATCGACGCGATCGCCGGCTGCCTCGCGGCTGCCTGCCAGGACGATTGCCGGATGCGGGCGTCGCAGCAGCAGTGGCCGGTCGCCATGTGCGCGGCCGCGCCGCCGCCCGACCCCGCGCCGGTGATCGACGCGGGCTCACCACCGTCGCTCACGGACGCCTCCGCCCCGGCCACCGACGCCGCGCCGCCGCCGGTGCTCACCGACGCCGCGACCCCGCGCGACGCGATGAGCGTCCATGCGCCCACCGACGCGGGCGTCACCCCGCAGCCGCGCGACGCGGGCGACGCGCGGTTCCCGCCGCCGGCGTCCGGCTGTTCGTGCGCGACGATCCCCGGGGCGGGCGGCGGTCTCGTGCTCGCCTCGCTGGCGGTGGCGGCCCTCCTGCTGCGCCGCCATCGCCGGCCGCCCGCGGACGACGGGCCTTCCGCCTGAAGCCGGGTCAGCCGCGCCGCACGCCGAGAGGGTCGCGGGCGTCGTCGGACACGGAGCCGCTGCCGTCACCGCGCTTCTGTCCTTCGATCTGCTTCTGCGCGTCCTGCTTGGCCGCCAGCGCCAGCGCCGTCTGCATCATCGACTGCACCTGCGCCGCGGTCGCGGCGCCGCCGCCGCCGGCCGCGCCGCCGCCCAGGTCGATGGGCACGGGGAAAACGATCGTCGACGACGCCTCGCCGGAGACCTCGACCAGCGTCTGGTAGAGCCGCAGCTGCAGCGCGCCGGGGTGCTCGGCGATCATGGCCGCCGCCTGCGCCAGTTTGGACGCGGCCTGCACCTCGCCCTCGGCCGCGATGACCTTGGCGCGCCGTTCACGCTCGGCCTCGGCCTGGCGGGCCATCGCCCGCTGCATCTCCGTCGGCAATTGAATGTCCTTGATCTCCACCGCCGAGATCTCGACGCCCCACTGCTCGGTGCGCGTGTCCAGGATCTGGCGGACCTCCGTGTTGATCGCGTCGCGGTGGGCGAGGATGTCGTCCATCTCCATCTTGCCCAGCACGGCCCGCAGCGTGGTCGACGCCAGCTGCAGCGTCGCGGGCATGTAGTCCTCGACCTCCAGCACCGCGTGCATCGGCGAGCTGACGGACGCGTACACCACGGCGTCGACGCTGACCGTGATGTTGTCGCGCGTGATGATGTCCTGGGGCGTGATCTGGATGGCGCGCGTCCGCACGTCGACCACCCGCATGCGGTCGATGCCCAGCGGCAGCAGCAGGTTGAACCCCGGGTTCGCCAGCGTTTTCTTGGCGCGGCCGAACCGGAAGATGATCCCGCGCTCGTACTCCTGCAGCACCCTCGTGCCGGTCAGCAACAGCATGAGACTGGCTGCCAACGCCGCCCCCAGCGCGATGGTGATCATGCGGGAAATCTAGCACCACGCGTCGTTGCATTTCGCCTTTCAGGCGCCAGCGATTTGCCTCGTCGATGACGGCGGGTCCATGGGGGCGTCAGGAAGTGGCCTAAAAGCCGGGAGTTACGAAACCAGGTCGAAGCCGAAATATTTGCGAAATGCAAACGGTCCTATGGTCGCGCCCGGCGCCAAGACGGCGTTTTCCACAACCGGGAGGGAAGCGTGATCAAACGGTTCATCGAAGGCATGAAGGCGGCCGAACGGAGGCGCGTCTTCTACGCGCTCCTCGGCGGCAAGGCGCTGGGGCTCGCGCTGCTGTTTCTGATCATCGCTGGCATCCCGGCCTACTTCGGGCACAAGGCGTTCGCCGACGACGCGGCCGCGGCTCCGCCGGCGTACGTGAACCCCATGAACAACATGTGGGTGCTCGTCACCGCGTTCCTCGTGTTCTTCATGCAAGCGGGCTTCATGTTCCTCGAGGCGGGCTTCGCGCGGACGCGAGAGACCGTCAACGTGCTGCTGGAGGGCATCGTCGACACGTGCCTCTGCGGCCTGCTGTTCTGGGCGTTCGGCTTCGCGTTCATGTTCGGCGCGGGGAACGGCCTCATCGGCCACCAGTACTTCTTCCTGCACGGCGCGCCCGAGACCTACGGCAGCACCGGCGTCTCGATCCTCGCCTTCTTCCTGTTCCAGTACGCGTTCGCCGACACCTGCTCGACGGTCACCTCGGGCGCCATGATCGGCCGCACTAGCTTCGTCGGTGACCTCATGTACAGCATCGGCGTCAGCGGCTTCATCTACCCGATCATCGGGCACTGGGCCTGGGGCCCCGACGGCTGGCTGAACACGATCCACCCGGCCGCGTTCCACGACTTCGCCGGCTCGACGGTGGTCCACACGATCGGCGGGGTGATTTCGCTGGCGGGCGCCATCGTCCTGGGGCCGCGCATCGGCCGCAAGTTCAAGCGCGACGGCGGCGGCGCGATGCCGGGCCACGACCTGACGATCGCCTCGGTCGGCGGCGTCATCCTCTGGTTCGGCTGGTACGGCTTCAACCCCGGCAGCACGCTGTCCGCCATGGACGCCGCCGGTATCGGCCGTGTCGCCACCAACACGACGCTGGCCGCCTGCGCCGGCGGCCTCTCGGCCATGTTCTGGGTCTACCCGCGCACGAAGGTGTGGGACCTGGGCATGACCGTCAACGGCTTCCTGTCGGGCCTCGTCGCCATCACCTGCCCCTGCTACTGGGTCTCGCCGTTCGGCGCGATCGTCATCGGCGCGGTCTCGGGCCCGGTCTGCGCGCTGTGGGTCGACCTCATGGAGTACCTGCGCATCGACGACCCGGCCGGCGCCTGCGCCGTGCACCTGGCGAACGGCATCTGGGGGACCCTGTCGCTGGGCCTCTTCGCGACCGGCCAGTACGGGGCGCCGACGCCGACGGGCGCCGACAACTCGGCGGGCGCGGTGGTCACCGGCCTCTTCTACGGCGGCGGCACCAACCAGCTGGTTGGCCAGCTGATCGGCAGCGCGTCGGTCACCGCGGCGACGTTCGCGGTGGCGATGGCGCTGATGCTGGCGACGAAGTACACGGTCGGCCTGCGCGTCTCGAAGGAGGGCGAGCTGGAAGGTCTCGACCTGCACGAGCACGGCGGCGGCGCCTACCCGGAGATCACGGGGTCCTCGCACGGTGGCGGGTCGCTGAGCGCCGGCGCATTCGCGGGACGTCCGGTCGCGCCGCAGCCTGCCGCCACGCCCTGAAGGGGACCATCATGAAAAAGATCGAAGCCATCATCAGACCGCACCGCCTGGACGACGTGAAGGATCGGCTGAAGGACGCGGGCGTGACGGGCATGACCGTCCTCGAAGTCAAAGGCTTCGGGCGAACCGGCGGCAAGACCGAGGTCTACCGCGGCTCGTCCTACGTCGTGGACTTCGTTCCGAAGGTCATGGTGGTCGTCGTCGTTCCGGACGCCCTGGCCGGCACGGCGATCGAGACCATCCAGAAGACAGCCAAGACCGACAAGATCGGCGACGGCAAGATCTTCATCTCGACGATCGACGAGGTGGTCCGCATCCGGACCGGAGAACGCGGCGACGACGCCATCTGAACGACCCGGCGGGGTCTAGCGGAACATCGTCGCGATCGCCCTAGGGCTCGTGTCCGAGGACCGCTCGGCCCCGCCGTCCACCGAAGAAGAACAGCAGCGCCAGCGACCAGGCGATCCCCATCGCGGCGCGCAGGACGGGCATCATCAACACCGCCCCCCGCAGCGCGCCGGCCACGTCACCCTGGGCCAGGCCGTGAAAGTCGCGGCCGTTCTGGGCCAGCACCTGCTGCAGGACCGGCGCCCCCGCCTCGGCCGCGCGGCGCGCCATGGCGACGCCGAACGGCAGCGCGCCCAGCTGATGAAGGACGCCGGCCCAACCAGCGGCCACGGTCGCGCTCCGCGCGCGCCGGTCCCGGGAGAAGATCGCCGCCACCGCGAACAGCGTCAGCAGCGCGACCAGCGCGGCGGCCACCGCTTCGACCCGCACACCGATCGGGTGGGCCGCCACGATCGCGTCGCCCACCGCCGCCAGCCGTCGGGCCGCGTCGATCTGCCCTGACGCCCGCGCCACGTCCTCGATGGCCGCCGCGGTCACCGCGTGCGGCCGGCGCAGCAGCGACAGCGCGTCGATCAAGCTCATCCCGGCGTAAATGAGCATCGCCGACGTCATGGCGGCCAGCCAGACGGGGCGGCGCGGGGGAGGGGACTCGCTCATCGCACCCGCCACCATATGCCCGGAGCGAGGGCGTGACAAAGTCCCGCTCTTGGCACAAAGTCGTCGTCCCCATGCATCAACTGTTGGACCTCTTTCATAAGATTTACGACGTGCAGGGACTGGTGCGGTTTGGCGGGCTGGCGGTGCTGACCGCTATCATCTTCGCCGAGACGGGCCTCTTGTTCGGATTCTTTCTTCCCGGCGATTCGCTGCTGGTCACGGCCGGGCTCTACTGCACCAGCGTCGCCGGCGAGCAGCCGCTGCTGAACATCGTCTGGTTGAACCTGGCCGCGATGGCCGCCGCCGTCGTCGGTGACACGGTGGGTTACTGGATCGGGGCCAAGAGCGGGCCCAAGCTGTTCACGCGCGAGCAGTCGCTGCTGTTCTCTCGCAAGCACCTGCTGCGCACGCGCGACTTCTACGAACGCCACGGCGGCAAGACGATCATCATCGCCCGCTTCCTGCCGTTCGCGCGCACGTTCGCCCCCGTCGTGGCCGGCATCGGCCAGATGAGCTATCGACGGTTCATCAGCTTCAACGTCTTCGGCGGCATCGGCTGGGTGGCCAGCATGACGATGCTCGGCTTCTCGCTGGGCAAGATCTACCCGCCGATCACCAAGCAGATCGACAAGGTCATCATCGTGATCATCGCGGTGTCGCTGCTGCCCGGGGCCATCAGCTACGTGCTGAACCGCAAGAAGAGCCCGCCCGCGACGCTCGTCGCCTGATGGCCGCGGGCACCGCCAAGCCGAAGGCCAAATCGGCGTCCAAGCCTGCGTCGAAGCCGGCGCCCGTGCCGGCACCTGCGCGCGCGCCCAAGGTCGCGTTCCCGAAGAAGGGGCAGGCGCCCACGGACGCCGAGTTCGCGGCCCGACTGCCTGCGCCGGTCGGCAAGAAGTTCGAGACGCTGCGGGCCTTTCTGAAGAAGCAGGAGGCGGCCGAGGACCTTTACTACTACGGTCCGCGCACCGGCTGGGCTTACCGCTACGTGAAGGGGACGCAATCGATCTGCTCGATCGTCATCCTGGGCGGCCGGCTGGTCGGGATCGTCGCGCTGGACGCCGCCGCCCAGGCCCGCATCGCCTGGGGCGAGCTGTCCGACGTCGCCAAGCGCGCGCGCAAGGTCGCGCACGGCACGCCGGCGCTGCTGTGGGTGGATGTGCCGCTGGACGGCACCGGCGCCGCGGATTTCAAAGCGTTGCTGAAGGCCAAGCTGGCCTGAGGCGAATCGGTCCGCCCGCGGGGCCGCCGGTCGCGCGATTGTGCTAACTTAGCCGCCGCTGCCGCGCGTGCCCCCGGGGCCCAGCCGGCGGGAGGGCCCATGTCCGCATTCGGAACCTTGACGCTGCTGATCGCGCTGGTGGTCGCCACCTACGCGGGGGTCGTTTCGTTGATCGGCGCGCGCCGCGGCGATCGACGTCTGATCCAGTCCGGTCGCGCCGGCGTGTACGCGCTGGCCGCCGTGCTGGGGCTGTCGTCGGTGGCGTTGCTGTACGCCTTCGTCTCACACGACTACTCGATCAAGTACGTCCACCACTACTCGGACGCGACGTCGCCGCTCTTCTATCAGATCACCGCTTACTGGGGCGGCCTGGACGGCTCGATCCTCTGGTGGGTCTTCCTGCTGTCCGTGTTCTCGGCCATCGCCGTCTACACGAACCGCAACCGCCACCGCGAGCTGCTGCCCTACGTCGTCACGGTGCTGATGGCGATCGCGGACTTCTTCCTCTACGTGATCGTCTTTCACAAGAACCCCTTCGACAGCTACCTGACGGACATCCCGACGGTCGGCAAGGGGCTGAACCCGCTGCTGCAGAACGCGTACATGGTGACGCACCCGCCGGCGCTCTACACGGGGTTCGTGGGGATGAGCATCCCGTTCGCGTTCGGGCTGGCGGCGCTGATCTCGGGGCAGCTGGACGACGCCTGGATCGCGTCGGTCCGGAAGTGGACCCTGGGCGCCTGGTTCTTCCTGTCGATGGGGCTGACCCTGGGGATGCTCTGGGCCTACGAGGAGCTGGGCTGGGGCGGATTCTGGGGGTGGGACCCCGTCGAGAACGCCGGGTTCCTGCCGTGGCTGACCGCCACCGCGTTCCTGCACTCGATCATGATTCAGGAACGGCGTGGGATGATGAAGATCTGGAACGTCACCCTCATCATCCTGACGTTCTTCCTGACCATCTTCGGGACGTTCATGACCCGGTCGGGGATCGTGCAGTCGGTGCACGCCTTCGGTCAGGACACGAAGCTGGCCTGGATCTTCACG
>CAZPUH010000552.1:0-3450 GCA_964589215.1 uncultured Myxococcales bacterium | reverse complement strand
GTCGCGGCCACGCCGCCCGTGCCGACCGTGCCGCCGGTCGCGGTCCCGCCGCCCGTGCCGACCGTACCGCCGGTCGCGGGCACGCCGCCCGTGGCGGTCGTTCCGCCGGTGGCGATCGTACCGCCCGTCCCCGTGTCACCGCTCAGCGTCCCCGACGAACACCCGACCCCGGTTCCGATCCCCGCCCCGACGAGCAGCGCGACGGCCGCGATCCTGGTGATATGCATCGTGTGGGTCTTCTTCATGCGAGCATCCCGCTGATCATTCCGGTGCCGGTCCCCATTCCGAAGTTGACGGCGGTGGTGCTCTTGTCGCGGGTGGCCGCGGTGATGAGCGTGTTGAACAGCTTGTTGTTGGTGACCTTGCCGGCGTCGATGAACTGACCTGTCTTCAGGTAGCCGCCCCCGTTGCCCCAGATGATGTGCGGGACGTTGCTCATGCTGTGGCTGGGGCCGTCGGCGACGTGGTTCGTCCACATGATGATCGACTTGTCCTGCAGCCCGCGCGCCTTGAACGCGTCCAGGCCGTGCAGCAGCGACTGCAGCCGCAAGATGTCGATCTCGTGGTGCGCCTGCTCAGCGGTCGGGTTGTTGCCCGTCGCCGAGTCGGAGTCCACGCGGTGGCTGATGTGGTGGAAAGGCCAGCCGAGCGTGGCGTTCGACGGCACGCTGTACTTGGTGCCGTCGGTGCCGTCGCCCCACTGCAGCGTCGCCACGCGGTTGAAGTTGCAGGCGAACGCCAGCGCCACCAGCTCGAGGTGCAGCTTGACGACGTCCTCGATCATGCCGTTCGTCGTGAAGGCGATGCCGCTCTTAAAGGCGCTCAGCATCGAGGTGGAGAGCCCGTCCTGCGTGCAGGCCGTGCCCATGTTCCCCATCGTCACCTCGACGTCGCGGATCGAGTCGAAGTGCTGCTGCAGCCGCTGCTTGTCGGCGCTGCTGAGGGCCGAGTTGCTCATCAGACTGTTCAGCTCGTCCTTGACGAAGTCGTTGACGCTCTTGCGCGTGGTGGCCAGCTCCGCGGCGACCGGGTCGGTCGTGCTGCCGCCGCCCGTCGTGAGGCCGGTCAGCTTGCTGTAGAGGGTGTACGGGTTGAGGTCCGCCGCCCGAACCTGCCCCGCGCCGGCGCCCTTGAACGAGATTCGCTCGGCGATGTAGCTCTTGGCGCCCGCGTACAGGGTCAGCGGGTCCGTCGCATTGGGGTTGACCGCCTGCGCGATCACCATGTCGGCGGAAATGCCGTTCGAATACGACGTCGATCCGCTGCCGCCGGGAGGCGCCGCCGTCAGCGACTGGCAGAGGCCCTGGGCGTGGCCACAGCTGGTCGGCCCGCCGAGCGGGAAGTTGATGCCCTTGATGAAGAGCAGGTTCTCCGCGTGGGGCGCCAGCACGCTGACGGCCTTGTCCGAGGCGGCCGTCAGCGACGCCTGCGTGATCGCGCCGGTCGCGTCCGGGAAGAACTTGTTCCCGACGACGCCGCAGGCGGCGACCATGAACATGCTGAAGACGGGCGGGTTGTCGGCGGACCAGGCGGACCGCTCAGGAAGCCCCTCGAGGAAGGGGAGGCCGATCGCGATCGTACCGGCGCCGCGCAGGAAGGCGCGGCGGTTGAACGTGGGTCGCTCAGGTTTGCGCATGACTAGTTCCCCTTGGCCCGCGTGCGGAACGCGTCGCTACGAACGAGCTGCACGATGAGGTTCTTGATCGAGCCGTTGCTGCCCAGGCTGGTCTGGGCCAGCGACTGCAAGAGCGGCATGTCGGACTCGATGACGTCGCGTTGCAGGGCGAAGCTGGCCAGCTTCTTGGCGTAGCAGAGGTGCGGCTGCTGGTCGGCTGCCATGGTCTTCATGAGGTCGCCGGAGTTCGAGAACGTCTTCGTCCCGCCCGTGAAGGCGTAGCTGCCGCTGGAGTCGATCGGGAGCCCCCCGTTCTCGGTGTCCTGGTACTGGCCCATGCCGTCGAAGTGCTCGAACGAGAAGCCGAGCGGGTTGATCATGTCGTTGTGGCACTGCTGGCCGCAGCCCGACGTCAGCGTGTCGATGCGCTGGCGGTTGGTCTGCCCGGGCATCAGCGGCGGAATCGGCGGCAGGTTCGCCGCCGGCGGCCCCAGCTTCGCGCAGAGGACGTCCAGGTTCATGCTGACGCCGCGGTGAATCGAGTCGGGCTCGGCGTTGAAGCCGTAGAGCGCCAGGAACGGAATCTGCGAGAAGTAGCCGACCCGCTGCGCGCCCAGGTCCTTCTGCACGTAGGCGGTCCCCGAGATGGTCGTCCCGTAGAGCGGCGCGGTCTGCGGCCCCACGTAGCCGGTCGTCGACGTCAGGATGTCCCGAACGCCCAGCCCCTTGCTGAAGATGTTGTCGAAGAAGAGGTTCGAGACGTCCTGCAGCTCCGCGTTCAGCGCCGGATTGTAGCTGGGGACGTTGAGCTTGGTGATCTGCGCGTAGCGATCGAAGTGATAGAGCTCGCTGTGGAACTGGCGCATGACCGTCGTCGCGGTCGACTCGTTCAGCATCGTGGTCGCCAGCGCGGCTGCACCGTCAGCGGTATCCAGCTTGCCCGGGCCGGCCGCCGAATCCAGCAGCGTGTCGTCCGGCGTCGTGCCGCGAAGCCACAAGGACAGCTTGGCGGCCATCTCGTACCCGGACAGCGGAGCGCCGGGGGCGCCCATCTCGCTGCGGTAGAGGAAGTTGGGCGACTGCAGCATGGCCCGAATGACCAGCGAGGCCCCCTTGGCGAACGCGCTCCGCGATCCGCTGAGCGAGGGGCCCATGTTGAAGAGCGTCATGTACTTCGACTGCTCGGTGGACGTGAGCGGCCGGCGGTAAACGCGGCGCCCGAACGTCTGAATGAAGCCCGCCGCGTCCGTGCCGCTGTAGACTTTGGCCAGCGTGGCGTCGGAGGCGGTGACCTGGGCGGCCAGCGTCTCGGCGGCCGACTCGAAGTCGGCCCAGGACTCCTGGTTGACGTCCAGCACCAGCTCGTTGTTCGAGAAGGCGGTGGTCCCCGTGACGGGGGACTGCAGCGTCTGCTCGAGCCCCGACGGCGCCGACAGCTTGAGGACGTCCTGGACGGCCCGCCCCCACTGGGCGTTGGTCAGCCGGACCAGCCGGTAGTATTGAGGGGCGCCCGTGAAGTCGAGCTGGCCCACGGCCCCGGTGGTATTGCCGGCGCCCGAGTTGTTGCCGGAGCCGGTCGTGTTGCCAGTTCCCTGGCTCCCGCCCGCGGGGTTTCCCGACCCGCCGGTCGTTTCACCCGTTCCGGCGTCTCCGATTCGCCCCGTGCACCCCGCCGCCATGGAGAGGCAGAGGACGGTGGCCCGTGCCCATACGTTTGGAAGTCTCACATGTGGCTCCGTGCTGGAGGTTGCCCAAGTGACGTGACCCGCCGCCCGTGAAGACACAACCGCTGCTGGCCCTAGCGACTGTCCAGTATGAGCATGTGTTGTGATTAA
>CAZPUH010000551.1:0-1675 GCA_964589215.1 uncultured Myxococcales bacterium | reverse complement strand
TTGACCAACCTGCGCAACCAGGAGCTGAAGGCCCTGGATGACGACTTCCGCCGGGTGCTTCAGGAGGACAAGTGATTCGCAGGCCGGGCAGACGTGGTTTCGTCGCTGCGTTTTTGGGCGCCACGCTGTTCGCCGGCGCCGCTTTCGACGGTCGGTCCGCGCACGCGGCGACGGCTGCCGGGTCGGTCGACGCCCGGATGACCGCCATCGACCCGCGCCTCATCGAGGACATGGCCAAGGACGTCCAGCACTTCTCCGAGATGGTGACGGAGTACCGCGGGACGGCCCGGAACATCCTCAAGCGCGCCTATCAGAACAAGGTCAAAGAGGTCACGGCGAAGTACGACGCCCAGATCGACCTCAACGACCACGACGCGCGCGACCGCCGCCGCGACGCGATCGCGATGTTCGAAGCGTTCCTGCTGAAGTACCCGAACGACAAGCGGTGGACGCCCGACGCCATGTTCCGGCTGGCGGAGCTCTACTACGAGAAGTCGGCCGAGGAGTACCTGGACGCCGACGAGGCCTACAAGAAGGCCATCGACAGCCCGAACCCGCCGACCACGCCGCCGCCGCGCGTGGACTACACGCCCACCATCAACCTGTATCGCCGGCTGCTCACGGAGTTTCCGAACTACCGGTTCCTCGACGCCACCTACTATCTGCTCGGCTTCTGCCTGGGTGAAATGGGCGAGGACGCGCAGGCCAAGCAGGCGCTGCTGGCGCTGGTCTGCTCGAACCAGTACAAGCCGCTCGACCCGCCGGCCGGGCCGCTGCCGCCCGGCAAGGTGACGACGGGTGGGGGCAAGGGCAGCGACGACGAGGTCTACAAGGGCTGCGTCCCGGTTCGCAAGGAGTCGAAGTTCATCCCCGAGGCCTGGACGCGCGTCGGCGAGTTCCACTTCGACAATCCCAGCGAGCTGAAGCAAGCGATCGCCGCCTTCCGCAAGGTCATTGCGTTCGGCGATTCGCCCTATTACGACCGCGCGCTCTACAAGCTCGCCTGGTCGTATTACCGCGACAACCGCTTCCCGGACGCCGTTCGCGAGTTCGACAACCTGGTGCGGTACGCGGACAAGCGGACGCAGGCCGGCCAGAAGGTCGGGTCGGATCTGCGGCCCGAGGCCGTTCAGTACCTGGGCGTCAGCTTCGCGGAGCCCGACTGGGACGGCGACACGCTGCCCGACCCCATCACGGGCCTGCAGCGCGCGCTGGACTTCTACAAGGGGCGCGAGAACGAGCCGCACGTCCGCGAGGTCTTCCAGCGGCTGGGCGACATCTACTTCGACCAGACGAAGTACCAGGACGCGATCGCCGTCTACAAGACGCTGCTCTCGAAGTGGCCCTATTACTCGGACGCGCCGAAGGTCCAGGACCGCATCGTTCACGCGTACGAGAAGGACCGCAACCTGGTCGCCGCCGCGCACGAGCGCGAGGCGCTAGGCCGCCTCTACAGCAAGGGGACCGACTGGTACCAGCACAACCGGGACAACCCGGACGCGCTGGCGGTCGCGCAGGAGCTGGCCGAGGACGCGCTGCTGACGGCCGCCACCAACGTCCACGCGGCGGCGCAGGCCTGCAAGGGCAAGTGGCAAGAGAACCAGAAGGACACGGCGAAGCTGGAGGAGTGCAAGAAGCTCTACGCCACCGCCGCGGAGCTCTACGACAAGTACCT
>CAZPUH010000550.1:0-11196 GCA_964589215.1 uncultured Myxococcales bacterium | reverse complement strand
CGCGGCGTCGCCCACCAGCGTGGTGTCATCTGCGGCCCGATTGTATCCGGCTTGGCTTCTGCCGAAGTACAATCACGCCATGTGCGAGCTCCTGGGGATGGAATGCAATGTCCCGACGGACATCGTGTTCTCGTTCACGGGTTTCGCGATGCGAGGGGGGAAAACGGGGCCGCACGCCGACGGATGGGGCGTTGCGCTCTACGAAGGCAAGTTCGCGCACACCTTCCTCGAGCCCAAGCCGGCCTGCACCAGCGCGATGGCCGAGTTCATCCGGCAGCACCCGATCAAGACGCTGCTGTCGATCGCCCACGTCCGCAAGAAGACGCGCGGGCGCGCCATCGTGCAGAACACGCACCCGTTCAAGCGGGTGCTGTGGGGGCGCCACTGGGTGTTCGCCCACAACGGCACCCTGCCCCACATCAAGAGGCGCCAGCTGCGGACGGACCTGCCAATCGGCGAGACCGACAGCGAGCACGCGTTCTGCTGGATGCTGCAGCAGCTGCGCAAGACGTTCCCGGGCGGCTATCCGAAGAACCCGCGCCGCCTGTGGCGCGCCATCGGCGACCTGGGGGCCGAGCTGGGCGCGGAGGGCAAATTCAACTTCCTGCTGGCCGACGGCAAGTACCTTTACGCGCGGTGTGGGACGAAGCTCTGCTACATCCTGCGCCGCGCGCCGTTCGGGCGCGCCACGCTGCGCGACACCGAGATCGCCATCGACTTCGCCGAGGTCACCACCTCGCGCGACCGGGTCGCGGTGGTGGCCACCGAGCCGCTGACCCGCGACGAGATCTGGCACCAGGGGGTGCCGGGAACGATGTGGGTGTTTTCGGGCGGCCTCCTGCGCGCGACCCTGCCCAGCGGCCGCCGCGCGGACCGCGAGCCGCGCGTCCGGCGGGTGGTCGGCGCCCGGGCCGCCAAGCGCGCCGCCTGATCGCACGTGGCGGGTGCCCCTTGCCGGGTTTGGGGACCTGGCGGGTATGAAGGGGTCGATGGACGAACCGGCTGTCGACGAGGCGTACCGTCTGTACGCGTCGTCGATCTGGCGCCGGTGCGCCAGCATCGTTCGAAGCGAGGCCGCGGCCATGGACATCACCCACGAAGTGTTCGTTCGGTGTCTTCGCCACCACCGGAAGCTGCGCCCCGGCCGCGAGCTGCTGGCGTGGTTGTATCGGACGGCGACCAACCTGTGTCTCAACGACCTGCGGGACCGGCGCGTGCGCGGGGAGCGCACCCTGCCGGCCGAGCCCTCCCAGGACGCGGCGGGCGAGCCCGGCCAGCCGGTCGATTTTCGCGAGCCCGAGGCGGCGGCGCGGCTGCTGACCGCCGAGGTCCTGCAGGGGCTGGATCGACGCGTTCAGGAGGTTGCCGTCTACGTCTTCGTCGACGGGATGACCCACGCCGAGGCGGCCGAGGTCGCCGGGGTCTCCGAGCGGACCGTCCGCAACTGCCTGGCGCGATTCCTGGCCCACGGCCGCGAGCGTCTGGGCCTGGATCTGCGCAAGGAGGGAGCCTGATGGACGCCTGCCCATCGTCGTTCGCCTGGGACGACAACGAGATCCATGGAACGCCGCTGCCGGAGGCGGTGGCCCGTCATGTCGGCGCCTGCCCTCGGTGCCGTCGCACCGCCGAACGCCGCGAGACTTCGCGGCAGATCTTCGCGACCCGCATCGCCGCTCCCCTTCGCCAGCGGCTGGTGGCGGCGCGCCCCCGCCGCCGGTGGACCCTCGGGGGTGCGCGGTGGCGCGTGCCTGCGATCGTCGGGGCCATGGCGGTCGTGGGACTGTTCGCCGTCGTCCGGCTGCGACAGGGCGACGGCGGTGACGTGGCCAGCTACGTGGGGGCCAAGGGGGACGTCGCCATCCAGCTGGCGGGGCGCCGCGCCGGGCGCGTGTTTCTCTTCGAGGGCGAAACGACGGCGCAGCCCGGCGACGAGCTGGAGCTCACCGTCCGCGGCGCGTCGCGCTACGTGCTGGTCGGCAGCGTCGACGGAACGGGTCGGTTCTCACCCTTCTATCCCGCCAGCCTGGAAGGCCGCAGCCTGGCGCTGCCGGCGGACGGCCGCCCGCTGGAGCCCCCCGTGCAGCTGGACGACGCGCCCGGGCCGGAGCGGATCGTGGTCGTGCTCTCCCGCGCGCCGCTGGCGGCCCGCGACGTCGCGCGCTGGGCCGAGTCCGCGGCCCGCCGCCCCGGCGAGCCGGCGCCCCCCATCCCCGGCGCGCCGGCGGCGACTGTTCGCTGGCTGACCCTGCGCAAGGGGAGCGCGCCCCCGTGATCTTCGCGGGGACCGCTCTCGTGCCGGCGCTGCTGCTGACGGCCCGGATCGCGATCGTGTCGTCTTCCAGCCAGGCCGACGGACAACTGCCGCTGCGGTACGCCGATCGCGACGCGCAGCGCACGGCGGCCGTCCTGCGCGAGCTGGGCGCCTTCGATCCCGCGGACATCTGGGTGTTGCCCCAGACGTCGCAACGGGCCCTGCGCGACGCGCTGGATCGGGCCGAGGGTCGCGCGGCCCGCGAGCCCGGCTCGACGATCGTCCTCTATTACTCGGGCCACGCTGACCCCGAAGGCCTCTTGCTCGGCGGCGAGCGGTTCACCTACCTCGAGCTGCGGCAGCGCCTGGCGGCCTCGAAGGCGCAGATCCGGGTGGCCATCCTGGACGCCTGCAACTCGGGCGGGGCGACCAGGCCCAAGGGCGGCAAAGCCAGCGGCGGGCCGCCCTTCGCCGCCGTCGAGCCCGTGCGCGTGCAGGGCGCGGCGATCCTGGCCTCCAGCGCCGCCGGCGAGCTGGCGCAGGAGTCGAACGAGATCGACGGCTCGTTCTTCACGCACCATTTCATCTCGGGCCTGCGCGGCGCGGGCGACCGCGACGGCGACGGCAAGGTCACGCTGGGCGAGGCCTACGCCTACGCCTACACGCGCACGATCGCCGCGACCGTGTCGACGCTGTGGGGAACGCAGCACCCGTCCTACGACTACCGCCTGTCGGGCACGGGCGACCTGGTGCTGACGACGCTCGCGCGCGAGCGGCAGGGGATCACGTTCGCGCCCGGCGCGCACGACCACTACGCGGTGCTGAACCAGGCGCGGGAGGCCGTCGCCGAGGTGCAAAGCGATCCGCAGCGTCCCGTCCGGCTGATGCTGCCGCCTGGCCGATACCGAGTCGCGCGGCGCGCGTCCGGACGCCTGTTCGCGGCGGACGTCGACCTGCACAGCGACAGCGACACGATCGTCGAGCCCACCACGTTGCGCGAAGTCGGTCCGGAGCTCGCGTCGGCCAAGGGGGGGTTCGGCCCGCCGCGCCACGCGCTGTTCGCCGACTACGCGCTGGTGGGCCGCTCGCCCGCAGGGGGTGCCGTCAGCGCCGAGGTCGGCCTCGGCTATCAACGGAACTGGGCGCGCTGGTCGCTGGCGCCGCGACTCAGCTACGGCGACGCGGGCCCGGACGACAAGAACCTCTCTTACCGGCTGCGGCGGTTCACGGCCTCGCTCTACGTCCTGCGCCGGATCCCCGTGGGCGCCTTCGATCTGCAGCTGGGCGGAGCGGGCACGCTCACGTTCGCCGACCAACAGCTGGCGGATGGGCGCAGCTTCGACGCGACCGTGCCGGGCCTGGCCGCGGCCCTGGCCGTCGAGCTCCCGCTGGGATCGACGTTCGCGATCCGCCTGGCCTGGGACGCGGGCGCCGAGCTGGTGCCCATCGACGGAACGTGGAGCGTCCATCCGGCGCTGCGCGGTGCGCTGGGCGTGGAGGTCCGACCGTGAGGAAGCCCTTGCCGCCCCCGCGCACGTCGCGGGTATCAGGAACGAAGGAGGCTCGCATGCAGCCAAGAATCAACTCCCTGGCAGTGTTCTCACCGCTCGTTCTGGTCGTCGGCTTCTCCGCGTGCGGCGATCTCACGGAGGGCAACGCCACCCAGCCGGTTGGCGCGCTCTCACTGGTGTCGTCGGCGCACGACGGCCTGCAGCCGATGGACGCCGTCGTTCAGCGGACCCCGATCACCGGCAGCGGTCCCATCGGAACCGTCACGCTGGTGTCCCTGGACATGCCGCTCGACGTCGCGGTGGACGCGGTGGCCATCGCGCCCGACGGCGCGCCCTGGTTCTCGAAGTACGGACAGCTGCTGCGGGTCGCGCCGGACGACACCGTCGGCGTTCTGCCGATGCCGTCGGGGGCGGGATTCGCGCCGGCCATCACCTTCGACGGGACAGGCGCCTTGTGGATGGCGAACTGGTCGCCCCAGGAGGGCCTCGGGCGCCTGGATCCCGCCACGGGCGAGATCCAGCTGTTCGACGTTCCCGGCCCGCTGGCGCGTCCGACCGCCGTCGGCAGCGACGGTCAGGGCGGCGTCTGGCTGACGGGCGGCGACCGGCCGATCATCGGGCGCCTCGACGCGACGAACCACGTCTTCGTCGTCGCCGCCGAGAGCGCGCCCGCTCCCGTCACCGTCCAGCTGGCCGGCGTCGCCGTCGCCAGCGACGGCCAGGTCTTCGTCAGCGACTACGCCGAAGGGCGGGTCGGACGCGTTCAGGGGGCCCGCTTCCTCTGGACCGACATCGATCCGTCGGCGGCGCCCAGCGGAATCGCCGCGGACACCGACGGCTCGGTCTGGTTCGTGTCTCTCGGTCTGCCGAACTGCGTGGGCCGGGTCGATCACGACGGCGCGTTGCGGACCTACGAGCTGCCCGCGTGGCCGTCCGAACTGTCGAGCAAGAGCGGCAGCATCATCGCCCGCGCGCCCGACGACTCGTTCTGGTTCACGCTCCCCGAGCGCGCGCAGCTCGGCCGGGTGGACGCGAACGGCGGCCTCTCGTTCCTGCCGTTGCCGGCGGGCAGCCTGCCCCGGGGCCTGGCGTTCGATCCCGCTGGCCGCCTCTGGTTCACGCGGGTCGGCGGGGTCGGGCGAATCGAGCTCTGATCGGCGCCGCGCAACGCCCGGCATCTGCGTCTCGCGTGGCGGGCGCAGGTGCTACGCTCGCCCGGTGAGCCCCCCGGATCCCGAGCAGCACCTCCCCCGCCCCGATCGCCGCCGGTTCCTGCGGCGCGGGCTTATCGGGGGCGGGCTGCTGCTCGTCGCGGGGGCGGCCCCCTTCGCCTTCCGCTCGACCCGGATGCGCCAGCCGCGCGGGCCGCTGCGGTTGCTCTCGGCGCAGGAGTACGCGGTCCTCGCTGCCGCGGCCGCCCGCATCGTCCCCGGCGACGGCGCCGGCCCGGCCTGGCCGTCCGCGGACGCGCTGGACTGCGCCGGGAAGATCGACGCGCTGCTCGCGCGCGTTCACCCCGACGCCGGCAACGACTTCCGCCGCCTGCTGCGCCTGCTGGAGAGCAGCGCGTTCGGCCTGCTTCAGGCCGGCGCCCCCCGCCCTTTCACGCAGTCGGCGCCCGCCGAACAGGACGCGCGCCTCGAGGGGTGGCGCACGTCGCGCCTGGACCTGCTGCGCAGCGGGTACCAGGCGCTGAAGCGGCTCGCGCACGCGAGCTACTACGCCTCGCCCGAGACCTACGCGCTGGTCGGCTACCCTGGCCCGCCCGTCGTGCCCCAGCCGGCGGAGGCGCCGTGAGCGGTCCGGGCCGCATCCGCGCAGGCGCCGACCTCACCGACGCGACGTTCGAGGTCGACTTCGTCGTGGTCGGCAGCGGCCCCGGCGGCAGCACGGCCGCCGCGGTGCTGGCCGCCGCCGGCGCCAAGGTCGCCGTGCTGGAAGAGGGCGGGCACTACACGCGCCGCGACTTCAACATGCAGGAGGGCTGGGCCTACCCGGCCCTCTACCAGGAGCACGGCAACCGCGCGACCGAGGACCTGTCCATCATGGTGTTGCAGGGGAGGTCAGTCGGCGGCGGCACGACGGTCAACTGGACGTCGTCGTTCCGGACGCCCGACCGAACGCTGGCCCTGTGGGCGAGCCGCCACGGGGTGCGCGGGCTGGACGCAGCCACGCTGGCCCCGCACTTCGAGGCCGTCGAAAAGCGGCTCGAGCTGGGCGCCGGCAACCCCGACGACGTCAACGCCAACAACCGCAAGCTGCACGACGGCGCCGCCAAGCTGGGCTGGCACCCCGAGCTGATCCGCCGCAGCGTCAAGGGCTGCGCCCGCCTCGGCTACTGCGGCCTGGGCTGCCCGCTGGACGCCAAGCGCACCGCGCGCACGACGTTCCTGGCCGACGCCGTCGCCGCCGGCGCCGACGTCTACGCCGACTGCCGCGCCACGCTGATCGAGAGCGACCGCGGGCGCGTCCGCGGCGTCATCGCGGAGGTGCTGGACCGGGACAGCGACCGCCCGCGCGGCCGGCTGGCGGCCTACGCCAGGCGCGGGGTCGTGCTGGCGGGCGGCGCCATCAACACCCCGGCCTTCCTGCTGCACGCCCACGCCGGCGCCGACAGCGGCCAGGTCGGCCGGCGCACCTTCCTGCACCCCACCGTCCCCATCGTCGCGTTCTACGACCAGCCCGTCGAGGCCTTCTACGGCGCGCCGCAGTCGGTGGCGGTTCACACCTTCGCCGACCGCGGCGATCGCATCGGCTACCTCTTCGAGACCGCGCCCGTTCAACCGATGCTGGCCGCGCTGGCGTTCCCGGGCTTCGGCGACACCCACCGCCAGATCATGCAGCGCCTGCCGTACGTGCAGGCGACCATCGCGCTTCTCATCGACGGCCACCACGACGACCCGGGCGGCGAGGTGCGCGTCGGCTCCAACGGGCGGGTGCGGCTGCGCTACCCGTTCAGCGACGCCCTCAGGGAGGCGGCCGTCTCGGCGATGACCGACATGGCGCGCCTGCAGCTGGCCGCGGGCGCGCGCGAGGTCTGGACGCTGCACGAGACGCCGGTCGTGATCCGCGGCGAGGCCGATCTGCCGCGCATCGCCGCCGCCCCCTTCGGCCCCAACCGCTGCACGATGTTCTCCGCCCACCAGATGGGCGGCGCCGCGATGGGCGAGGACCCGTCCCGGTCGGTCGTCAGCTCACGCGGGCAGCACCACCAGATCGAGAACCTCTGGATCACCGACGGCTCGATCTTCCCGACCGCGCTGGGCGTGAACCCGCAGCTGTCCGTCTATGCCCACGCCCACCTGTTCGCGAGCGAGATCGCCAACAGCCGCGGTTAGTATTCGACGGCCAGGCCGACGTTCAGGTCGATGTTGAACGTGAACTTGGTGAAGCCGAGCAGCGCGTTCGCCTCCGCCTTGAACGCGACCGACGGCGTCAGGTTGTAGAGGATGCCGCCCGTGCCGCCCACGAAGATCGGCCCGGAAGCCACGGTGTCGACGCAGGTGGTGTGCATGTCGGAGCCGCAGTGGGGCTCGGACTTGAACTCGGTGATGTGGCGGATGGTGCCGGCGCCCAGCATCCCGCCGGCGAACGGGTGCAGATCGCCCGCGTCGAACAGCCAGACGGCCCGCGCGAAACCGGAGGCCGCGTACGAGGCGGGGTTGCAGACGCCGCCGCTGCACTCGGTCGTCGAAACGTACTGCGTCGCCCCGGTCACGAGCTGCAGCCGGAACTGCAGCGACACCAGCAGGTTCGGGTTCACGAAGTAGCCGACCTCGGGCACCACCTGGCCGAGGCGCGCCCACGCGAAACCGGTCGGGTTCACCTGATCCTTGCCGTTCACCTCGCCGTGCCCGCTGGTCCAGCCGTCGCCGCTCCCCAGCGCCAGCGCGAAGAACCAGGTGGGCCCCTGGGAGGGAGTCTCGGGCGCCTTCTCGGCAACCGGCGGCTTCCGCTTCGGGGGCACCAGCGCCGCGCCGCCCGGGCCGTGCAGGCCGACCACCATCGGGTCGGCGGCCGAGCCCTTCCGCGCCAGCACCTGATCGTCGTCGCCGACCGCCTCGAGGTAGTACGAGACCTTGGCGCCCTCGGTCGCGGACTCCGGGATCTCGCCCATCCAGTTGCCGGGCGACTGCTCTTTCATGTCGCGCTTGCCGAAATCGTCCGAGCCGTCGGCGCTGAACGACAGGACCATCTTCTTGGCCTTCACGGACGAGTCCAGCGTCGCGTTGATGGCGATGGACTTGCCCTGCAGCGCCCGCGTGATCGGCTCGTGGGTGATGGCGTCCTCGGCCGGCGCCGCTGTCGCGGCACCGCCGCTGGCGGCAGCGCCCCCGCCGCCCGCCACGGCCTGATCGAACACCTCCTGGATTTCGGGCGTCGCCAGCGGGGTGTCCAGCTTCACGTCGCCCTGGATCTGGGCGGCCTTCTTGAACTCGGCGATGGCGCCGTCCTTGTCCTTGAGACCCGCGAACAGCACCACGCCCATGTGCACGTGCGTTCGCGCCGTGACCGGATGGCTGTCGAGGCCGCTGCGCGTACAGGCGGCCAGCGCCTCGTCCAGCAGCTTGCGCGCCTTCTCGAAGTTCAGGTTCTGGTACTCGTCGACCGCGCGCTTGTTGATCTTCACGATCTTGTCGATCGCCGCGGCATCGTCCTCGGCGCGAGCGGGAGCTCTGCCGAAGATCAGCGCGAGAAGCCCAGCCGCCAGCAGCCACGCGGCGAGGCGCGTCGCGGGTCGGGTCGCGTGTCGGGTGAGGTGGGTGGTTCCCAAAGCGGCCGAGCTGCCACTGTAACACGCTCCGTCGGAAAGCGCGCTGGACGGTGCGCGGTGGCACAAGCGGCCGTATAATTCCAGCATGCGGAAGTCGAGCCTGATCTCTGCTTGGGGTCCCTGGGGCGGGTTTGCGGCGGCTGTCGCGGGTGCCGCGCTGCTCTGGCACGGAGCGGCACCGCCCCGGGTGGTCAAATCGGCGCCCGCTCCCACCAGCCAGGAGCTGGCCGAGGCCGAGGGGCTGCGCCCGACCAGTTTGCTCGTCGACTTTCGCGATGACGCCTCGGCCGCAGCCATAGCCGCGCCGGGCTACGACGAGCAGCCGCTGAGCGACTACTCGGCGCGCGACCACCTCTTCCGTGTCGACTTCGCCACCTCTGACGAGGCCGCGGCGGCCCGGGCCAAGCTGGCGGCCAACCCGGACGTGGAGAGCGTGGACTACGACTCGCTGGCCTCGATCCCCGGCGACGAGCAGGCCCAGGAATTCACGGCGACCGGCAGCTCGATGGAGGCCGAGTGCGCCGCCGCAGCCCACGACGGCGGCGGGTTCCCCAACGACGCCTGCTTCAAGTATCAGTGGCACCTGCGCCAGATCGGCGCCCCGGCCGCCTGGAAAGAGTCGAACGGCAAGGGCGCGGTGGTCGCCGTCATCGACACCGGCGTGACCAAGGTGGGCGACCTCGCCCAGACCAAGTTCGTGCCCGGCTACAACTTCCTCAGCAACAGCGCCGACGCCTCCGACGACCACGGGCACGGCACGCACGTGGCCGGGACGATCGCGCAGTCGACGAACAATGGGCTGGGTGTGGCGGGCGTCGCCTACGGCGCGTCCATCATGCCGCTGAAGGTGCTCTCCGCGCGCGGCTCGGGCTCGATGGGCGGCATCGCCCAGGCCATCCGATGGGCAGCCGACCATGGCGCGAACGTCATCAACATGAGCCTCGGCGGCCCCTTCGCGGTTGCCACCATCTCGAGCGCCATCAAGTACGCGCACGACAAGGGCGTGGTGGTCGTCGCGGCGGCCGGCAACGACGGGCGCGGCCGCGTCGGCTTCCCGGCCCGCGCGCCCGGCGTCATCGCCGTCGCCGCCACGCAGTTCGACGAGAAGACGACGTTCTATTCGAACTGGGGCTCGGAGGTGGACATCTCCGCTCCGGGCGGCAACACGCGCGTCGACCAGAACGGCGACGGGCGGCCGGACGGCGTCCTCCAGCACACGATCGTGCCGAACGACATCACGCACACCGATTACCTGTGGTTCATGGGGACGTCGATGGCCTCGCCTCACGTCGCCGGCGTCGCGGCCCTGGTCGTCAGCGCGGGCGTGCGGCGCCCGGAGGCGGTCGAGCAGATTTTGCTCGCCACGGCCCGCAAGCCCCGCCCCGTCGTCACCAGCCAGGCGCGGCTGGACGACCACTACGGCGCGGGCATCGTGGACGCCGCCGCGGCGGTCGCGAAGGCGCGCGAGGGGCGCGGCGCCGAGGAGTTGGGGCTGGGCATGGCGACGGGCATGCTGGCCCTGGCGTTGCTCCGCCGGCGCGGCGTCTCGACGATCCGCCTCGGCTGGGGCGCGCTGGCGGCCTTCGTCGTCGGCTCGTCGGGCATCGACCTCGGCTGGGCGATCCCGATGTCCTGGCCGCACGTCCACGGGGCGGCGGCGGCGCTGTCGGGCAGCTTCACCGATCTGGCGCGCGGCCCCGTCAGCGCGACGCTGGTCTACAGCGCCATCGCGCCGGTCGGGCTCATCGTGCTTCTCTACGGCGTCCGCCGGCTGCGCCCCGTGCTGGCCGGCTTCGGCTTCGGCGTCGCGGGCGCCCTGCTCTTCGCGGCCGTCGGGCACACCGTCTCACTCCGCTTCATCCCCGACAGCCTCGAGCCGCTCTGGATGGCGGGCCAGGCGACGGTCACCGCCCTCTTCGCCGCGGCCTGCCTCCGAAAGAGCTGACCGGCAAAGCGCGCTCGCCCGCGGCGCGGTCGAGCTGCTACTGGCCGCGCCTGAGCTCGGTCAGAACGGACTTGGCGACGGCCTTCAGCGTGTCGAACACGCCGGCGCCGCTGGTCGCGCAGGCCTCGAAGTCGGGCACCTTCGTCGGGTTCAGGACCTCGCGCAGCTGATCCAGAGGCGCGGCGTTGGGCAGGTCGCGCTTGTTGTACTGGACCACGTACGGGAGCTTGTCGAGGTCGTACCCCTGCTCGGTCAGGTTGAGCCGCAGGTTCTCCAGCGACTCGATGTTCGCCTCCATGCGCTCGATCTGCGAGTCGGCGACGAACACCACGCCGTCCACCCCCTTCAGGATCAGCTTGCGGCTGGCGTCGTAGAAGACCTGTCCGGGCACCGTGTACAGGTGAAAGCGGGTCTTGAAGCCGCGAATCTCACCCAGCGAGAGCGGCAGGAAGTCGAAGAACAGCGTCCGCTCGGTCTCGGTCGCCAGCGAGATCATCTTCCCCTTCGCCTCGGGGCTCGTCTTTGCGTAGATGTAGTGCAGGTTGGTGGTCTTCCCGCACAGCCCGGGGCCGTAGTAGACCAACTTGCAGTTGATCTCGCGCGACGAGTAGTTGATGAAGCTCATCGCGCCGGCCGGCCGGTCAACCTAGTCATTGAAGAGGTTGTCGATGTCGCTGTCCGTGATCTCGGTGAGGATCGAGGGCTGGCTCTTGGC
>CAZPUH010000549.1:0-4687 GCA_964589215.1 uncultured Myxococcales bacterium | reverse complement strand
GACGCGTAGGCTGCCAGCACCGCGTCGCCGCGCAGCCGCGGTGACCGTTGCAGCGCGCCGACCACGGCGCTTCGCAGCGCCTGCGGCCCCTCACCGACGGCTGCCAGCAACGCCTGCGGGGCGGCGTCGTCGTCCAGCGCCCCCAGCACCCGGGCGGCGCGCGCCCGGTCGGCGACCGCCACCGACTTCGATCCCATCAGCGCCGCCAGCGCCGCGACGGGCGGGGCGGGCGCGTGCGCCAGCGCCGATTCGATGACGCTCTCTTCTTCCTCGGTCGCGCCCACCACGGCGCCCACCAGCGCGTCCAGGACCGCCGGCGTCTTGGGCGCGGGCTCGAGGCGGCTCAGCGCCTCCAGCAGACAGGCCCGACCCGGCCCGCTGTGCGCCGCGACCGCCTGCGCCGTCGGCAGCACGGCCGCCTCGCCCAGGCCCAGCAGCAGCGGCAGCCGCGTCGCGCAGTCCGGCGCCGCGGCCAGATCGGCCACCAGGCGCTCGGCGCCGCCCGGACCGTCGGCGTCGGTGAACACGGCCAGCTCGCCGATCGCCGTCGTACCGTAGCTCTGAGGCGGCGACGCCTCGGTCCCCGGCGTCACCGCCGTGATGGTGACCG
This sequence comes from uncultured Myxococcales bacterium, assembly GCA_964589215.1. Classification (GTDB taxonomy): domain Bacteria; phylum Myxococcota_A; class Polyangia; order Fen-1088; family Fen-1088; genus JADGRB01. The sequence goes on along the minus strand of CAZPUH010000549.1, from coordinate 4,077 downwards.
TGAGGCACCCCGAGGCGACGGGCTTCGGGAAGGCGACCCAGTAGGGGTCGCGCCAGTGCGCCTCGCTGCTCGCCGGGTCGCCCGCGATCTCGACGTCGAAGCGCTGCTCGGGCGCCGGCCCGAACGCCACCTGCAGCTTCTTCACGCGGTTGTGCGCCCGCAGAGCCGCGAAGCTGGCCCCGTCACCCGGGAAGATGCGCAGGCCGCGCACGGCGTACCCGGTGGCGGCGGCGCGCGCGGTCAGGAACTCGCCCCGTCCGTCGCCGCCCAGCCCCTCGGCCCAGGACGTGGCGGGGTTGCCGTCGTCGATCTCCAGCGGCGCCGTCAGGGCCCGCGCGTCGGCGCCCGCGCCCCGCGTCGTGGAGGCGCCCACGAAGTGGAAGTCGGCCAGCGGGCGGCCGGCCGGCATCGCCGGATCTCCCCGCCGCGCGACCAGCGTCGTGGGGGCGGGGGGCGGCAGCGGCGAGAGGATCGGGCGAAAGCGGCCGGCCGCGAAGTCATACGCGCGCGGAAAAAGCCGGGGCGGGGCGCCGTCGCACCGCTGCACCTGGGCGGCCGTCTGGTACTCGATCACCCGGTCGGGCGTGACCTCGACCCAGATCGACGTCTCCCCGTCGGCGTCGCGCGCGCCCGTCAGCCCGGCCCAGATCGGGCGGTGGTCGGGGCGATCCAGCTCACCCAGCCAGACCTCGGCGCCGGATGCGCCGCGCACCGGAACCCGCAGCTCGGCGACGCGGTGCCCGTCGACGTCCACCTCGCGCAGGGACGGCTGCCCGCGTCGCAGCGCGGGCGTCTTCAGCGGGACCCGCGCGATCAGCGCGGCGCCGGACCGGATTTCCAGCGCTCCGTCGGCCCCCTGGGCCAGCCGCAGGGCAGGTGACGCGGCGGGCGGCGCTGCCGCGGGCGCCGGATCCGCGGCCCAGGCCGGGACGGGAATCAACCCACAGAGGCCTCCCAGCGCCGCCACCCCCAGAATGCGCATGACTCCGGAGAGCATCACATCTATATAAACCGGCGCGATGAAAAGCCCCAGCCGAGCCGGCCGTGTTGCGATCCTGGGCCGGCCCAACGTCGGCAAGTCGACGTTGCTCAACCGCATCGTCGGCGAAAAGCTGGCGATCGTCACGCCCAAGCCGCAGACGACGCGCAACCGGATCACGGGCGTCTACAACGGCGACCGCGGCCAGATCGTCTTTGTCGACACGCCCGGCGTCCACGGCGCCAAGAAAGAGCTGAACCGCTTCATGGTCGGCGAGGCGCTGGGCCTCATCCCCGACATCGACGCCGCGCTGCTGATCGTCGAGGCCTCCGTCGATCGCCCCGGCGACGTCGAGGAGCGGATCCTGAAGGGCCTGGCCGACGCCGGCCGCCCCGTGATCCTGGGCCTGAACAAGGCCGACACGATCAAGGACAAGGGCGCGCTGCTGCCGACGCTGGAACGATGGAGCAAGCGCCCCGAGCTCCGCGCGCTGGTCCCGCTGTCGGCGACCCGCGGGACCAACGTCGATCGCCTGGTGAACGAGCTCTGGGACCTCTTGCCGGAGGGGCCGCCGCTCTTCGATCCGGACCAGCTGACCGACCGCACCGAGAGGTTCCTGGCCGCGGAGCTGATTCGCGAGCAGCTCTTCGTCAGCCTGCGCCAGGAGGTGCCGTACGCGATCGCGGTCGTCATCGACCAGTGGGAAGAGCGGGCCACCGACGTGGTCATCTCGGCGAGCATCGTCGTCGAGCGCGACACGCAACGGGCCATCGTCCTCGGCAAGGGGGGCGCGATGATCAAAGACGTCGGCACGCGCGCGCGGCTGGCCATCAGCGAGCTCTTGCAGCGGCCGGCCCACGTGAAGTTGACGGTGCGGGTCGAGGAGGACTGGACCAGCTCGCCGAACGCGCTGGCCGCGCTGGGCTATCGGGCCGACTCGTGAGCGACGCCGATCTTCCGCTGGTCGCGCTGGTCGGGCGGCCGAACGTCGGCAAGTCGTCGCTGTACAACCGCCTGGTGGGCGGGCGTCCGGCGCTGGTCGAGGACATGCCGGGCGTCACGCGCGACCGGCGTTACGGCACCGCGGACTGGGGGCCGGCGCGCTTCCGCGTCGTCGACACCGGCGGGCTGGATCCGTCGGCCGCCGGCATCCTGGGCGCCATGCGCCAGCAATCGCTGCGCGCGCTGGAGGAGGCGGACCTCGTGCTGTTCGTCGTCGACGCGCGCGAAGGCGTGACCGGCGTCGACGAGGACGTCGCCAAGGTCCTGCGCGAATCCGGGCGTCCGGTGCTGGTCGCCGCCAACAAGGTGGACAGCGACAAGACCGAAGCCGCGGCGACGGAAGCCTACAGCCTGGGATTCCCCGACGTGTTCCCCGTCTCCGCCAGCCACGGGCGCGGCATCGGCGACCTGCTGGACGCGGTCGTCGCGCGGCTGCCGAAGACCGCGCGCCAGCCCGGGCCGAGACCGACCGACGGCGGCGCCGAAGCCGAGGCCGACGCCCCGCTGCGGCTGGCGTTCATCGGCAAGCCGAACGTCGGCAAGTCGTCGCTGGTGAACGCGCTGCTGGGCGAAGAGCGCGTGCTGGTCCACGACCAGCCCGGCACGACCCGCGATCCGATCGACACGCCGCTGTCGTTCGGCGGGCGCGAGTACCTGCTGGTCGACACGGCCGGCATGCGGCGCCGCCGCGTCATCGACACGCTGACGGAGCACGTCGCCGCCAAGATGGCCCGCGATCAGCTGGAGCGCGCCGACGTCGCCGCGCGGGTGATCGACGCGCGCATGGGCGCAACCGCCGAAGACGCGCGGCTGGCGTCGCTGATCGAGGAGTCGGGCCGCTGCGCGCTGGTGGTGCTGAACAAGAAGGACCTGGTCGGCCGCGCGGAGATCGACGCCAAGATCGAGTCCACGCGGGAGGCGCTGTCGTTCCTGCGCTACGCGCCGATCCTGCTGACGTCGGCCGTCACGCGCGCGGGCGTCACCGGCATCCTGAACGAGGCCTCGCGCGTGCTGGCCCAGGCCTCGCGCCGGGTGACGACGGGTGAGCTCAATCAGCTGCTGGAGGACATCGTCGCCCACAAGCCGCCGCCCGCGGGCCGGGGCGGGCGCCACGTCCGCATCTACTACGCGACGCAGGCCGGGGTGCGGCCGCCCACCTTCTACATCAGCACGAATCACCCGGCCGAGGTCGGCTACCCTTACCGCCGCTTCCTCATCAACCGCCTGCGCGAGGCCTACGGGTTCGAGGGGACGCCGGTCCGCCTGGCGCTGCGCGCGCACAAGCAGAAGAACCGTCCGGCGCCGCCTTCGGCGGTTCCCGAGAAAGAGCGGTCTAGAAGCCGAACGCGAGCCGCGCGGTCGCCGAAAAGATGAACGGCGAGTTCCCCAGCCCCTGCGGGTTCGACAGCAGATCCTGGGGCCGATACAGGTACTGGAAGCTCACGCCGACGCGCCAGCGCGGGTTCAGGTAGTAGTCGGTGCCCAGCCCCAGCTCCGACACGAACATCGACTGGGGCACGAGGACGGCGCCCCCGATGCGGGCCACGCCGAATTCGAGGTCGGCGTACGGGACCAGCCGCAAGACGTCGATCGTGTAGCAGATGCCCGCCAGCAGCGCCTCGGTGGTGATGCTCCCGCCCGGCAGCATCGGCTTCGCCGTCTTGTCGACGCCCTGGATCGACCCCTCGGCCGACAACCGGAGCGCCCACGCGTCGGCGACGCCGTACTCCAGGTCCAGCCCGGCCGCCTCGCCCCACGGGCTGCGCCCGTCGACGTGCACGACGGCGGTCCCCAGGCGCGCCGCGGCCTGCCACTCGTCCCGGCCGATCGCGCGCGCGCGGCCGAACGGCGCCGCCGCCAGCAGGAAGGCCAACACCGCCCCGAGTCTCGGTCTCAAGCGCGGGCATCATACCCGGGGCCCATGGCCGGGGTCCCGGCCCATTTGACCCGACGCAGGGGGTCTGTTATCTCCCGGGCGCGTGCCGAAGCGTAAGATCGACAAGAAAGAGCTCCAGCAGCCGGACCAGTTCCTGGACTTCTGGACGCGCGCCTCGAACTCCGTGGGGTCCTGGGCGGCGGCGCACAAGCGCGCGCTG
>CAZPUH010000548.1:0-2298 GCA_964589215.1 uncultured Myxococcales bacterium | reverse complement strand
CGCTCGCCGTCCCGCCGCCTGTCGCGCCTCCGGTGCTGCCGCCTGACCCGCTCCCGCTGCCCCCGCTCGGGGTCGCGCCGCCCGTGGCCCCGCCCGGGGGGCCGCCGCCGGACCCGCAACCTATCGCGGCGAGACAGGCGGCGACGGCGAGCCCCAGCGAGTGACGGCCCATGGACAGGGACAGACCAGAGCCGTCGGGTCGTCGCCGCATAAGTGACTATTCTTAACTATTTCGGACGACCCGAGGCAACCGATCTCGGGTTTTCGCTTCATGACCACACCTGCGCGAGTCGAGAAGCGCTTCCTTTCCGGTCAACCCGCTACGGCAGCCGGAAGCCAGCCATGACGGTGGGCGACAGTGCGTCGCAGCCGCCGGCGTCGTCCAGCTCTGTGAAGCTGGCGTTGGTGAACGAGAGCCATCCGACGTTCGACGACTGGCCCTCGCCCAGCGTCGCGCTGTCGTTACCGACGGAGACGCGCGCCGCGTGGCGCCGGGCGGTGCACGGGCTGGACGTTCCGTCCTGGCAGGTGAACGCGCCGCCATCGGAGACCTGGATCCCGAAACCATCGAGATTGGGCGTCGTGAGCGCGAACGACTTTTCGAGGCCGGCAGCGAAGAGGATCAAGTTGCCGCCACGAGAGAGCACCAGCGTCTGGTCGACGGTCGAGTAGAACGTCGAATTGCGGCCGGCTTTGACCGTCATGTCGAACATGTCTCCGACCTTGATCAGGTCGGGCGGCATGACCGAGTCGCGCAGGTAAACCGTCCACTGTTGCGGCCCGGGAGCCGTCAAGGTGAACCGGCTCGCCGCGGCGGTGATCCATCCCGAGGACACCAGGCTGACGAACTGCGGACACGTCACCTGCGCGCAGCTGTCGATGCTCGACACCGACACCGTGGCGGTCGCGGGTGCACTGGCGAGCATCGCGTCCGGTCCGACGATCGCAAACTCCACCTTGTCGCCTTGCCCGGCCGCGATGCATGCCGGCCCGCCGCCAATCCCGCCGGCGCCGGTGGCCCCGGCGCTGCCGGCCACTCCGCCCATCCCGGCGCTGCCGGTGGCTCCGCCAATCCCCGCCGTGCCGCCGGCGCCCCCGTCGTCGGTGGAGCCCGCCGCTCCGGCGGTGCCGCCGGTCCCCGCGGTCCCGCCGGCGACTCCCCCGCTACCGGCCATGCCGCCCGCGCCCGCAGCGCCTCCGGCGCCGCCCGAATGCCCGCCTCCGCCACAGCCAACTGCGCCCCCGACGAGAACGCAGACCACGAGAGCTCGTTTCATGGAGCCCATTTTCGCCCGACGACCGCAGGCTGTCGAATTCGCCGGGCGCCTGCGTGGCGCGCCACGCTCACCAGCTGGTCGAGAAGGCGAGCGTTGCGTAGTACGGGAACATCGGCTGGTGACCGAGCATGTCCCGCAGGACGCCGCCGCGTGCGGCCAGCTCGTAACGGCCGAACGAGGCGCCGGCCTGCCCACCCAGGCGGTAATTTCCGCCGGGGTTGACGTACCAGCCGTCGCGCGCGCCTTCGTACACGGTGTCGCGGTAGAGCTGCGATTGCGTGATGTGCGTCGTTACCGCGTAGTCGAAGCCGAGCTCGCCCGCCGCGAACCAGCGCTGCGTGTAGTAGCCGCCGACGACGCCGGCGTACGCGCCCAGGCTGGTCATGCGGCCGAGGTCGTTGTTCGTGCCGCGCACCGTCGGCTCCAGCGAGCCTGCCAGCTGCCAGCGCCGCCAGCCGGCGATGGGCGCCAGCGCACCCGCGCGGACCTGATAGTCCGAGGCGTCCGGCGCCGCCCAGGGCGCCGTCAGCTCGCCCAGCAGCACGAGCCGGCGCTGGCCGACGGAGACGGTGCGCGCGTAGCCCACGCCCGCGACGAAGGCCCACTCGGCGCCGGTGCGCACGTACACGCGGTTCGCCGGCCCCTCGTCGAGGCGCGCCAGGTTCACCTCGTGCGCCCCCGCGCGCCAGGCGAGCAGCATCGAGAAGAGCAGAACGCCACTGGCCGCGGCCAGCCTTGCCCCACCCCGCCGGCTCATCGCGCCGCCCCCGTGAAGCCGATGGTCCGGAAGTAGTCGCGCGCGTGCGCCAGGTAGACGTCCGGCGCCTCGTAGATCATCTCGTGGCCTGCGCCCGGGATCGTGATGATCTGGGCGTCCGCATAGTGCGCGGCCATCTGCTGCTGGCTCTCCAGCGTGTGTGCCGTGTCGAGGTCGCTGCGCAGGAACAGCACTTTGTGCGGGTAGGCCGCGAGGTGCGTGGTGAAGTCGAACCCGTTCTTGTCGGCCAGGTCCAGCAGCGCC
>CAZPUH010000547.1:0-14808 GCA_964589215.1 uncultured Myxococcales bacterium | reverse complement strand
TGCAAAGGAGAACGACATGGCGAAGGTTCTGACGAAGTCCCAGATCATTCAGACGATCGCGGACGCCCACAAGGACAAGCTGGCCCGCAAGGACGTCGCCCAGGTGCTGGAGTCGCTCGCGACTGTCGGCCACAAAGAGCTGAAGAAGAACGGGATTTTCGTGCTGCCCGGATTCGCCAAGTTCGTCGTCGTGAAGAAGCCGGCCACCAAGGAGCGGCAGGGCATCAACCCCTTCACGAAGGAGCCGATCACGATCAAGGCCAAGCCGGCCCGCAAGGTGTTGAAGGCGCGCCCCGTGAAGGCCGCCAAGGACGCGCTCGCCTAGCGAGCGGTCCCGACAGACGTCAGAAGAGCCTCGGTCAGCGCCGCCACGTCTTTGAAGCGTGGCGCGCGCGACCAGGGGTAGAAGTCGTAGGGGTCGATGAGGGCGGCGCGGATGCCGACCGCCTGGGCGCCGTCGACGTCCGCCGAGGGTGAGTCGCCGACCATGATCGCCTCGCCGGCGGAGACGCCCAACCGCTCGAGCGCCAGATGGTAGATGCGCGGGTCGGGCTTGGTGAAGCCGACCACCGCCGAATCGAGGACGACCTCGAACAGCTTGCGGAGGTCGATCTCGACGAGCATCTGTTCCAGCGTCCCCTCGCTGTTCGAGACGATCGCCAGCTTCAGGCCGGCGGCGCGCAGGCGTTCCAGCGACTCGCGCACGCCGGAGCCGATGCGCCGCCAGGCGTTGCTGAGACGATGCTCGCGCAGGATCGTCGCCGCCGCCGCGTCCAGGGAGCCCGGATCGCCGCGCGTTCCAGAGAGCTCGAGCAGCCGCCGGTACATCTGGTGATGCCAGCTGAAGCCCCCGTCGTGGTGCGTCCGCATGACCACACCCGGCGTTTCGCGCAGCTCTTCGCGCAGGGCGCGCTCGGCGCCCTCCAGCGCGCGCGCCTCGGCCGCGACGCCGGCCTGCGCCGCGTAGGCCGCGATGCGCTCGCCGTCGTGAAAGGTCAGCGTGAAGCCGGCGTCGAACAGGATCGCGCGGGGCCGCGGTTTGAACAGGGCGGCGGCTTCCTGGTATGAGGCGGACATGGTCAGGTTGAACCGGATCTACACCAAGGCGGGCGACGGAGGCGACACGCGGCTCGTTGGTGGACAGAAGGTCCGAAAGGACGCGCTGCGCATCGAATCGTACGGAACGATCGACGAGCTGTCGGCCTGCCTGGGCCTGGCGCGCACGGTGCTGTCGCAGCCCGGCGCGCCCGACGGCGCGGCGGCGCTGGCCGACCTGCTGTTGCGCATCCAGAACGAGCTCTTCAACCTGGGCAGCGACCTGGCGACCCTGCAGGCGGATCGCCGCCCCACCCAGCCGGTGATCGAGGAGCGGCACACGAAGGCGCTGGAAGAGCAGATCGACGCCTGGAACGCCGACCTCCCCGAGCTGCGCAGCTTCGTGCTGCCGGGCGGCGGGCGCGTCGCCGCCGCGCTGCACCTGGCCCGGACCGTCTGCCGCCGCGCCGAGCGCCTCATCGTTCGCCTCGGTGACGCGGAGCCGATCAGCCCGGCGATCATTCCCTACGTGAACCGCCTGTCCGACGCGCTCTTCGTGATGAGCCGCCACGCGGCCCGCGTCTACGGCGAGGCGGAGCCGCTCTGGCAGCCCGAAAAGACCTGACAGCGGGATCCCGGCTATCCTGACGGCGTGATACGCGATCGGGTGCCGCTGGCGCCGCTGACGACGCTGGAGGTGGGCGGCGACGCGCGCCACTTCACGGAGGCGACCGACGAGGCTGCCGTCGTCGCGGCGCTGCGCTGGGCGGCGGCGCGCGAGCTGCCGGTGGCGATCCTGGGCGGCGGCTCGAACGTCGTGGTGGCGGACGCGGGGTTCGACGGTCTGGTCATCCGCGTGGCGCCGCGCGGGTTGCGCTTCGACGCCGCGCCCGACGGCACGGTGACCCTCACCGCGGCCGCCGGCGAACCGTGGGACGCGCTGGTCGCCCAGACGGTGGCGCGCCGGCTGGGCGGACTCGAGTGCCTGTCAGGCATCCCGGGGCTGGCCGGCGCGACGCCCATTCAGAACGTGGGCGCCTACGGACAGGAGGTCGCGGACACGATCCGGTCGGTGCGCGTGCTGGATCGCGCGACGCTGCAGGTGCGCGAGCTGCCCGCCGCGGACTGCGGCTTTGGCTACCGTGACAGCCGGTTCAAGCGCGAGCCCCAGGCGTTCGTGGTCCTGGCCGTGACCTTCGCTCTGCGGCCTGGAGCCCCGCCGGCGTTGCGCTATCCGGAGCTGGCCGCGGCGCTGGCCGGCGCGACTGCCCCCACGCTGGCCGACGCGCGCGCCGCCGTGCTGGCCCTGCGCGGCCGCAAATCCATGGTCATCCGGGCGGACGATCCCAACCGGCGCAGCGCCGGATCGTTCTTCACCAACCCGGTCGTGCAGGCCTCCGTGGCGGACGAGGTGGCCCGGCGCGCCGGGGCGGCCGGCGCGGCGATGCCCCGGTTCGCGGCCGGACCCGGTCGCGTGAAGCTTTCCGCCGGCTGGCTCATCGAGCAGGCGGGCTTCCCCAGGGGGCTCCGGCGCGGCCCGGTCGGGATCTCGACGGCTCATGCGCTGGCGCTCGTGAACCTCGGGGGCGCGCGGGCCGCCGAGCTGCTGGCGCTGGCGGCCGACATCGTGGCCGGCGTGCACGACCGTCTGGGGATCACGCTGGCGCCCGAGCCGGTGCTGCTCGGCGGCGCCTGGCCGGCCTCCGCGTCGCAGAGCTGACGCGATCGGCCTCGCGCAACCGACGGAAAATGGCGGCATCTCATCCGCGACCCTTGACGTCGTTCATGAAATGACCGATATATTCAGACAATGAATGACCGTTCAAACCCTGAACGGCCCCCGGCGCCCAGCCTGAGGGAGCGGTTCCGCGAGACGACCGTGCAGGCGATCCTGGCGGCCGCGGAGGAGGTCTTTGCCGACGCCGGGCTGCACGCCGCGCACATGGGCGAGATCGCCGCGCGCGCCGGCGTGTCGGTCGGCACCCTCTACAACCACTTCGCCGATCGCGAGGCGCTGCTGGGTGGGCTCGCCGCCGCCCGCTTCACCGAGCTGCTGGCTCACGTCGACGCCACGCTCGAGCAGAGCGAGGGGCAGAAGTTCGGCGAGCGGCTCGAGGCGCTGGTGGGGGCGATGCTCGGCCACTGGGAGCAGCACCGAAAATTCATGCGCATCGCGATGCAGGGCGAGATCGGGCAGTACCAGAAGACGTTCCCGACCGCCAACGGAACGATGCGCGACAAGATGCGCGAGATCTACGCGCGCGTCGAGAAGGTCACCAGCCAGGGCGTGCGCGAGAGGGCCCTTCGCGCCGACGTGGCCGACCTGGCTCCCTTCTTCCTGATGGGCATGATCCGGTCGCTGGTCATGCGCGGGTTGGTCGTGGACGAGGTGGACCAGTCGCTGTCCGCCGACGCGGGGCGCGTGGTGCGCGCCTTCCTCGAGGGGGTGGCCGCATGAGCGCCGTCGCCGGCACGTACGTGGCGGCGCCCGCGCGCGCGCCCGTCAACAAGTGGCTGGTCACGCTGTCGGTCACCTTCGGCACGCTGATGGGCGCGATCGACACCTCGATCGTTGCCGTCGCGACGCCGCACCTTTCGGGTTCGCTGGGCGCCACGGTCGAGGAGATGACCTGGGTGACCACCGGCTTCGTCATCGCGACGGTCGTCGTGATGCCGCTGACGGCGTTCCTGGGGCGCTTCTTCGGCCAGAAGCGCGTGTATCTGTTCTCGCTGGCGCTGTTCGTGATCGGCTCGGCGCTGTGCGGGCTGGCGCGCTCGCTGCCGGTGATGGTGGCGTGCCGCGCGCTGCAGGGGCTGGGGGCCGGGGCGCTGCAGCCGACGGAGCAGGCGATCCTGCGGCAGACCTTCCCCCCCGAGGAGCAAGGGATGGCCATGGCCCTCTTCGGGCTGGCCGTCGTCGTCGGCCCCGCCGCCGGCCCCGTGCTGGGCGGCTACATCATCGACAACCTGAACTGGCCCTGGATCTTCTACATCAACCTGCCGATCGGCCTGCTGGGCATCTTCATGGTGACCCGCTTCGTGCACGAGCCGGAGGACATCCGCCGCGCCAACTACGAGCGCGCCGCCGAGCAGCGCAAGAACCTGGACTGGATCGGCGTCGTACTGATGACGGGCGGGCTGGCCTCGCTGCAGTACGTGCTGGAAGAAGGGAGCCGCAACGACTGGTTCGCCTCCACGGCGGTCGCGGTCTGCACGGTGGGCGCCGGCCTGCTGCTGTCGGCCTTCGTCGTGCGCGAGCTGACGGCGCCCGTGCCGGCCGTCGACCTGAGCCTGTTCAAGGACAAGGTGTTCCTGTCCGGGACGCTCATCGGCGCGATGATGTTCGCGATCCTGATGTCCATCACGTTCCTGCTGCCGCTGTTCATGCAGGAGCTGCTGGGGTTCTCCGCGATCCAGTCGGGGACGGCGCTGATGCCGCGCGCGCTGGCGATGATGGTCGCGATTCCGCTGGTCGGCCGGCTCTACAACTACGTGCAGCCGCGCATCCTGGTCATGCTGGGCGTCGTCCTGGTCGCGCTGAGCGCCTACGAGATGTCGCACTACACCCTCGACACGGGCGCCCACTCGGTCATGGCGGCCATCGTGCTGCAGGGGTTCGGCTTCGCCGCGCTGTTCGTGCCGCTGACGACGGTGGCGCTGGCCAGCATCCCGCGCTTTCGCCTCACGGACGCGACCGGCCTGAACTCGCTGCTGCGGCAGATCGGCGGCTCGCTGGGGCTGGCCGCCTTCGCGACGCTGCTGCCGCACTTCCAGCAGTCGGCCCGCGTCGGGCTGCTGTCGCACCTGGTCCCCGGCCGCCCGGAGGTCATCCAGCGCGTCGGCATGATCCAGTCGGCGCTGGTCGCCCGCGGCCTGAACCCGGGCGCCGCGCAGGCCGCGACCACGCGCGTGCTGGACGGCATGATCACGCGACAGGCGATGCTGCTGGCCTTCGAACGGATGTTCGTGCTGGCCGGGGTGGCGTTCCTGTTCGTCATCCCCTTCGCCTTCTTGTTGAAGGCGCCCGCCAACATGCGCGGGCGCAAGGTCGACCTGCACTGACGCCAAGCAGAAAGAAACGGACACGGACCATGGAAAGCGCCGCAACCACCACCAAGAGTCGAATCACCACCGCGCAAGCACCCGCGGAAGCGCCGGCCTCGTCGCCGGCAATCGTCGTCCCGTCGGCCGACGCCGCGCCGGTCAAGCGCAAGCGCCGCCCGTTCCTGATCCTGGGCGTCATCCTGGCCCTGGTGCTGGCGGGCATCGGCATCTACATGGTGGCGACCGCCGGCCGCGAGGAGACCGACGACGCGCAGACGGCCGCCGACATGGTCCCCATCGCGACGCGCGTGGCCGGTCAGGTCACGCGGGTCAACATCGTCGAGAACCAGCGGGTCAAGCGGGGCGACCTGCTGATCGAGATCGATCCCAGCGATTACGACGCGCGCGTGCAGCAGGCCGAGGCCGAGCTGGCGACCGCCAAGGCCCAGGCCGAAGCGGCCCAGGCGCAGGTCGAGATCGTCGAGGCGACGTCGAAGGGCGGGCTCGCCACGGCGCGCGCCGCGCTGAGCGGGTCGGCGGCCGGCGTGCAGAGCGCGACGGCGCAGATGCAGGCCGCGCGCGCCGACCTGGCGCGGGCCGACGCCGAGCTGAAGAAGGCCGAGATCGACCTCGAGCGCGCGCGTTCGCTGCGCGCCGCGAACGCCGTCCCGCAAGAGCGGCTCGACACCGCGCAGATCGCGTTCGACGCCGCCAAGGCGGCCAAGGCCCAGGCGGAGGCGCAGGTGGCGCTGGCCGAGGACACGCGCCGCAGCGCCGAGAGCCGCGTCGGCGAGGCGCGCGGGCGCGTCAGCCAGAGCGCCCCGGTCGCCCCCCAGATCGCGGCCGCGCGCGCCAACGCGGATCTCGCGAACGCGCGCATCCGTTCGGCGGAGGCGGCGCTGGCGCTGGCCAAGCTGCAGCTGGGGTACACCAAGGTCACGGCGCCTGCGGACGGGTTCGCGTCGAAGCTGACGGTTCACGCCGGGCAGCTGGTCACCGTCGGGCAGCCGCTGATCCAGCTGGTGCCGACCACGACCTACGTCATCGCGAACTTCAAGGAGACGCAGGTCGGGCAGATGAAGGTCGGGCAGCCCGCCAAGATCGAGATCGACGCCCTGCCCGGCCGCACCTTCGACGGGAAGGTCGAGAGCCTGGCGGGCGGCACGGGGGCCAGCTTCTCGCTGCTGCCCGCCGACAACTCCACCGGAAACTTCGTCAAGGTCGTCCAGCGGGTCCCGGTGCGCATCGCCTGGACGAATCTGCCCGGCGACGTCGATCTTCGTGCAGGCCTGTCCGCCGACGTCACCGTCGACGTGCGAAAGTAGCCGCCATGTACAAGGGGATCCGGATTTGCGCCGCGGTGGCGGCGCTGGTGGCGACGACTGGCCTGGCACATGCGGCGTCGCGGACATTGACCATCGACGAGGCCGTGGCGCTGGCGCTGCGGTCGAACCCGCGGCTGGCTGCCGCGCGCGCCCGCGCCGAGTCGGGCGAGGTGCTGGCCACCTCGACGGGGCGGCGCATGCTGCCGTCCATCCACGTCAGCGACGAGGCCCAGTACTGGAACGCGCCGTTCGCGGTGGCGTTCGGTCCCATGGCCTTCACCGTTCGCGACCAGAAGACCAACACGTTCGTGGCGGCGGGCGCCCAGCCGCTGGTCGGCCTGTTGCGGGCGAACGACGAGCAGACGGCCCAGGCCGAGCAGAGCGCGGCCCAGCGAGCGCAGGTCGCGGCCGCCGAGTCCGATCTGCGGGCCACCGTCGAGACCCAGTTCCTGCGGGTGTTCGAGGCGCAGGCCCTGGAACAGATCGCCGCCTCGTCGATCCGCGAGCTCAGCGACCAGGTGACGGTCGCCAAGGCGCGGCTGGCCAGCGGGGTCATCACCAACGCCGACCTGCTGCGCATCGAGGTCGCCGTCGCGAACGCCCAGCAGCAGGCGCTGGAGGCGCGCAGCCAGGCGCAGACGGCGCGCGCCCAGCTGTTCGCCGCCATCGGCCTCGCGCCGGCGGATGCCGCGGACTTCACGCTGGTCGAGCCAACGGACCGCCTGAACGCGGCGCGCAGCCCGAAGGCGGCCGGCACGCTGGGGTCCTTGCTGCCGCTGGCGGCTCAGCGCCGCCCGGAGCTGGTGCAGTACGCGCACCTGGTCTCGGCGGCCGAGCGCCAGCGCCGCGCGAGCGGCTTCGCGTTGCTGCCGGACATCGACTTCGAAGCCGCTTACGTCCGCACCGACGGACAGCAGTTCGCGCCCAAGAACTCGGCTTACGTCGGGCTCAAGGCGAACTGGGCGATCTGGGAGTGGGGCGCGACCGCGCTGCAGCGCAAGTCGGCCGCCATCCAGGCCGAGGCCGCCCAACGGGACCGCGAGATGCTCGAGCGGCAGATCGAATCGGAGCTCACGGCCAGCCTGGCCCAGGGCGACGCCGCGCGCGGCGCCGTCGGCAGCGCCGAAAAGGCGGTCGCCAGCGCGGAGGAGGCCTACCGGGTCACCGACGCGGCGGTGAAGGCCGGCACGCAAACGACGACCGACCTGCTGCAGGCCCAGTCCGAGCTGACGCAGGCCCGGCTGAACCTGATTCGCGCCCAGTACGAGCTGGTGCTGTCCGACGTAGCGCTCGCCCGCGCGACCGGCAGGTGAGCGTTATTTGCGGAGCAGCGGCGCGCGCGCCTAAAGTCATGATCACATGATGGCGCGCGCTCTCGGCTTGGCTCTCCTTCTGTTCGCGATGTCGTCGGCTGCGCCGGGCCTCGAGCGCCCGGCCGCCGCGTCGGTGCACGGCCTCCAGGGGCGCCGCCCGCACCACCACCGCCGTCACCACGAACGCCGGCGCGGCCGCCACCGCGAGCACGGTCACGCCCGCGGCGGCTCCGGCGAGCTCTAGCCGGTCACGACCCCGGCGGGCAGATCGTCGGATCCGGATCCGACGCGTTCGAGCAGACCGGGGTCGGCTTCTCGTTCGTCCAGTTGTGGATGACGTCCTTCTCCCAGTCGTCGAGATCGGGCGCGGGCGCGGGCGGCATGTGTGTCGCCGAGCTCGCCGGAGCCGTCAGCGAGCTCCAGATGAGGCCAGCCCACTTCAAAGCACCGTACTTGCAACCGCTCTGAGTGCCGCCGTCGCCCCCGCCCCCGCACTGGCCGTTGTCCAGCGCGTACTGGTTCAGGTACAGGTTGTAGCTGCGGTACATCGTGACGTTGATGTTGGCGGGAACCGCCGCGTCCGGCCCGGTCGGGTTCGTCGGAACGTTCAAGGCGTCCCCGGCTCCGTGACAACGGACGCAGTGGGCCATGAAGATCGGCCGCACGTCCGAGTCGAAGGCGGGCTGCGAGGGCGCGGAGGCGACGGTGGTCGAGCAGGAGGCCAGGCCGAAAAGCGCCACCGCGCCCACCAGACCGGACAGCATCGCGGGTTGACGGAAGTGGGGTGCTCGCATGGGGTGTCTCACAGGTAGTAATGAAGCTGCAGCATGAACATCGACGCCGACGGCTCGCTCGCGCCGCCCGTGCCCGTGAACTGGTAGCGCCCGAGCGCCAGCAGCTCGAAGTGGGCCCACGGGAAGAAGTTGATCTCCAGGTCGAACGCGTCGTGCGCCGTTCCCTTGACGGAGAGGTCTTCCTGATAGAGCTCGTGGGCCAGGCCCACCATCCAGCCGCGCCGCGGGAACAGGTTCACGCCCAGGTAGGTGACCAGCTGGGTCTCGCCCGCCGAGGCCGCGCTGACGTTGGCGCGGATGATGTCCGCCTCGCCGAGCAGCAGCGCCCTGCCCTTTTCGAGCCACAGCTTGCCGACGGCGCCGCCCTGGTACCGGTTGACCTCGCTGCCGAACCCGAGGCGCATCTGCAGACCCAGCATGCCGGTCCCGTCCCACCGCTTCTCGCCGTAGGCGGCGACGCCGCTCTCGCGGCGGCCGACCGACTGCAAGGCGTCGGGGAAGCTCTCGGGCGGCGGCGTGAACGCCGAGACGTGCAGCTCCCACTCGTCCTGGACGGTCCCGCCCGACAGGTTGTACGTCTCGTTGTAGAGGTCGTAGCCGGTGTAGCGCTGGACCCAGAAGATGTGCTCGACGAACCGCAGGCCGTAGGGCGCGTAGAACCGCCCGGCCCGCACGTACGGGCCGGTGCCGCCCGACTTCCACATCAGGTAGTGCTCGTTCGACATCAAGCGGTTGCCGACGGTGCTGAAACGGCCGCCCACCGACGGATCCTCCGGCCGCGTGTCGCCGCGGATGCCGCCCTCGAGATACAGCGACAGCTGCTCCGTGAAGGCGAAGCGCGCATAACCGTCGGCCTGCATCGGAAACGAGGCCAGCTCGGCGCCTTGCGGCCCGCCCGAGTTGTTGTACAGGCTCGCCAGCCGCACGTCGGCGCCCAGCGCCAGCCATGACGGCGGCGTCCAGGCGCCGTGCGCGAAGCCGCCGTTGCCGCCCAGGCTGATCGTGTCGCCCGATTCGTCACGCCCCCAGGACGTGATGAGCCCGCCGCCCGCTGGATCGTAGTGGCACTGGCTGCAGCGGGTCGTCCCGGAGCTGAACTGAAACTGCGGGTACGCGAAGGCGCGGCCGCCGATGAGGAACACCCATCCCGCGAGCGCGTAGAGGACTAATCGTCGCATGGCTCTCCGAGCTCAGTCGTTTTGCGCGCCGTCGTCGATCCACTTCTGGATCAAGGCGATGTCGGCGGCGGGCAAAGGATTGTCGGGGGGCATCCGCAGCGAGCCGGACGCGTTCAGAAGGTATGTCAGCGACGACCCGTCGCTGTCCTTCGGGATCACGTAGAAGCCGTTCTTCAGCGTGTAGTAGCCGATGTCGCGCGCGTGCAGATCGACGCCGCCACGCTGGCTGACTTCGGAGTGACAGTTCACGGTCGCGCAGCTCGGCTCCGTGATGGTCGCCGAGATGAAGGACCACTTGGCTGGACGTTCGTCGGTCGCGCCCCCACACCCTGCCGCAAGCAAAGCGGCCACCGCGGCCAGCACTGCGAGCCTCGGTAAAAACATCGCGCGATTATGCATCAATCGATATCCGTCTCAATGTCGATTCCCAAGATCCATATGGTCTGGTGAGGCCGTTTTTGGTCACTTATTCCGCGAGTCGCCAGGAATTCGACATGCAGGGTTCCGCCGGGATGAGAAAAAAGGTCACGAACTGTCACTAGGGTTGTTCCGTCGGAAAATGGCGCCTGCACCGGCGGCTGTCCGTCTGCGGCGACGGTGAGCCCCGCCCCGGCGCCGTCGGGAACGATCTCGGCCTGGAACGTCAGGCGGTGATGCCCTGCCGGCAGCGGCAGATCGAGCGCGGCGCCGGCGCGCGGCGCGGCGAGCGAGAGGCCAAATCCGTCCCAGACGCCGCGCACGGGCGACGCGGCGCCCGGCGGCCCCCCCGACGGCAGGACGTCGCAGATCTGGTTCGCGCCGGCCACCCGGCAGACGCAGACCCCCCAGCGGTCGCGCGCGCGCAGGCGCTCACCGGCGGCCGCGAGCTGCGGCCACCCCACCAGCAAGACAGCGACCGCCGCCGCGGCGGCCAGCGACTCGGCGGCCAGCCGCCGCCGTGACGACTGGCGCGAGACGGCATCGACGACGGCGCCGATGGTCCAGACCACGCCCGCGCCCGCGAACGGCAGCAGCAACACGACGATCGCCAGGTGATAGCGCGCCTCGGCGAAGAACAGCGTGTACACGCCCGCCAGCGCCAGCGGCAGCGGGAGCAGGCTCAGCGCCGCCCAGTTCCGGCGGGCCGCCGCCGCCACGACCCCGACGGCGGCCATCGCCATCAAGAAGGCGTAGAAGCCGTCCACCAGTCGTTCGACGCCCGCGCGGTGGACGTCGAACCAGTTCCCCGGCGGGAGCACGCTTTGCCGGTAGAGCGGCCAGTAGAGAAGGGACCGCTCGCGCCCCAGCAGCCGGTCGGCCTTCGCCGCCAGCAGCCCCAGCGCGTACCCGGGCGAGACCTTGGTCCAGTGCATGGCCAGCGCGTAGGCCACCCGGTCCGACTCGCGGTGGGGCGGCTTGAAGAGGGCGTACCCCGTCCCCTCCGAGAACAGGCGGTTCAGCGACCGGCTGTACGTCCCCTCGGAGTTCGGGTTGGCTCCCACCAGCGCCGTGTGGCCCCCGTGGCTGTCGGTCAGGAAGAACTCGCCGTAGCGGCGATGGTTGCGGAAGCCCCAGGGCAGCAGCATCACCAGCGCGATCAGCCCGGCGGCCATCGTGCGGGTCGCGACGTGAACCCAGCGGGCGCCCCGCGCGCGAAAGTGCAGCGCGGCGAGCCCGATCAGCGGCAGCGCGATGGCGCGGATGTACACGGACAGCCCCATCACGAACCCGAACGCCGCAGGCGCCCCCAGCGGGCGGCGCCGCGCCAGCGCCGCCAGGACCCAGACGCCCAGGCCCAGCAACGCGGCGGCCGGCATGTCCGTGCCCGTGACGCTGGACACGGCGATGCCCGCGGGCCAGAGCGCGCACAGCAGCCCGGCGGCGATCGCGCTCGGCCGCCCGAAGACGGCGCGCGTCGCCCCGTAGACCGCCGCCGTGGCCAGACCACCGGCCGCCACCCCGATCATCTTGACCGCCAGCAGGCCGCCGCCCAGCGCGTAGACGCCGGCGGCCAGCCAGACGTACCCCGGCATGTAGATGAACTCCGGGTCCAGGGTGCCGTGCTCGACCAGGTAGCGCGCCGACTCGAGGTACATCGCGAAGTCGCCGACCGGGCGAGTGGGGACCAGCAGGACCCAGGCCAGGCGCACGGCGACAGCCAGCGCGGTCAGCGGCAGCACGAACCGGTTATAACCCTGGCAGGTCGTTTCTACCGACGACGATCCAGTGCCCGAAAGTCTGGCCGGTCTTCCGCCCGGCGCGCGGCCAGTCGGGCAACGTGCGGGGCCAGCCGCCGGGGCGGTCGTAGCCGACGATGAGCTGGGCGCCGGTCGACAGCAAGCTGTCGCGCACCGTCGCGCGCGGCGTGCGCGTGATGGTCAGCGTCACCGCCTCTTGCCAGGGGAGGCCGGCCGCGTGCGCGATCCCGATCTCCGCGAAAGAAAACGGCTCGATCATGACGCGCGCGCCGGGCGGGCGCGTGGCCCGCAGGTAGGCCGCCAGCGCGCGATCCTCGTCGTCGAGGCGGGTCAGCGCGCCCATCGACTCGGCGCCGGCCCAGATGCGGCCGCTGCCGGCGGTCGCGACCAGCCACACCGCCACGGAAAAACCGAGCGCCCCCAGGAACGCCGCCCAGCGGGCCGCGGCCAGGCGCGCCGGCGGCAGCGCCGTCGCCGCGAACGGCAACAGCAGCGCGCCGGGGACCAGGCCGAATCGAGCCAGCGGCTCGAAGCTCTGCGTCGCCAGGCCGCGCGCCAGGTAGAGCGCCGGTGGACCCAGCGCCGCCACCAGCGTGACCGCCATCGCCGGCGACAGGCGGCGGGGCCGCCGGCGCGCGGCGGCGAACACCAGCCCGACGCCCAGCGGCGTCATCGCGGCGACGAACGCCAGCGCCCAGATCCCGATCTGCCGCGCTCGCCCGAGAAGCGGCCCGTAGCGGGCCGCGGCGGTGGCGGCCAGCCCCGCGTGGTCGGCGGAGATGTAGTGCGCGAAGAACAGCGGGTCGCCGCCGACCGCCGCCCCCCAGGCCAGCCAGCCGGCGGGCAGCGACGCGGCCGCCGCCGCGTAGGCGACCAGGCCCCGGGCGGGCACCGGCGCGCCCGCACGCCGCCGAAAGAACCAGACGGCGCCGGCCACCATGGGCAACGCCAGCCAGGCGTCATAACGGGTCAGCGCCGCCAGCGAGCCGAGCAGCCCGGCGGCCACGAAGGTGCCCAGCCGCCCCGTCTCCAGCGCCGCGAGCAGCCGGTCGATGGCCGCGACCCACAGCAACAGGTACAGCGCCTCGCTGGCGGCGGTCGTCGACGCCTGCACGTGCAGCGGCGACACCGCCAGGACGAAGGCAGCGAAGGCCGCGCCCGTGTCACCCGCCAGCCGGCGGGCGAGCGACAGGAACGGGAAGAACACGAGCAGCCCCGCCAGCAACGACAGATAGCGCGAAGAGCGCGCCGCGTTCCGATCCAGCGCGATGAACGGGCGCATCAACGTCGTGTGCAGCGGACCGAACTGGCAGTAGGTGCGCGGCTGGCCGGCGCTGGCCGGATCCAGCACCAGGCGTTCGGCGATCAGCGCCCGCATCGGCGCGTCTCCGTGCTTGTTCTCGGCGAACGCGAACAGGCCGACCCGCAGCGCGGCCGCCACGACCAGGACACCGACGGTGGCGCGCGCGCGGGCGGTCAAAACTTCGACAGCGCGGCGCGCACCCGCGGCAGCGCCGCGTCGATCTCGGCCAGCGACACGGCTCCGACGGAGATGCGGAACCAGCCGCTGTCCTCGCGCAGCCCGAACGCCTGGAACGGAACGACCGCGAAGCCCGCCTGCTCGAGCCGGCGCAGCCGGGTCGCCTCGTTCGTGTGGCCAGGGATCGCGATGCGCACGGACAGGTAGATGGCGCCCTGGGGCGCAATGACCTCGACCGGATATCCGTCGCGCTGCATGGCCCCGAAGGCCGCCGCCAGCCGATCCAGCCGCTGTTGCACGCGCGGGCGCATCTCGGCCAGGTAGGCGTCGACCGTGGCGGCGTCGCTCATCAGCGCGGCCATCGCGACCTGCTCGGGGCGGGGCGCCCAGGCACCGACGTGCCCCAGGATGTCGGCCATCCGCTGGCGCACGGCCGGCGGCATCACGGCCCACCCGACGCGCAAGCCGGTCGCCGCGAAGCTCTTCGACGCCGCGTCCAGGATGATCGTGTGGCGGGCGATGTCCGGGCAGACCTCGGGCGGCGTCACGTGGCGCGTCTGCCCGAAAGCGAGCTGCCAGTAGACCTGGTCGTAGCAGAGCCAGATCGCCTTCGCGCCCGAGCGCTGGCGGCGGTGGTTCTCCTCGACCAGCGCCTCGCAGATCTTCTGCAGCACCGTCGGGTCGATCGCCGTCCCCGTCGGGTTGAGCGGCGAGTTCAGCAGGACCAGCCGCGCCGCGCGCAGGTGCGGCCGCAGGTTGTCGACCGTCGGGAAGAAGTTCGTCTCGGCGCGCACCGGGATCTCTTCGGCGCGCGCGCCGCACAGATACGCGTAGTGGTTATTGTTCCAGGACGGGACCGGGTAGACGACCAGGTCGCCCGGGTCCAGCACCGTCCGATAAGTGCCGTAGAGCAGCGGCCGCGCCCCGCCCGTGATCAGCACGGATTCGACGGGGTAGTCGAGGCCCAGGCGCGCCTTGTAGTAGCGGGCCACCGCCTCGCGCAGCGCCACGACGCCGTCCGACGGCGGGTAGTTCGTCTCGCCGGCGGCCAGCGCCGCGCGCATCCCGTCCAGCAGCGCCGCCGGCGCCGGGAACTGCGCCGGATCGAAGTCGCCGACGGTGAGGTTGCAGATCTCGGCGCCCTTGGCCTTCAGCGCCCGGATCTGGGCGGCGATGCGCAGAATCTCCGACCCGACCACGCCGCGCGCGAGATCGGACAGGGACGCGTCGATCGCCTCGGGCTCTCCCAGGTTCATGACGCTATCTTACGCGGATATGGGCGGCCGATCAGGCGCGCTCTAAATACGTGTACCCGGCGAGCCCCTCTTCGTACATCCGCAGCATGCTGCGGGTTTCCTCGAGGCTCATGCGGCTGGCGCGGACGGCCAGCTCGGCGAACCGGCGCACGCGGGCGACCAGCTCTTCGCGCTGGTAGCTGACGTACTTCAGCACGTCCGTGACG
>CAZPUH010000546.1:0-6662 GCA_964589215.1 uncultured Myxococcales bacterium | reverse complement strand
GCGCGCCCTGGCGGCGCGCGTGGCGGGCGCGCAGCTGCTCTCGGCCGAGTCGCAGCAGGCGTTCTACGAAGCGCAGCTGGCGGCCGACGAGAGCAACTTCAAGCAGGGCGTCGACACCAGCAGCACCGTCGACCAGCTGCTGGGCGACGCCGGGCGCCAGCACTCGCTGTTCGCGGCGTTCCGACTGGAGCCGCTGCGCGCGCGCGGCTACCGGCGCCTGTCGACGGGCGAGGCGCGCAAGGTGTTGCTGCTGCAGGCCGTGCTGCGCGCGCCGTCGCTGCTCATCCTGGACGACCCGTTCGACGGCCTGGACCGCGCCGCGCACCCCGAGCTGGCGAGGGCCATCGTCGAGACCTCCCGGCGCATGCCGGTGGTGGTGGTCGGCGCCTTCGAGGCCGGCGCCCTCCCCTTCCCGGTCGAGTCCGTCCGCGAGGTGCTGGTGGTCACCGACCGGAAGCTGGCGTTCCGCGGGACGGCGGACGAATTCCTGACGCGCGCAACCCAGCAGCGCCGCCCTCACCTCCCGCCACCGGTGGACATGGGCGCCTGGTACCCCGCGATGGATCCCGAAGCGCCGCTGGTGCGCCTCGTCGCTGGGCGGATCGCCTACGGCGACCAGGTCGTCTTCGACGGGCTCGACTTCACGATCGTGGCCGGCCAGCACACGCTGGTGGAAGGGCCCAACGGATCCGGCAAGTCGACGCTGCTGGAGATGATCACGGGCGACCACCCCCAGGCCTACAGCAACGACCTGCGCCTCTTCGGCCGCCGCCGCGGAACCGGCGAGACGGTGTGGGACATCAAGAAGAACGTCGGCGTCGTCTCCGCGCGCCTGCACCGCGACTACCGCGTCGGCGGCAGCGTGGAGGAGGTCCTGCTGAGCGGCCTCTTCGACAGCATCGGCCTCTACCAGCGGCCGGAGCCGAGCCACCGCGCGCGCGCCAGGGCCTGGCTCGACTGGCTGGAGCTGGGCCTCTCGCCGACCGCCGCGTTCCGCGAGCTGTCGTTCGGGCAGCAGCGCCTGATCCTGATCGCGCGCGCGGCGATCAAGGTTCCGCCGCTGCTGGTGATGGACGAGCCGACCTCTGGATTGGACGACGACAACCGCGCGCGGGTCCTGGGCCTGGTCGAGTCCCTCTGCACGCAGAAGAAGAGCACCGTCCTGATGGTCACGCACCGGCCGGACGAGCGGGCCTTCTGGCAGGAGCGCATCGGCGGCCCGATCCTGTCGCTGGGGGACCGCCCGCTCCGTTGACGGCTCGACGCGGGCGGTGCGATCGTCCGGTCATGTACGTCGAGATCGTGTTGCTGAAAGCCAAGAGTGGCGATGCAGAGCGCTTGCGCGAGGGGCTGCGCGCCGGCCGGGCCGTCATCGCCAGCGCCGCCGGCTACCGCGGCAGCGTGTTCTATCAAGGCGTCGAGAGCCCGGAGTCGTTCCTCTTGCACATCGAATGGGACACGCTGGAGGCGCACACCGTCGGATTTCGCCAGGGTCCGTTGTTCCCCCAGTGGCGCAGCCACTTCCAGGCCTTCCTCGAGAGCCCGCCCAACATGTCGCACTACCAGCCGATCGCGGGCCCGTAGGACTATTTCTCTTTGGAGGCGCGGGCCGACTTCTGCGCCGCCTTCACGCGCTCGACGGCGGCCGGGATGTCCGCGAGCTCGACCCGCTGCTCGGTCCCGTCGGCGGCGCGGTGGATGACGGCCACGACGTTCAGGTGGTCGATGGCGACCTTCACGTTCCGGTTCTTGCCGCGCGAGGTGGTGGTCACCTCGATCTTCGTGCGCAGCGAGGGGCGGCGGTCGCGCAGCATGCGCGCCAGGAAGGGGCGGACCGTGTTGCTGAACTTGAGCCCGAACCGGCGGCGCATCTCGCCGGTCACGAGGTCGATCGAGATCAGCTCGTCGCCGCGCGCGGCCCACTCCGTCGCGATCGCTTCCGCGGCCGGATAGAGCGCGTCCAGGTCGGCCATCTTGAATCCATACTCGGACATCTTGTCGGCGACCCACTGCGCGTCGACGGACAACGCGCCGACGCTCCGCTCGGGCGCGCGCGCCGGCAGATCCAGCTGGTTCATGCCCGAAGGTTACCGAGGTCCCGCCGCCCCTGCAGCAAATACCTGATCCCCCAACGTCAGATCGGCGGGGACTTGGCGTGAATGAGGAGGACGGGGCGCGTCGCGCGCCGCGCGATCTCCTCGGCGACGGACCCCAGCACGAGCCGCCCGAGCCCCGACCGTCCGTGCGAGGCAATCGCGACGGCGTCGGCGTTCACGCGCTCGGCGGCCTGCAGGATCTCCTCGGCCACCGATTCCCCTTCCAGCACCGAGACGTGCGTTCCGATCCCCCGCTCGGCTGCCTCGGACGGCACCTGCGCGCGCAGCTTCTCTTCCAGGTCGGCCCGCTCCCGTTCGGTCAGGCCAGGGCTGGCGGGCATCGGCCGCGCCGCCGGCCGCTCCCGCTCGTAGACGTGGCAGAGGTGGGCCTGACCGCCCCCGGCGAGAAGGCCGTACGCCGGCAAGATGGCCTGCCGCGCCAGTTCGGACAGATCGGACGCGATCAGCACCGAGTGGAACCGCGGGATGCGCCGCTCGACCGGCTCGATGCCTTCGGGGATGCAGAAGACCGGCAACCGTGACGCGCGCAGAACCGCCTTGGGCGACACGGGCGTCCAGTGCCCGCGGCGACCCCGCGGCATCCCGATGACCAGCGCGTCGACGCCCAGGGCGGCGGCGCTCTCGGCCACCTCCTCGCCACCGTCGCGCGCCATGACCTGCAAGCGCAAGGGCGGAGGACGGGATCCGGCCAGCGCCGCCGACGCCTGCCGCACGTCCCGCTCGATGAGCTCCCGCAGCTGAGGCGCGCCGTCGTTCCCCAGCCAGGGATCGTCGATGCCGTAGCGGGCGCCCTCCTGCGGCGGCCAGTAGACGCGAATGAGCGTGACGTCTTCCGGCGATGCCGGGGCCGCCGTACGCGCCCAGTAGAAGACCGCCTTCGTCGCGGGCGACCCGTCGATGGCCACCGCCAACCGGAGCGGTGCCGACGAATCCCACCGCGCGACGTCGGCCGCATGGTCCCGGGCGACCAGCACGGGGCGGTCCGCCGTCCGCGCGACCTTCTCGGCGCAGCTGCCGAGCATCAGCCGCGCCGCGCCCCTGCGGCCGTGAGAGCCGACCACGATCAACGACGCGTCCGTCTCGCGCGCCGCCGCCACGATCGCCTCCGCGGCGTAACCCTCCGCGACGCGCGTCTCGACGGTCAACCCGGTCGCCCGAAGCTCCTGGGCCGCCAGCTCGAGATCGCGCTGGGCGGTCGTGAGCATCTCGCCCGCCCAGGCGGCGTCCGCGACCATCGCCACGGATGGGGCGAGCGGCATCGGCTCGACGGCGTGCACGAGCACGAGGGCCGCGCGCTTCCGCCGAGCCACACCGGCCGCCAGGCGCGTCGCCGCGCGCGAGTGGGACGAGAGATCCGTTGCGCAGAGAATGGTCATGGTGCCGCGGTGTCTTTGCAGGCGCGGTGCCAGAGCCGCCTCAGCGGTCCCCCGGCGACACGCCCCCCGCGACCAGCAGGTCGATCAGGCTCTCCGTGTGACGCGTGAACCGCGCCGCGTCCGGAACCAGGCCGTGCGCATCGTTTCTGAGCTGGGCCATCAGTTCGGCGAGCGCCGCGCGGCTGGCGCCGCTCGCGTTCGCCGCCACCTGCTCGACCTGCCCTTCGACGAAGGCGATCACCTTGTTCATCAGATGGTGTTGGCCCGCGGTCGTCACCGTATCGAGCATGCGCAGCATCTCGCGGATCACCCGGAGCTGGCGCACGCGCGGCGCGTGCTCGTCCAAACGGCCATTGCTCGCGCGGCCCCGCTGAACGGGCGCCGCGACCGGGATGCAGGCGATCATGTCACGCGGACCGTTGCAAAAGTCGTGCTCGACCACCGGCCGGATCCTGCCCCGGGCTGCGCAGCGGCCAGCGAAAGAAGAACCAGCGCGATCACGAACGCGTCAACCGGTCGTCTGGTCGATCACGACGACGTCGTCGCGCAAGGTGTCTGGATCCAACAGCGCCCGCTCCTCTTCTTCCATGTCGGCCAGCAGCCACGAGGCCAGGGCGGCCAGCTTGGCGGCCAGGGTGGGCAGCTCGGGATGGCGGCACGCCTCGGCGTGGAGCATGGCGAGCATGTCGCGCTGTCGTGTGTGCTCGTCGACCAGCCGGTCGGCCCGCTCTGGTCCAAGCCCGGAACAGCGGCACGAGGACCGACTCCTCGAACTTCAAATGCACCTCCATCGCGGAGCGGACGTCTCCGATGGCCGATGCGACCGCGTCGGGGATCGACACGTCCCCGTCCAGCCGCGCGTCGGCCACCGAATGTGCCCGCTGGAGGAGCTGCCGCAGGCGCGCGTGCTGCCAGAGAATCCCGCGCCGCGCGGCGCCCGCATCCACCGGCTTTTCGGGCGCAGACCAACCGAGCTCGGTCATGGAAGTGCCTCCTTCCAAAGGTGGGACCAGCATCGCGCGTGCCACGACGGCCAGCGCGCCCGCCAGGTAGCGCCGTCGCCCTACGGGTCGTCTCTGGACGGGACGGCGCGCGAATTTTCTGCGCTGGCTCACGCGCGCGCGCACTTCTTGCCGCAACGGACAAAGATGGGACAGCGATCGCCGCTGGCACCTGTCCTGCACCGCCGATGAACATGACGATCGGGAACGATCAGGTGACGACCGAGCGGTGGGAGATCGACGCAACTCGCTCCGCGCTGCGGTTTCAGCTCCGCCACATCGTCGTGCAGCAGATCCGGGGCCGGTTCGAACGCTGGGGCGGGACGCTCCTCGTCGACCGCCAGCAGCCGTGGCTCTCGACCGTTCGGGTCTGGGTCGACCTGGCGAGCATCACCACGGACGATCTCGAGCGCGACACGCACGTCCGGTCCAGCGAGTTCCTGGACGTGACCCGCTTCCCGCGCGCCGAGTTCGAGAGCACGAACGTGGAGATCCCCGACGGCGAGATCGTCATCGAAGGGGTCCTGAGGCTCCACGGCATCGCCCACGACGTCGAGATTCGCGCCCAGGCCGGCCCGTCCGCGACCGGGCCCGACGGGCGCCAGCGAACGACCTACACGGCGCGCACGGTTCTGGACCGGCAGTCGTTCGGATTGCACTGGAACCAGGATCTCGACGTCGGCGGCATCGTCGTCGGTGACGAGGTCGAGATCGTGGCCAGCATCGAGGCGGTGCGCCGCGACGGCGACGCCCAGACGAACGCGCCGCCCCAGCCGGTCTGACCGGGATGACCCGAAGCCCGTTCTTGCCTCCCGAGCTCCCGCCAGGCATCGAGCCGCTGGCGGAGCTGGCGCTGGACCTGCGCTGGACCTGGAGCCACGACGCGGATCATCTGTGGCGGGCGCTCGACCCCGAGACCTGGGAGGCGACCGCCAACCCGTGGCTGCTCTTGCAGAACGTGTCGCGCGCCCGCCTCGCGGCGATGGCTTCCGACCCGGCCTTCCGCCGCGACCTCGAGCGCATCCTGGCGGCCAGGCGCGCTTACCTGGAAGCCGCGCCCGCGCTGGACGGCGGAACCGGAGACCTGTCGCGCCCCGTCGCCTACTTCAGCCTCGA
Organism: uncultured Myxococcales bacterium; assembly: GCA_964589215.1. Lineage (GTDB taxonomy): Bacteria > Myxococcota_A > Polyangia > Fen-1088 > Fen-1088 > JADGRB01. The sequence goes on along the minus strand of CAZPUH010000546.1, from coordinate 1,052 downwards.
GTTCGGCATCGGGGAGGCGATCCCGCTCTATGCCGGCGGCCTGGGCGTGCTGGCCGGGGATCACCTCAAGGCCGCCAGCGACCTCGGCGTGCCGCTGGTCGCGGTGGGCCTGCTCTATCAAGAGGGCTACTTTCGTCAGACGTTCGACGCCAGCGGCCGCCAGGAAGAGCTGTACCCCTACAACGACCCGGTGGCCATGCCGATCCAGCCGACGCTGGCGGCGGACGGCAGCTGGTTGACGGTCCCTGTGGAGCTCCCTGGGCGCACGCTGCAGCTCCGCAGCTGGCGCGCGACGGTGGGGCGCGTCACCCTGCACCTCCTCGACAGCAACGTCCCGATCAACGACCCCGTCGATCGCGGCATCACGGGCAAGCTGTACGGCGACGGACCGGAGATGCGCCTCCGGCAGGAGATGGTCCTCGGCATCGGAGGATGGCGGCTGCTGGAAGCGGTCGGCGTTCAGCCCGGCGCCGTTCACCTCAACGAGGGGCACGCCGCCTTCGCGATCCTGGAACGGGCGCGCAGCGCGATGGCGCAGCACCAGCTGTCGTTTCGCGAGGCGCTGGCGGCCACGCGGGCGGGGAACGTGTTCACGACCCACACGCCGGTGGCGGCCGGCTTCGACACGTTCTCGCCCAAGGTGCTCGCCAAGTACTTCCCCGAACAGCGCGGCTACCTGGCGTCGCTGGGGATTTCGTTCGACGAGCTGCTGGCCCTGGGCCGGGCGCCCGGCGCGCCGCCCGACGAGCCGTTCCGGCCGTCCTACCTGGCGCGGAGGGGCGCGACCCGCGTCAACGGCGTGAGCGCGCTGCACGCCGAGACCAGCCGGGAGGTCTTCCGGTCGTTCTTCCCGCGGTGGCCCAAGGAGGAGATCCCCATCGGTCACGTCACGAACGGCGTCCACGTCCCCTCCTGGGATTCCGCGGCGACCGACGAGCTGTGGACGGCCGCCTGCGGTCCCGCCCGCTGGCGCGGGTCAGCCGAGGGCCTGGAAGCGGCGATCGCCGCGGTCGACGATCGCCGCCTGTGGTCCGTGCGGTGCCGGGCCCGGG
>CAZPUH010000545.1:0-4906 GCA_964589215.1 uncultured Myxococcales bacterium | reverse complement strand
GACCGGGTTGATGCTGTTCAGCCGGCCGTACGACCCGTCGAGCTGCGCCTGCAGGTCGGTCCGGGCCGTCGGGCTGGCGACCAAGGTCCAGAGCAGGTCGTGGGCGTGGGCGTTGGCCGCCTTGGTGTCGACGTAGAACGTTCCCGCGTAGGTGTACGACAGGGTCTGTGCGCTGCGCGGCCCCTGGTAGCGGCCCCCGACGCCCGCGCGGACCAACGTGAACTCGTCGTTCTGCTTGGGGAGCCCGTCCTCGACGCTGAGCGGGTTGTTCGTCGCGCCGGCGGTCACGTTCGCGACGGCGGTCGCGTCCAGCTGGGCCCGGACGGGACGCGCGGCAAAGCCAACGGCGAGGAGTGCCAGCGCGGCCGCCGTCCTGGTCATCGTCCGCGCGACGTTATCAGACCCACGCGGCGGGTCACACCGCCAGCTCGCTCGCGGAACCTTGGCACCGACACGGGCCTTCATTATCCGACATCGGGGGCCGAATCCTACGAATCGTCACTTGTGGCTCCCCGGCGCCTTGCACGGCCCCACCCCCGGTGCTTATCCTCGGGGTGCAGTGACTTTGTGTGGACCCGGCTCTGTCCGGCCGCGCGGGGTTGGGTGTCTTTCGAGGTCCGTTGGGGCGCGTCGCGGATCCGAAAAAGGGGCGTGAACAACGCTCCGATCGAGTCGTTTCTGGCTCTGCTGAAGGAATAGCGCCGCGCGTGGTCCCGCGCGGCCGGCCTAACCCAAAATAAGGACGCGGATGAAACGTACTTCGTGTTGGTCTGTCGCCTTCGCGGCGCTGGCTCTGGCAGCCGGCTGCGCCGGACGCGGCGGCGGCGGAAGCTCCGGCGGCGGCAGCGGGTCGGGCACCGGCAGCGGCGGCACCGGCAACCCCGGCGCCGGCGGGACCACGGGAGCCGGCGGGAACGACACGACCGGGACCGGCGGCAGCGTCGTCATGCAGCAGGCGACCGCCGGCCTGGGGGTGTTCAGCGCGACCTGCAGCAGCGGCAAGGCGAGCGTCGGCAGCACGCCGGTCCGCCGCATCTCGCGCGTCGAGTACAACAACATGGTCCGCGACCTGGGCCTGGACCCGAACAACACCCAGCCTGCGAACCAGTTCGTCTCCGAACAGAAGATCGACACGGGCAAGGCCGGCAACTTCAACACCAACACCTACGCGACGGTCTCGGGCACGCTGATCAACCAGCAATACCTGGAGGCGGCGGAAGGGCTGGCGTCGGCCGTGGCCGCGAACAACAACAACCAGCTGACGAACCTGCTCGGCTGCAACACGCAGAACGCCGCCTGCGCCCAGCAGTTCATCACGAGCTTCGCCGGCAAGGCTTTCCGCGGGCAGCTGGACGCGACGGAGACCACGAACCTCAACAACCTGTTCACGAACGTGAGCGGAAAGTTCGACTTCGCGACCGGCATCCAGGCGGTCATCGAGGCCGTGCTGACGTCGCCGCGATTCCTGTTCGTCCTCGAGTTCGGCCAGCCGAACGCGACCGGCGACGCCGTGCCGCTGACGCCGATGGAGCTGGCCACGCGCCTGGCTCTGTACCTCTGGCGCTCGCTGCCGGACCAGACGCTGATCGACGCGGCCAACAACGGCCACCTGGCCACGCCGTCCGACGTCGCGACGCAGGCGACGCGGATGCTGGCGGACGCCAAGGCGAAGGGCGCGCTGGCCGACTTCGCCGACCAGTGGCTGGACATCGAGAACATGAACGCGGTCACGAAGGACACGCAGTTCACCAAGTGGACCGCCAGCGTGGCCGCCGACCTGCACACCGAGACGCTGACGACCTTCACCCAGTCGGTCATCACCAACAGCGACTACAAGACGCTGCTGACGTCGCCTTCGTCGTACATCAACGGCAACCTGGCCAACTTCTACGGCGTCGGGGGCAACCCGTCCTTCAACACGGCGACGAACGTCAACACCGCCGCGAACCCGCGTTACGGCATCTTGACCCAGGGAAGCGTTCTGGCCGGCCACTCGCACACGTCGCTCCCCTCGCCCACCAAGCGGGGCCGCGTCGTCCGCCAGCAGATCCTGTGCGAGGAGGTGCCAGACCCGCCGGCGGCGGTCGGCGGAATGCCGATCCCGCCGCCGCCCGCGATGCTGACGTCGGGCTCCACCACGCGCGACGCGTACATGCAGCACGTCGCCGCGAACGCCGCCTGCAACACCTGCCACCAGTGGATGGACTGGCTCGGATTCGGCTTCGACCAGTACGACGCGACCGGCGCGTTCCAGACGACGGACAACGGCGGCACGGTCGATTCGAGCGGCAAGTTCATCCCCACGCCGAGCAACCCCAACGGCATGAGCGGGACCTTCAGCGGGACCAGCGACATGGTGACTCAGCTGTCGACGTCGGAACAGGTGATGCAGTGCTTCGCGCTGCAGGAGATGCGCTACGCGATGCTGCGGGCCGAGACGACCGCGGACGCGTGCTCGGCCCAGCAGGTTTACCAGGCGTTCAAGTCGAACGGCTACAACCTGCAGAAGCTGATCGTGGCTGTGGTGAGCAGCGATGCTTTCATGTACCGGACGGCTGTGAACGCCGGAGGCGATTGCAAATGAACTCCCGTAAAGTTTCCCTCGAGCGCCGGCGTTTCCTGCAGCTGGTCGGCGCCTCGGCCCTGACCTATCCGTTCCTGCGCGGCGTGCCCAGCTACGCGGCGGCCAGCGGGAGCGCGCCGACCTACATGGTGCTGGTGTTCACGCCGTGCGGGTGCGTGCGCCCGGTCTGGGGCGCCACCGACGCGTCGGGGGCGTCCGTCAAGCGGCCGGCCGCCGGCAGCCCGGGGACGCTGACCAGCAACTTCACGTTCCGCGGCACGCTGAAGCCGTTCGCGTCGGGCGGAACGGTCGCGGGCACCAGCTGGACGACGAACCTGCAAAGCAAGGTGATCGTCCTCGACGGCCTCAACAACAAGGCCGCGCAGGGGTCGCACGAGGCCGGCATGGCGTCGCTGTGGACCGGGCAGATCTCCAGCGGCAGCCAGGCGACCAGCATCAGCATCGACCAGCAGATCGCCACCAAGCTGGCCGCGGGGACGCCGTTCCCGTCGATCCAGCTGATGGTGCGCGACGCGGCCGACTTCACCGACCGCGAGGTGAAGACGCGCATGATCTACAACGCGTCGGGCGTGTTCGTGGACCCGATCGACAACCCGGCCAGCGCCGCCGCCACGTTCTTCCCCAGCAAGCCCAGCGCGGGCTCCAGCGGGCCGGACAAGAACACGTACATTCGCCAGCAGCTGTTCGGGTCGTCCAGCGCCACGCTGAACAGCGAGCTGAACAGCCTGATGCCGCGCCTGTGCACCAGCGATCGCCAGCAGCTGCAGGCGCTGCAGGACGGTTGGAACAACCTCTACGCGCAGCTTCAGGCGGCGGCCACGGCGGCGGCGAACTGCATGGCCCCGGGCGCGGCGCCGGCCAAGCCGGACTTCCCGACCAGCGCCAAGCTGCAGATGGACATCATCGCGCTGGCGCTGGCGTGCGACCTGACGCGCGTCTGCAGCTTGCAGTTCTCGACCGCGACCAGCCAGGTCACGCACAAGTGGCTGGGTTCGAACCAGACGGACTCGCACCACAACTACTCGCACAACGGGCCGACGTCGTTCTACGCGCTGGGCGGCAACTGCGTCGGCGGGTACGACAACATGGGCCACTGCACGGCATACGGCGACATCTACTCGCCGAACAACACGACCATGTACCAGAACCTCTCGCAGCAGGAAGCGATCGACGAGTTCTACGCGACGCAGGTGGCGTACCTGTCCCAGAAGCTGAACGGGATCAGCGGCGCGAACGGCGGCTCACTGCTCGATCAGTCGGTCGTGTGCTGGGGCAACGAGCTCGACATGGGCGCCGCCCACAACCACGACGACACGCCGTTCGTCCTGATCGGGGGCGCGAACGGCCAGCTGAAGACCGGCAACCTGGTCACCTTCCCGCTGGACCAGAGCGGCAGCTCGAGCCCGACCATGCCGCCGAAGGGCGACCGCTCGCACAACGACCTGCTGCTGACGCTGGCCCAGGTGATGGGGACGCCGATGCAGACCTTCGGGGAAGCGTCCTTCTGCACGGGACCGATCAGCGAGATCCTGACCGGCTAATCCAGCTCTTCCTCGTCCTCGTCGCCGTCCTCGGCGAGGACGAGGACGAGGACGAGGACGGGGACGGGGACAGAAGGTCAGGTACCGCGCGCGCGGAGCATCACGAGGGGGGTCCGCAGGATGATGGAGGTTTCGAGGGACAGGAACGTCCACAGGTTCTCCATCGCCGCGCAGTAGGCCAGGTCGTACAGCATCTTCACGCGCATGTCGTCGGCGACCGCGTCCTCGGCGCCGTCGACCTTGAAGGGGTTGGTCAGGTCCTTTTCGAACCGCTCGATCTCGCTGCCGGGCAGCGGCTTCCCCGAGTAGCCCAGGCTCACCTGCGCCAGCCCCGTGATCCCCGGCTTGAGGTCCCGCATGCGTTCCTCGAAGTACGGGATCGCCATCGCCAGCTGCTCGGCGAGCTCGGGGCGCTCCGGGCGCGGGCCTACCAGGCTCATGTCCCCCTTGAGGACGTTGATGAACTGCGGCAATTCGTCCAGCCGGGTCTTGCGCAGGAATCGCCCCACGCGGGTCACGCGGGGGTCGTCCGCGCTGGCCAGGACCGGCCCCGTCCCCTTTTCCGCGTCGGTCCGCATGGACCGGAACTTCAGCATGAAGAATTCACGGAATTTTGGGGGCGAGAAACCGGCGGCCTCGCTACCCTCCGGGTGAGGCGTCAATTGTCCGGCGCGGCGCTGACGGAAGAAGATGTCTCCCGGCGAATCGATGTACACTGCCGCCGCGATCAACGGGAAAAAAGGTAAAGTAATGGCGAGGCCCAGAAGCGAGCCCACGACGT
>CAZPUH010000544.1:0-2816 GCA_964589215.1 uncultured Myxococcales bacterium | reverse complement strand
CCAGGTGGCGGTCTCGGGCGGCGGGCTGACGGGCCCGCAGCTCTACGACTACGCGCAGAACTACATCGAGCCGGTGCTGGAGGGCATCCCGGGCGTGGCCAGCGCCTCGATCAACGGCGGCCGGCAGCGGCAGATCAACGTCGTCGTCGATCCGGCGCGGGCCCAGGCGCGCGGCGTGACGTCGACGGACGTCGCGGCGGCGGTGGCGCAGTCGAACGCGCTGTTGCCGTCCGGCGAGTTCATCTCGCCCAGGTTCGACGCCAACGTGTACACCAACGCCGTCGCCCGCGGCGTGAGCGACATCGGCGACGCGGCGGTCAAGGTGCGTGGCACCCGCGCGGTGCTCATCAAGGACGTCGCCACCGTCGAGGACGGCGGCTCCCCCGAGACGCAGGCGGTGTCGGTGAACGGCAACGACGCCGTGTACCTGAACGTGCTGCGCGTGCCGGGCGGGAACACGCTGGAGATCGTGGCCGCCGTCAAGAAAGCGGTCGCCGGCCTCAAGAGCCTTCCCCCCGGGCTGGAGGTGAAGGCCATCTTCGACCAGTCGACCTTCGTGCGCACCAGCTACGACGGCCTGAAGAAGGAGGTGCTGCAGGCGCTGGTGCTGATCGCGCTGGTGATCCTGCTGTTTCTGCAGAGCGTGCGCGGCACCATCATCGTCTCCGTCGCGATCCCGCTGTCGTTCGCGGTCACGCTGATCATCCTCTACGCGGGCGGCCACACGCTGAACGCGTTCACGCTGGGCGGGCTCACGCTGGCGATGGGGCGCCTGGTCGACGACGCCGTCGTCGTGCTGGAGTCCATCCACCGCCACCAGCGCCTGGGGCTGAGCCCGGCCGAGGCGGCGCTGGAGGGGGCCCGCAGCGTCGCGCTGCCCGTGCTGGCGTCGACCCTGACGACCATGGCGGTGCTGCTGCCGGTGGTGCTGCTGGCGGGTCTCGCGAAGAAGCTGTTCGTCCCGCTGGCGGTCACGGTGGCGGTCAGCATGATCGCGTCCTACTTCGTCAGCATGTGCGTCACGCCGCTGGCTTGCCGGTTCTTCCTGGGGCACGCGCCGCCGGGCCGGGTGGCGGGGCGCGTGGCGGCGTTCATCGACGGCGTCGCCGGGCGCTACGCCGCCGCGCTGCGGGCCGCCCTGCCCCACCGCAAGATCATCCTGGCCGCGTGCATCGTGCTGGTCGGCGCCAGCGCCTGGATGTCCATGCACCTGCCCAGCACGTTCTTCCCCGAGATCGACGAGTCGATGGAGCGGGTCTACGTGCGCCTGGCGCCCGGCATGTCGCTGGACCAAGCGGCGAAGGAGATCAACGGCATGGGCGCGCTGCTGATGAAGCAGCTGCCCGCCGGCAGCGCCGAGCTGGTGCTGACCAACGTCGGCTCGCCGGGGAACGCGCGCAGCGCGATGACCAGCCCCAACAACGGGCCGCACATGGGGTTCATCCGCGTGGCGCTGGTCGATCCCGAGCACCGCAAGCTGAGTCAGCGCGAGATCGCCGATCAGATGCGGGCGATCCTGAACCGCAACTACCCGGGCGTCGACTTCCTGCAGTGGCCGGGGGGGCTGGTCGCCAGCGTGTTCTCGAACGGGTACATCGCCCCGCTGGTCGTCGAGGTGGAGGGTGACAGCCTCGAACAGCTCGACAGCCAGTCGAAGGCCATCGCCGAGGTCGCACGCACCGTCCCCGGCATCCGCGACATCTACCCGTCGCTGCAGATGGACTACCCCGAGCTGCGCGTCGAGACCGACCGGACGCGGGCGGCGCTGGTCGACGTGTCGGCGCGCAACGCGGCCCAGACCACGCTGGAGGCGACGCTGGGTAACATCAACACGCCCAGCGTCTGGATCGACGGGGCGAACGGGCAGTCCTACTACGTGGTGACATCGTACGACGGGCACGTGATCGACGATCCCGACGCGCTGGCCCGCGTGCCCGTCCGCATCGGCGACAACGGCGGCGCGGTCACGCTGGGCGCCTACGCGACGGTGCGCCGGTCCGTCGGTCCCATCGCCATCGAACGCAACCACCTGTCGCGCGTCGCGCACGTGATGATGCAGACCGAGGGGCGCGACATCGGCAGCGCGGCGCGCGACCTGGAGCAGCGCCTGCACGGCGACCCGCGCACCCGCGACATCCCGTTCAGCTTCGTGGGGCAGGTCGACCTGATGCGGACGACCTTCTCCGGGCTGGGGCTGGCCATGGGGCTGGCGGTCATGGTTGTCTTCATGATCATGGCGTCGCAGTTCAAGTCGCTGCGCCTGCCGTTCATCATGCTCTTCACGATCCCGGTGTCGCTGCTGGGGATCGTGCTGGCGCTGATGGCGGCCGGGCAAGGCTTCTCGATCACGGCGCTGATGGGGGTGCTGATGGTGGTCGGCATCGCCGTCTCGAACGGAATCCTGCTGATCGACGACGCCAACCGCCGGTTCAACGAGGGCGCGGACAAGGTCGAGGCCGTCATCGCGGCGGCCCGGACGCGCTTCATCCCCATCGCGATGACCAGCCTGGCGACGGTGATCGGTTTGGTCCCGACGGCGCTGGGGCTGGAGGCCGGGACCGAATCGAATCAGCCGCTGGCGCTGGCCGTCGTCGGCGGCCTGACCTCTTCGACGCTGCTGTCGCTGTTCCTGGTCCCCGTCATCTTCCTGCTGATCGCGCGGCGCGCGAACCCGAACTAGCCTGACGGGCGGGCGCGGTTCTTGTCGATGATGCCGATGACCAGCAACACGAAGGCCAGCAGGCGGACCAGGAAGAAGTAGTGGCGCGTCCCGAGGGTCGGCTCCCAGGCCCCGCGCAGGCCCCAGTCGACCGCCA
>CAZPUH010000543.1:0-2252 GCA_964589215.1 uncultured Myxococcales bacterium | reverse complement strand
AACCCCCCCCCGACCCCCTCGCGCGCCCCTTCCCACCTCTCATTGGACGCCCAGCGCCGACTTCCGCTCTTTGAACGCGTGGGCCGACGTCCCCTCATTGAACACGGAGCTGGCCACGCGTCGTCGTCGACGGCGTGGAGGCTCGGTCTTGCTCAATGAGAGGTTGGAAGGGGCGCGCGAGGGGGTCGGGTATGGGGACGGGGGCACCTACGAGCGCGCTCCCGCCGTCCGCGGCGGGATGCCAGCGCGAAGTAGGAGGACGCCATCTGACCGCGTCTTCGCGGTCAGTTAGGCCGTCCGGTGCCCCCGGCGCCATACCCGACCCCCGTGGCAGCCCCGACTCGGTCGCGCTCGTTAAAAGCAGGCCGACTCGGTCGCGCTCGGTAGCGAGGACGAGGACGGGGACGGGGACGAGGACGGGGTAGGGGCGGGTTAGTTGCGGACGCCTTGGAAGTCGGCGGGGAGGGTCGATGAGCCGAGGGAGGTGCGGACGGTCGCGTTCCAGGTGGCCCCGCGTGAGGACTGGATTTCGCCGACGCCGAGGTAGTGGGCGCGGAGGCCGCCCGGCACGGCGACCATGGGGGCGGTTCCGGTCAGGGTCAGGTCCGTGTCTGGGCCGTCGGCGGCGGCGAAGGCGGCGTCGAGGCGGGCGGCCAGCGCGGTCAGGCCGGCGGTGCAGGCGGCGACGAGGCAGCCGGTCGGGCGGCTGACCGCGGTGCACACGGCCGCGTCCAGCGCGTCACAGCCCGAAGCGCCAGTCGCCGCCTTGGCGTTCCCAAACAGAGACCCGACGAACCCGCTGACGTCCGAGGGGAACCCGCGGGGCGCCAGGGCCAGCGGCCCGAACGCCGCGCGCGCCGCCGACCCGAGGCGCAGCGTGAAGCCGTGCTGCGCGATGTTCAGGGCGCCGTTCTCGATCGTCGCCGACGTGACCGCCTGCAGGACCGGCAGCCCCAGCGGCGCCAGCAGCACCGACACGGTCCAGCCGGGACCGAACAACGCCGCCTGCAACGTGTGGGTGACGGCGTACGTGCCCGGCTGCGTCGCCGGCGCCACGGCCAGTGTCGAGGCCAGCCGGACGCTGCTCAGAATGGACGCCGCGTCGCTGGCGATCCCGGGCAGCGCCAGCAGCGGCGCCGGGGTCGGGCTGCCGAACAGCCCCTGGACGACGCCGTCCAGGCCGACGCTTCCGTCCGGCGCGCGGGTCGCGCGGCAAGCCAGGGCGGCGCCGGTCCCATCCGTCAGCCAGGCGCCGCGCCGGGCCGCGATCGCGTCGCCCAGCTGCCCCTCGCCGCCGGGCGCGGTCGACGGGACGCAGTCCACCGGGTCGGCCGCGGTCGTGGAAAGCGCGTCGACCGTACAGTCCAGCCAGAGCTGCGCCGGGTCCAGCGGGCAGTCCGACAATTCCGACCAGCGCGCCGCCAGCAGGCCAGCCGCCGCCAGCGGCGGGGTGAAGGTGAAGGTCGACGTGACCGCGAAGGTCCCCACCGGGTCCGGGACGGCGTCGACCAGCGGCACCGCCACCTCGACCGTGCCGCTGGCGAGCACGGTGCTCCCCAGAACGTCGACGCAGCCGACCGCCAGGATGGTCGGTCCGGGCCCCAGCGCCTCGACGAACACCGCGCTGGTCGAGCCCGTGCTGACGGCCGGGATGCTGACCGTGCTGTCGCCGAGGGCCAGCGGAACGGGGTCGCGGAAGGGCACGGGCGGGTTGTCCGGGTCGATCTCCGCGCAGGTCTTGCCGTCATAGAAGAGCACGCGGATGCTGCTGGTCTGCTGCGGGGCGTCTGACGTCGTCGCGAACAGGGGAGCGACCACCACCGTTCCGGAGTCGCCGGCCTGGACGATGACCGCGACCTGCGCCGAGCTGGACCCGATGTGCGCCTCGACGTCGAACATGGTGGCCAGTCCGGCCCGCACCTTGACGGCCGTGATGCCCGACGCGTCGGTGACCGCCGAAGACGAGGCCAGCGTCGCGCCGGCCGGATCTCCGTCCGTGATGGTGAAGGAGACCGTCCGGCCGGCCACCGGAACGCCGCCGTTGTCCAGCCGAAACCTCACGGTGCCTTGCTGATTGGGGGCCAGCGAGATGGTGGCGGGCGTCGCGCTGAGCCCCAGCGCGTCGCCGCCGGTCCCGCTGCCCGAGCCGCGCCCCGCACAGCCGCCGGCGCCGAGCGCCGCCGCCAGCGCGGCCGCGGCGCATGTGGATAACCTGTGGACTCTTTTGCGCTGGATCGGTCGCCCCGGCAGGG
>CAZPUH010000542.1:0-1599 GCA_964589215.1 uncultured Myxococcales bacterium | reverse complement strand
ACGCCGCCGGGCGCGGCCAGCGCGCGCTGGCGGGCCTCGGCTGTCGCGGTCGGCCGCCGGATGTCGTGCGCGTCGATGGCGGCGCCCATCGACGGCGCGTGGACCGTGCGCGCGTCGCGGTGGATCAGGCCGGCCTGGTCCAGCGCGCCCAGGATCGTGAAGATGCCGCCCGCGCGGTGGACGTCCTCGACGTGGTAGTGGGACGACGGCGCCACCTTGCAGATGTTGGGCACGCGCCGCGACAGGCGGTCGATGTCGTCCATCGTGAACGCCACGCCCGCCTCGTGCGCGATGGCCAGGATGTGCAGCACCGTGTTGGTCGACCCGCCCATCGCGATGTCCAGCGCCATGGCGTTCTCGAAGGCCTGGAACGTCGCGATGGCACGCGGCAGCACGCTGCGGTCCCCGCCGACGTAGTAGGACTTGGCCATCTCGACGATCCGGCGGCCCGCCGCCTCGAACAGCTCCCAGCGGCGCGCGTGGGTGGCCAGCAGCGTGCCGTTGCCGGGCAGCGCCAGCCCCAGCGCCTCGTTGAGGCAGTTCATGCTGTTGGCGGTGAACATCCCCGAGCAGGAGCCGCAGGTCGGGCAGGCGGAGCGCTCCATCTCGGCCAGCTCGTCGTCGCTGACCTTGGCGTCGCTGGCGGCGATCATCGAATCGATGAGGTCCAGCTTGCGGACCAGCGCTTTACCGTCGCGGCCGTGCGTGCCGACGATCTTGCCGGCCTCCATCGGGCCGCCCGACACGAAGATGGTGGGGATGTCGAGCCGCATGGCCGCCATCAGCATCCCGGGCGTGATCTTGTCGCAGTTCGAGATGCAGATGAGCGCGTCGGCGCAGTGCGCGTTCACCATGTACTCGACGCTGTCGGCGATGAGGTCCCGGCTGGGGAGCGAATACAGCATGCCGCCGTGCCCCATCGCGATGCCGTCGTCGACCGCGATGGTGTTGAACTCGACGCCCCAGCCGCCGGCGGCGTCGACCACGGTCTTCACGCGCTGGCCGATGTCGTGCAGGTGGACGTGACCGGGGACGAACTGGGTGAAGCTGTTGGCGATGGCGACGATTGGCTTTTCGAAGTCGGCGTCCTTCATCCCGGTGGCGCGCCACAGCGAGCGCGCGCCGGCCATGTTCCGGCCCTGGGTGGTGGTTCGGCTGCGGTATCCGGGACTGCTCATGGGCGAACTTTCACCGACGGCGGGCGTTTGGTCCAGACCTTGTGAGGGGCAGGCGCGCGCGCCAGGCCCGTCGTGACGCAGCCCAGCCGGGCCACGCGCGCAATCACGGACAGGGCCGAACAGCCCGCTTTGGCCCTTCATGTCGGGGAGGAGACATGCCCGGTCCCACGACATCGGTCCGTTCCCGCCGCGCCGCGCACCCCGTGATCGCGGTTGTGGGGCTCTTGATTATCGGCGCCGGGTGCGGCGCGGGCGGTGGCTCGGCCGTATCGGGCGGGCTGGGCGGGGCCGCCGCAAGCGGACCGGCCCAGACGGGCGGCGCGTCCGGCGGGACGTCGCAGGGCGGCAATGTGGGGGCTGGCGGCCTGCTCGCGCCCGGGACGGGGGGCGCGGCAGGCCGGCCCGAGTCGTCCGGGGGAAC
>CAZPUH010000541.1:0-7714 GCA_964589215.1 uncultured Myxococcales bacterium | reverse complement strand
CGCGGCTGGGTAACCCCCCCCGGGGCGGCGCGGGGGTGGGCCCGCGGCCCGCGCGCGGGGCGGGGGCGCGCGCGGGCGCCCAGCTCGGCCCGCGCCGCCGGGTGCGCCGCCAGCTGGCCCAGGACCGCCGCCAGCGCGCCCGCGTCGCCAGGATCCACGAACAGCGCGGCGCCGTCCCAGTTCTCGCGCAGGCTGTCGATGTCCCCCAGCACCAGCGCGCACCCATGCTGGGCTGCTTCGAGGACGGACAGCCCGAACGGCTCGTAGCGCGCCGGCAGCGCGTAGATCGCGGCCGCCGCGTAGGCGTCCGCCAGGGCGCGCGCGTCGAGCCGCCCTAGCCCCACGACCCCGGGGAACTCCGCGGCCAGGCCGTCCCCCGGCCCGCGATCGCCCGCGATCCAGACGGGCCAGCCGCAGTCGCGTGACAGCTCGCGGGCGGCGGCGACCAGCGTCAGGATGTTCTTGGCCGCGTCCCAGACTCGCCCGGCCGCCAGCACCACCTCGCGCTTCGGCGCGCGGGCGCGCGCCCCTGCAAGCGGCGGCAGCCCGTTCGGGATCACCGACGCGGGCGCCGCGAACGGCCCGTGGCAGTCGATGAGGGCCCGCAGCATCGCCGCCGACGGGGCGACGACGTGGTCGGCGCCGGCCAGCCCCGCGGCCACGGCACGCCGGTACGCGTCCCAGGTCCCCGGCGGATCCGTGCCATGTACGGCGCGCCACCAGGACTGCACGCAGGAGTGCGCGACGACCAGCTTGGGCGCGTCGAACGGGAGCGCGGCGTGCGCGTACCCGTTCAGGTGCACGACATCGGGTCCCGTCCGCGCCGCGAGCTCTTGCAGCCAGAGGCCCGCGCGCGCGACGTCGCCGGTGGCTTCCTCCATCCACTCGAGCTTCAGCGGCGACGCGTGGACGGTCAGGCCCGGGACGCGGGCGGCGGCGGCGCGCTGGTGGACGTCGGGCGGCGGACCCTTCACGGCCAGATCGACGGCTACGCCGGCCCGAGCCAGCGCGCCCGCCAGCGCCAGCGAATACGTCCACACCCCGCCCACCGCGTCGGCGGTCATCAAGACGCGGCGGACGCGGCCGGCCTTCACTCGGCGTGCCCCTCGAGGACGCGCAGCCGCACCGGCCGCTTCTCCTGCACGTCGCTGAAGCTGTCGAAGCTGCCCAGGTAGTGGTCGTGCGCGCGCTCCCAGGCCTGCTCGTCGGGCGGGCCCCAGAGGCGCGTGTAGTCGGGCGAGCCCGGATAAGGGAACAGCGGCACGGGCTCGTTCGCCCACACGCCGTCGGCCATCAGCTGCTTGCGCCAGGCGGCGACGGCCGCGGGATCGTCCGCCTTCGACTCCATCAGCGTCGCCTGCACGAAGGGGACGACCCGCTTCGCGTGACTCAGCCGCCGGGCGAGGTCGTCGGTGGACAGCTTGCAGCGCTTGTCCAGCTGGGCGCGCCCCTCGGCGCTGATGCTCTCGACGCCGGCTTCGATCGAGCGGCACCCCGCCGCCCCCAGCAGGTCCAGCAGCTCGAACGACCACAGATCGATGCGGGTCTGCACGCCGAAGCCGATGTCGCGGGCCGCGATCTCGCGCAGCAGCCGCTCGTCGGGCAGGAAGATCTCGTCGACGAAGTAGACGTACCGCGCGCCCGCGGCGATGAGGCCGTCCAGCTCGTCGAGGATCGTCGCCAGCGGGCGCTTGCGGTACTTGTCGCGGTAGTTGTCCTTCGCGCAGAACGTGCAGTGGTAAGGGCAGCCGCGTGACGCCTCCATCTCGGCGCCGGGCCCGTCTGGCTGACCGTCGAACCGGTGGTGATGGTGAGAGTGACGCGCCACCAGCTCCGCCGGCCAGCGCAGCGGCGGCAAGCGCGCCATGTCGACCGCGCGCGGGCCTCCGTTGACGGCGACCCGGCCGCCGCCGGCGCGCAGCGCCAGCCCGGGGATGCCGCCCCAGTCGGCGACCGGCGTCGAGGCGAGGTCGACCAGCGCCTCCTCGCACTCGCCCATCACGACCACGTCGGCGTCCAGCTTGCGCAGCGCCGCGGCCGGCGTGGTCGAGCCGTGCGGCCCGACCGCGATCGTGACCGGCGCCAGGTCGCGCAGCGCCGCGATGGTCGCCGCCGGAACGCGCAGCTCGGGCGGCGGGCAGCGCCAGAACAGATAGGTGGGCGCCGTCGTGACGACCACGGCGTCCGGCTGCAGCCGCTCGACGCGCGCCCGCAGCTGCGCCGCCTCGAGACCCTCCAGATGCGCGTCGACGATCTCGGCGGTGTGGCCGGCCGCCTGCAGCAGCGCTTGCGCGTAGCCCACCTCCAGCGGCAGATGCGGCTGGCGGCACCCGAAGTAGATGCTGCCGTCGAACGTCCAGGGTGGGTTGACCAGCGCCAGCTTCATCGCAGCGCCGACTCCATGGCGGCGCCGGCCGCCGCCAGCGCGCGCGTGTCCTGTTGCTGCACCAGCTCGTCGCCGCGCAGGGCGGCCACCAGCCGCTCCAGCCCCTGCACCACGTCCACCCGGGGGGACCAGCCGGTCGCCCGGCGGAACCTGGCCGTGTTCGAGACGTAGTAGCGCTGGTCGCCGGGGCGCCAGGGGCCAAAGGTGAGATCCGGGCGCTCGCCGACGGAGGCGGTGATCCGATCGACCAGCTCCAGCAGGCTGACGGCGTGGGCCGGGCCGCCGCCGATGTTGAAGGCGTGGCCCACGACGTCGTCGCGCCGCTGCTCCAGCGCCCGCTGCGCCAGTTGCATGGCGTCGACCAGGTCGTCGACGAACAGCGCGTCGCGCACCTGCAGCCCGTTGCCGTAGATCGCGATCGGCTGGCCGGCCAGCGCCCGCCGCACGAAGTGCGCGACCCAGCCCTGGTCTTCGGTGCCCAGCTGGCGCGGTCCGTAGATGCAGCTCATGCGGAAGACGCAGGTCGAGAGGCCGTAGATGCGGGCGTGATCGAGCACGTACTGGTCGGCGCAACCCTTCGAGCAGCCGTACGGGCTGTAAAAGTCGAGCGCCGCCTGCTCCCCCACCCCTTGGTCCCGCAGCTCCGGGTTGAAGGGGACGTATCGTCCCCCACGCGCCTCCAGCAGGACGTCCGACAGCGCGCCGTACACCTTGTTCGTCGACGTGAACAGCAGCGTGGGCGGGTTGCCGGCCCGCCGCACCGCCGACAGCACGTTCAGCGTCCCGCGCGCGTTGACCTCGAAGTCCGCCGCGGGGTCGACCAGGCTGGTCGTGACCGCCACCTGCGCCGCGAAGTGGAAGACATGACGGGCGCGTTCGACCGCGCGTGCCAGTCGGGCCGCGTCGCGCACGTCGGCGACCTCGACCTCGATCCGTTCGCCGTGGCGTGCGCGGAGCCAGGCCAGGTTGCGCGCCACACCGTCGCGCGAGAGGTTGTCGTAGATGATCACCCGGTCGCCCGCGGACGCCAGGCGATCGGCGACGTTCGCGCCGATGAACCCGGCCCCGCCGGTGATCAGGACCTGGCGGTCCTCGCCCTGCGCCGGACCCCGGCCGTTCATATCGCCAGCCCCCGCGCGTGAAGCTCGGCGCGCGCCGCCTCGACGCGGTCCTCGGCCGCCTGCCGATCCAGCCAGTCGGCCAGCTCATCGAGCCCGGCCTCGAACGAGACCTGGGGCTCGTACCCCAGCAGCTGCCGGGCGCGGCTGATGTCGCCGAAGCAGTGCCGGATGTCCCCGACCCGGTAGTTGCCGGTGATCTCCGGCGAGATCCGCGTCCGCCCCAGCACCGCGGCCAGCCGCTCGGCCACTTCGGACACCGTGAACGACCGCCCGCTGGCGACGTTCAGGGCCAGCCCGTCGGCGGCGCCGGTCTCCAGCGCCAGGCGGCAGGCCCGCGCCACGTCGTGCACGCTCACGAAGTCGCGCCGCTGCCGCCCGTCCTCGTTGATGAGCGGCGCCCGGTCATTCAGCAGGCGCGCCGCGAAGATCGCCAGCACACCCGTGTAGGGGTTCGACAGCGCCTGCCGCGGCCCGTACGCGTTGAAGAAGCGGAGGGCCACCGTCGGCACGTCGTACGCGCGCCCCACGACCAGCGCCAGCCGCTCCGTGTCGTACTTGGTCAGGGCGTACACCGAGGGCAGCGTGCAGGTCTTCTCCTCGGGCGTCGGCACGGGCGTCAGCGGGCGCCCCTCGCCGTCCAGGAGGTCCCAGACGCCGCGTTTCAGCTGCGCCAGCGATCGCTCTGGCCCGGGGACCAGATCGCCGTCGGCGGTGCGGTACATCCCCTCGCCGTAGATGCTCATGCTGGACGCGACCAGCAGCTTCTCGACGGGACGGCGCGCGATGAGGTCCAGCAGCGTCGCCGTGCCGACGGCGTTGACGTCGGTGTAGCGCGCCACCTCGTACATGCTCTGCCCGACGCCGACGGCCGCGGCCAAGTGCACGACGACGTCGACGCCGTCCAGCGCGCGCTGCAGCCGCCGCTCGTCGCGGACGTCGCCGACGACCAGCTCGACGTCGTCGTCCAGATAATCGGGGCGCTGCGCGTCGGGGCCGTGCACCTGCGAGGCCAGACTGTCGTACGCCTTGACGATGTAGCCGGCTTCCAGCAACTCGTCTGCCAGGTGCGACCCGATGAACCCGGCGCCGCCCGTGATCAGGACTGTTCTCGACATGCTCCACCGACGGTGCACGCGGCATGCCGCCGTCTGACCCGCAGCCCGCCGGAGCCGGCGCGTAGCTCAGCGCACCGTCTGCAACGGCGTCGCGCACGGCGTGCAGTCGCGCGGCTGCCGCCGTCCGCGCTGTCCGCCGTACTCGCGCAGCCGGTAGTGAATCGTGCGCGGCGACAGGCCGAGCACCTGCGCCGTCTTCTGAGGGCTTCGCCCGCAAGCCTCGTACGTGCTCATGATTGCGTGGCGCTCGATCCCGGCGAACGTCGCGCCCGGCACGGGCGGCGCGCCGTGGTCGACGCCCCCCACCGACGTCCCCGGCGGCAGCGAGCTGGCGACCAGCTCGTTCGAGAGCAGCAGCTCCGAGATCGGCTCGCCGCGCGAGAGGACCAGCGCGCGTTCGAGCACGTTTTCCAGCTCCCGCACGTTGCCTGGCCACTGGTGCGCGGACAGCACCTGCATCGCCTCCGCCGTGACCCGCGGCTCGGCGACGCCCAGGTCGGCCGCTAGCCTTGGCAGGATGTGATTGACGAGCGGCGGGATGTCCTCGACCCTCGCCCGCAGCGGCGGCACCTCCAGCGCCACGACGTTCAGACGATAATAGAGGTCGGCGCGGAACGTCTTGGCCTCGACCATCTCGCGCAGGTTCCGGTTCGTCGCCGCGATGACGCGCACGTCGACGGAGACCGTCTCGTTGCCGCCGACGCGCTCGAAGCGGCGCTCTTGCAACACGCGCAGCAGCTTGACCTGGATGGCCGGCGAGATCTCGCCGATCTCGTCGAGGAAGATCGTTCCGCCGTCGGCGAGCTTGAAGCGGCCTTCCCGGCGCGCGACGGCGCCCGAGAAGGCCCCCTTCTCGTGCCCGAAGAGCTCGCTCTCCAGCACGGTCTCGACCAGGGCCGCGCAGTTGACGGCCACGAACGGCGCGTTCCGCCGCGGCGAGGCGTCGTGCAGCGCCTGCGCGAGCCGCTCCTTGCCCGTGCCGGTCTCGCCCAGCAGCAGCACCGTCGTGCGCGTCGGCCCGATGAGCCCGATCTGCGACAGCAGCGCCGCCATGGCGGGCGACTGCCCGACCAGCCCCTTGGGCGGCAGCGCTTGCGGCGCGCGCAGCGGCACCCCCTCGCGTCCAAGGCCCGCCCGCCGCTCCAGGGCAGTGGCGACGGCGCGCACCAGCTCGGCGCCGAGCGGCTTCGGCAAGTAGCTCTCGGCGCCCTCGCGCATGGCGCGGACCGCCTCGCCGACCGTCGGCTGAGCGCTGAAGAGGATGACCGGCGACCCCGGGTGAAGCCGCCGCGCGGCGGACAGGATCGCGAACCCGTTCCCCGCCGGCCAACGAACCTCGACGACGACCACGTCGGGCTCGGCCGCGCGAAGGACGCCGAGCGCCGCCTCGGCGTGGCCCGCCCGCGTGACCCGCACGCCCGCGCGCTCCAGGATGGTCGCCGCCGTCTCCGCCGACGGTCCCTCCGCCACCAGGATTCGAGCATGAGCGAGGTGGTTGTCGGCTTCGGGCATGAGCTCTCTTTCACAAAAATTGCGCGCGCTCTTCGGCGTGGATCCGTCGCCACGGAACCGGGGCGGCGCGTCGAACGTGGGCACGTCAGCCAAACGCGGAATCGGTGCTCCACCCCAAATCCAGGGCGGCCGGGGCACCCCAGGGAGGGACCCGACGCCATCAGATGTCGTGGGCCTTGACGCGCGCCGTGCCGGACCGAATTTTGGGTCGCGCGCCTTGCGCGCGGGGGAGTCACGCATGCGACGAGACACGCGTCAGACGGGTCGACGGGAGTTCATGGCCATGGGCGCCGGCGCCGCGGCCGCGGCCGCGCTGGGTTGGCGGCAGTCGGCCGTCGCGGCAGAGGTTCCCAAGAACCCGCAGCCGGGCGCGCCCAAGCCCGAGGACGTGAAGCTCCCCGCGGGCGGCAAGATGCCCAAGCGGAAGCTCGGCAAGACGGGCGTAGAGGTGTCGCTGCTGGGCCTGGGCGGCTTTCACATCGGCCTGCCCAAGGAGGAGAAGACCGCCATCGAGATCGTCCGCACCGCCGTCGACCACGGCGTGACCTTCATGGACAACTGCTGGGACTACAACGACGGCAAGAGCCAGGTCTGGATGGGGCACGCGCTGCGCGACGGCTACCGCCAGCGGGTGTTCCTGATGACGAAGATCGACGGCCGCACGCGGAAGGCCGCCGCCGACCAGATCGACCAGTGCCTGCGCGCCTTCGAGACCGACGTCATCGACCTGGTCCAGATCCACGAAGTCATCCGGATGAGCGACCCCGACCGCGTGTTCGGGCCCGACGGCGCGATCGAGGCGCTGGTCGCCGCGCGCAAGGCGGGCAAGATCCGGTTCATCGGCTTCACGGGGCACAAGAGCCCCGAGATCCACCTCAAGATGCTAGCCGCCGCCGACGCGCACGGGTTCACGTTCGACACCGTGCAGATGCCGGTGAACGTGATGGACGCGCACTACGACAGCTTCACGAACAAGGTCCTGCCCCAGCTGCACAAGCGCCACATCGGCGCGCTGGGCATGAAGCCGCTCGGCTCGGGCCTCTTCTTCAAGAGCGCGCCGCTGTCCAGCCGGACCGTCACCCCCACCGAGTGCCTGCAGTTCGCGATGAGCGAGCCGACGTCGGTGGTCATCACCGGCTGCGACACGCTGGGGATCCTGATGCAGGGGCTCGACGCGGCCTACCGATGGAAGCCCATGACCGACGGCGAGCGCAAGGCGCTGCTGGCCAAGACGGCGCCCGTGGCCGGGGCCGGCGAGTTCGAGAAGTACAAGACCTCGGGCGCGTTCGACGGGACCGACCAGCACCCCTGGTGGCTGGAGACGGCCTCGCTCAAGAAGGCATGACACGCGGCCCCTTCGCGGTACTCTCACGCCATGCCGCTTTCACCGCTGGCCGGCAAACCGGCCCCGCCTGAATCCCTGATCGACGTCGACCGCCTGGTCGCCGCCTATTACGACCGGCGCCCCGATCCGGCCGACCCGCTGCAGCTGGTCAGCTTCGGCACCAGCGGCCACCGCGGCGCCCCCGAGGACGGCACCTTCAACGAGGCACACATCCTGGCGGTCACGCAGGCCGTCT
>CAZPUH010000540.1:0-4220 GCA_964589215.1 uncultured Myxococcales bacterium | reverse complement strand
GGGTTGTCGAGCCACGGGTCGATGGCGATCGTCGCGCCGGCGGGCGTGGTGATCACCCACGCCGCGTGTCCCCACCAGGTGGCCGTCGTCGCGCCCGCCGCGGGGGGCGCAGCCGGTTTGGCGGCCGCGGCCTTGGCGGCGCCGCCGGCGTCTGGTTTGGCGTCGGCGGCCAGCGTGGCGCGCGCCAGAAACATCGCAATCGAAATGGCGACGATCGGGAACCTGCGGTTCGTCATGGTGTCGGTCCTCTCCAAAGCGGGTTCGGGTTTATGGCGGCCAATCTAGTCCATTGGCCTGTATGGCGGCGAACCGAAATGGGCGGGCGCCTTGACTTGGGGTCGACCGTCGACTATTGCCGCCTGGTCGACGGAGCCCTGTTCCGGAGCGGAGAGCGGGAAAGGACGTCATGAAAGCCATTGTTTCGGTTCGCGACGCGGTCAAGAACTACAAGCTGGGCGAGGTGGAGGTCCCCGCATTGCGCGGCGTGACCCTGGACGTTGCCGCCGGTGATTTCATCTCGATCGCGGGACCGTCGGGCAGCGGCAAGACGACGTTGTTGAACCTGATTGGCTGCGTCGACACCCCCACGTCCGGCACCGTCGAGGTGGCCGGCAAGGACACGCGCAAGCTGTCGGAACGCGAGCTGACCGACCTGCGGCTGCACACGATTGGATTCATTTTCCAGAGCTTCAATCTCGTCGCCGTGTTGACGGTGTTCCAGAACATCGAGCTGCCGCTGCTGTTGCAGCGCACGTTGTCGGGCAGCGAGCGGGCCGCGCGCGTCATGGGCCTGCTGGAGAAGGTCGGCCTGCGCGAGTACGCGAGCCACCGACCCAGCGAGCTCTCCGGCGGACAGCGGCAGCGCGTCGCCATCGCGCGCGCGCTGGTCACGCGCCCGCAGCTGGTGCTGGCCGACGAGCCGACGGCCAACCTCGACTCCGTCACGGGCCAGAACATCCTGGACCTGATGAAGGAGCTGAATAGGACCGAGAAGACCACGTTCATCTTCTCGACGCACGACCAGAGCGTCATGGCCCACGCCAACTCGATCGTCCGGCTGGCCGACGGCAAGCTGGTCGACCGCGTGACGCCGGCCGAGGCCGCCAACCACGGACACGGAGCGCGGGTGTGAGGGCCTGGTTCGCCACGCTGGGCGTCGTCGCGCAGATGGCGTTCCGGAACCTGTTCGCCAGCCGCCTCAAGACGTTCATCGTCGGCGGGATCATCTTCTTCGGCGGGCTGCTGGTCGTGGCCGGCAACTCACTGCTGGACAGCCTGGTCGCCTCGATGAGCCGCAGCGTCATCGGCAGCGTGGCCGGCCACATCCAGGTGTACAACGCGAAGTCCAAGGACAACCTCGAGGTCATGGGCCGCATGATGATGGGCGACCCCGACCTCGCCCAGATGGACGACTTCGCGAAGGTCCGGGCGTCGCTGCTCAAGGTCCCCAACGTGAAGTCCGTGGTCCCGATGGGGATCAGCGGCGCGCTGGTCACGTCGGGGAACACCATCGATCTGGCGCTCGAGAAGCTGCGCAACGCGGTCAAGGCCAAGGAAGCCGCCAAGACCGACGAGGAGCGCGCGAAGGCGCAGACGCAGATCGACACCGAGAAGAGCCACGTCCGGCAGATCGTGTCGGTGCTGCAGGGCGACCTCAAGAACGCCAAGGCTATCCAGGACGAGCGGACGATCGAGAAGGACGACGTCGACGCGGTGGTGCGGGCGTCGTCCGACGACTTCTGGCGCGACTTCGACCGCCACCCGTTCGAGAACCTCGAGTTCCTCGAGAACCGGATCGCGACGCAGGCGGCGGACGCCGACCTGCTGTTCCTCAACTACGTCGGCACCGACTTCCAGGCCTTCCAGAAGGCCTTCGACCGCATGCGGATCGTCGAGGGGACCATGGTTCCGCCCGGCAAGCGCGGCTTCCTGTTCTCGAAGCAGGTCTACGAGGACCAGCTGAAGCTGAAGGCGGCGCGGCGGCTCGACAAGATCAAAGAAGGGATCGACTCCGAGGGGCTCAGCACGGCGACCGATCCGGACCTGAAGCGGATGGTGCGCGAAAACGTCTCCCAGGTGCGGGAGATCTTGCTGCAGCTCGACGCGGGGAAGACCGCCGACTTCCGGGCCAAGCTGCAGCGCGAGCTGGGCAGCCAGGAGAACGACGTGGGCAAGCTGCTGGCCGCGTTTTTCCAGACCGACGACAAGAACCTGCACCAGCGGTACGACTTCTTCTACAAGCAGCTGGCGCCGTCGCTGGAGCTTTACCGGGTTCGACTGGGCGACGTGTTGACCATCAAGGCGTTCACGCGTTCCGGGTACGTGCAGTCCGTCAACGTGCCGGTGTACGGCGTGTTCGAGTTCCAGGGGCTCGAGAAGTCGACGCTGGCGGGCGCCCTGAACCTGATGGACATGGTGTCTTTCCGCGAGCTCTACGGCTTCATGAGCGGCGAGAAGCTGGCCGAGATCCAGCAGCTGCAGAAGGCGGCCGGCGCGCGCGACGTGAGCCGCGAGAACGCCGAGGCCGAGCTGTTCGGTACGAAGCCGGCCGAGGACGCCACGCCGGACAAGGCCCCGCGCCACATCGAGGCGACGACCACCCCGGGCGTCGCCCCGGTGCGCCACGACCCCGGCGAGTCATTGACGGGCAAGCTGCAGCGCGAAGAGGCGCGCAGCCGCGTCTTCCCGCCCGACGAGGTCGAGACGGGCGTCGTGCTGAACGCGGCGGTCATCCTGAAGGATGCCAGCCCGCGCAAGATCCGCGAGACGATGGCCGCCATCGAGGCGCAGGGGAAGCAGGACGGCCTGACGCTGAAGGCGATCGACTGGCAGCAGGCGGCCGGGCTGATCGGTCAGTTCGTCAACGTCATTCGCATCGTGCTGTACGTCGCGATCCTGATCATCTTCCTCATCGCGCTGGTCATCATCAACAACGCGATGGTGATGGCGACGCTCGAGCGCGTGAAGGAGATCGGCACGCTGCGCGCCATCGGCGCCCAGCGGCGGTTCATCCTGACGATGCTGGTGATCGAGTCGATCGTCGTCGGCGTCATCTTCGGCGGGCTGGGCGCCGGCCTGGGCGCCGTCATCGTCAGCATCATCGGCAAGATCGGCATCCCGGCCAAGTCGGACGTCTGGTTCTTCTTCTTCTCGGGCCCGCGGCTGCACCCCTTCATCGGGACCAGCAACATCGTGGCCGCGTTCCTGATCGTGCTGATGGTGAGCGCGTTCTCCAGCTTCTACCCGGCCTGGATCGCCATGCGGGTCACGCCGCGGCAGGCGATGGCGGAAGAGGAATAGGGAGGGTCGTCATGTCCAAGCTGTTCGTCGATCTCACGATCGCGTTTCGGAATCTGATCCAGCACCGGCGGCGGTCGCTCTTTCTCGGCTCCGCCATCGCCGCCGTGACGGCCCTGCTGATCCTGTTGAACGGCCTGTCGACGGGCGTGCGCGAGACGATGATCGACACCGCGACGACGCTGACGACGGGGCACGTGAACGTAGGCGGCTTCTACAAGGTCACGGCCGGGCAGGCCGCGCCGGTGGTCACCGACTACAAGAAGGTGCTGGAGGTGGTCAAGAAGGCCGTCCCCGAGATGGCGTTCGCCGTCCAGCGCGGTCGCGGCTGGGCCAAGCTGGTCTCCGACACCAGCTCGATGCAGGCCGGTGTCACGGGCATCGACATCCGCAACGAGCCCAAGTTCGCGTCCGTCCTGCAGATGGAGAGCGGCAACCTGAACGATCTGGCGCAGCCCGGGACGATCCTGCTGTTCGACAACCAGGCCGACAAGCTGGGCGTGAAGGTCGGCGACGCGCTGACGATCTCGGCGCCGACGACGCGCGGCACCAACAACACCGTCGACGTGCGGGTCGTGGCCATCGCGCACAGCCTCGGCTTGCTGAGCACCTGGAACACCTTCGTCCCCATCGAGAGCCTGCGCGCGCTGTACCAGCTGAATCAGGACTCGACGGGCGTCATCCAGATCATGCTGGACCGCAAGGACTTCGACAAGATCCCGGCCATCGCGGGGCGGCTGCGCCAGTCGCTGGACCAGGCCGGCTTCCGCGTGATGGAGCCCGACCCGCGCGCGTTCTGGATGAAGTTCCAGTCGGTCGCGCGCGAGGACTGGACCGGCCAGAAGCTGGACGTCACGAACTGGGAAGACGAGATCTCGTTCATGACCTGGACGCTGAAGGCGCTGCAGGGCATGTCGGTGGTC
>CAZPUH010000539.1:0-3363 GCA_964589215.1 uncultured Myxococcales bacterium | reverse complement strand
GCTGGCCGCCTCCGGCGTCGAGGACCTGTCGGTGTTGCCGCTGTACGTGGCCGCCGTGATTGCGCGGCGCCGCCCTGCCCCGACGCTCCGCCGGTGCCGGTCGCTCCGCCGCTGTTCGTCACGCCGCCGGTCCCGACGCTGCCGCCGGTCGCCGCCTGGCTTCCGCCTTGACCGGTCGAGCCGCCGCTGGCGCTACCACCGGTGCCCTGGCCGCCCGACCCGGGCGCCCCGCCTGTGGCCGCGCCGCCCGTCCCTGCGCTGGAGCAGCCCGCCGCGAATGGAACCCCCGACGCGATCAGAACCGCGACGACGAACGCGCTTCGATTGAACAAAGACGAAATCTCCTTAGCCGGCGCTCGCCTTCCGCGGCCACAGCCAGCACCCGATAATGGGGTGCGCCGCCCCGGTCCATCTGCACATTTTAGGCGCGTGGCAGCTCGAGGCTGAAGGTGGAGCGCTGGTCGGGCTCCTCGTTCACGACCAGCGTGCCGTGGTGGGCGCGCGCAATCACGGCGGCCACGTACAGCGGCAGCACCGACAGGTCCTCGACGCCGGAGGCGGCCAGCTGGTCGGGGTCGATCGGGTGATTCATCAACGCCGCGGGGACGATCTCGTCGGCCGTCATGCGCAGGACGGCCCCGCCGTCGGTGGGCCCCACCGACAGGTCGACGGTCCCTCGCGCGCCCGTCCGTCGGAACGAGTTGGCGACCAGCGTGTTCATCACGCGCCGGATCCGCTCGCGGTCGACGGGCGCGATCAGCGGCTGCGCGGGCGCTTGCACGTTGACGACGGCGTCGGGCAGGCGCGATCGCCACTCTTCCGCGACTTCCCCGGCCAGCCGGGTGAGGTCCTCGTCGCGGACCGGCATGCGCGCGCAGTCCACCAGCTCGGCCAGGTCCATCAGCGAGGCGAGCGTCTCGTTGAGCACGGTCAGCTGCCCCACCAGCGCCTGGGCGCGGTTGCGGCTCGCGACGTCGCCGCTGCCGATCTGGCGCGCCAGCACCTCCGCGTTCAGACGGGCGGCAGCCAGCGGCGTGCGCACCTCTTGCCCGATCCACAGCAGCAGATCGCGCCGCGGCCCCAGCACCGGCGGCACCAGCTGCAGCCGCCGCTCACCGGGCGGCCGCTCAGGCAGCCGCTGCGCGAGCGCGCCGCGGATCGCGCGCTCGAGCGTGTCGAGGTCGACCGGCTTGCTCAGAAACTGCGTCGCCCGATCGGCGCCGTTCGGCGTCGCCGCGCTCATGAGAATGAAGGGGACGTCTCGCAGCTCGGGGTCGGCGCGCACCTCCCGCAGCAGATCCAACCCGGTGAGGCGCGGCATCATGTGGTCGCTGAGAATCAGATCCGGACGGTGCTCGCGGGCCCGCGCCAGCGCCTCGGCGCCGTCGTGCGCGGTCACCGGGACGTATCCCAGCGCCGCGATCACGTCCGCGATCACCTCGAGGAGACCCTCCTCGTCGTCGACGACCAGCACCGTCAGCATCGCAGGTCACCGCGACCCGCGGCCGTTGCCCTCGTGCGCGCGCGGGACCACCCGCGGGTCGCTGCGCGACAGCACCCCTTCGGCGTCGTCGAGGATCCGACCGACGCGGATACCGGTGTCCGATACCTCGAACTCGTGCACCTCGGTCTCGAAGGAGGTGTCGCGCATCGTCATCACGGCCAGCACCCGGCGCATGTGTCCCCGCAGCTCCACCTTCCGGATGACCATGAGGTTCTCGACGATCGTCGAGATCGCGGTGTCGGCGAAGTCGAGCCCGGAGCTGGTGAGCTCGCCGATCTTCTTGAGCGCCAGCAGCGACACCCCTTCGGCGCGCAGCTTGACGGAGAGGGCGGTCAGCAGCGACGTCAGCCGTCCCCCCTCGGGCACGGCGCGCTCCAGCTCGTCGACGGCGTCCAGCACGCAGCGGGTCGCCCCGGTGCTCGCCACGCACTCGAGGAGGTACGCCAGCAGCTCGTCGGCCTCCAGGTTGAGGGGCGCGCGATACTCGATCCGAACCAGCCCGCCTTCCACCAGCGGACGCAGCCGGACGCCAATCCGTTCCATGCGGCCGATGAGCGGCTCCGGCTCCTCCGAGAAGCTCAGGTACACGCCGCGTTCGCCTTTCGACGCTCCCTCGGCCAGGAACTGCAACGACAGCAGGGTCTTGCCCACGCCCGTCGTGCCAGCCAGCACCGTGGTGCTGGGCGTCGGAATCCCGCCGTGCAGCATCTCGTCGAGCTTGGCGATCCCGAACGCGGCCCGGCGCCGCGGCCGCGACGGCTGGTACGGCTGCGAGCGGACCTGCGCCTCCAACCGCGGGTAGATCACGACGCCGCCGTGCGCGATGCGCATGACGTGCCGTCCCGTCAGGTGGTCCTGGCCGCGCAGCTTCGCCACCTGCACCCGCCGGAACGCGCGGTCGTTCTCTTCCTGAACGGACAGCGAGATGATCCCGTCGACGGCCGTGGCTTCTGGATAGTCGATGACCCGGCTCATGCGGTACTCGGTGGTCATCAGCACCAGGCAGCCGGACACCGCGAGACCGGCGCACATCTCGTAGATGAACTCGCGGACCAGCGCCTCGTCCTTCCAGATGTCGCGCACGGCGCGGAGCCCGTCGATGACCAGCAGGCGCGCGCGGCGCGAGCGCACGACCTCCGTCAGCTCGCGGCGCAGGTCGTCCGGCCCGCGCTTCAACCAGGAGTACATGTTGACCAGAAACAGTTGATTGCCGACGACGTCCTCGCGAAAGAACCCGAACGAACGCAGCGAGCCGAGCAACTTGTCCTGCGTCTCGGAAGTCAGCGTCGCGAACACCGTCGGATGTCCCGCACCGGCGTGCAGGAACGCGATGTGGCTGGAAAGGACGGTCTTGCCCGTGCCCGGCTCGCCCGTGATGAGGACGCCCTGCCGCGGCCGGAAGCCGCCGCCGAGGACCTGATCCAGCCCGGCGATTCCAGTTTTGACGACGTCGTCACTCACGCCAGCACCCTCGTCAAGACCATAACGAATCGGGGCAAACCTTCAATCGGGGGTGCTCAGGAGATCTCCTTACGAGGAGCGTTCGAGGAGTTTTTTTGCCCCCGGGGCCGAAGGGTGGCTGAATCCATAGCATCATGGAACAACTGGATTTTTCAGCGGCGCCCAGCGTCGTCTCGATCGGGGCGGTCAAGCTGTCCCTCTCCGAGGAGGCACGCGCCTCGCTGGAGGCGGTCCGCGCCGCCCAGGAGGTCGCCCGGCGGCATGCGCGCCAGCAGACCCGCCGCGCGCGGCTCTGGTTCCTGACCGTCGTCGGCGGCGTCGCCGTGGCGGCCGTCTTCGGGCCGCGCGTCGCTCGCGGCTGGCAGGGCCGCGGAGCGCCGGCAGCCGTCGCGCCGCCC
>CAZPUH010000538.1:0-4650 GCA_964589215.1 uncultured Myxococcales bacterium | reverse complement strand
GGGGGGGGGGCGGGGCGGGGGGGGGGGGGGGGGGGGGGGGGGGGGGGGGGGGGGGGGGCGGGGGGCGGCGGGCGCCCCCCCCCCGCCCCCCCCCCCCGGCGCAGGCGACCGCGGCCGCCGAGCCTGCGGGGCGGATCGCCGCGCCGCCCTCGGGCGGCGGGAAGAACGCCATCGAGCTGGTCGAGGCCCAGCCCATGGAGCTGGCCAGCGACCTGCAGCTGGTGGGGACGGTCGGCTTTCACGAGGACCGCTACGCCGTCGTCGGTCCGCTGGTCGCGGGGCGCGTGTCTCGCCTGGTGGCCGGCGTCGGCGACCGCGTCAAGCGAGGCCAGGTCATCGCCGAGATCGAGAGCGCCGAGGTCGGCCAGGCGCGCGCCGAGATGCTGGCGGCGAAGGCGCGTCTCGCGGCGGCGGAGGCCAACCTGCGCCGCGAGAACGACCTGGCCGACCGCAAGATCTCGTCGGAGCGCGAGCGCGAGCAGGCCCAGGCGCAGGCGGCGACCGAGCAGGCCAACGTGCGCGCCGCCGTCATGCGCCTGCGCGCGATCGGTCTCGCGCAGTCCGACGTCGAGCAGTCCGCGCTGCGCGAGCAGGGGGGCGTCGTGCGCATGCGCGCGCCCATCGACGGCACCGTCATCGAACGCAAGGTGACGCTGGGCCAGGCCGTCGAGCGCGCGACGGACGCGTTCGCGATCGCGGACGCCTCGCGCGTCTGGGTGTCGCTGGATCTCTACGAGAAGGATCTGTTCCGGGTCGCGCCCGGCCAGACCGTCGACGTGACCACCGAGTCGCGCCCCGGCGAGACGTTCCGCGGCGTCGTCGGGTTCATCGTGCCCGTCATCGACCCGGCCACCCGGACCGCCAAGGTGCGGCTGGAGCTGGACAACCCGCACGGCCGCCTGCAGTCCGGGCAGCTGGTGACCGCCCGGCTGCCGGCGCAGGCCAGCGGCACCGCGCCCCGGGTGCTGGCCGTCCCGCGCAGCGCGATCGAACAGATCGAGGGCCGCACGGTCGTGTTCGTCGAGACGGCCGGCGGGTTCGAACGCCGCAACGTGCTGACCGGCCGGTCGGCGGGCGAGCACGTCGAGATCCGCGAGGGGTTGAAGCCGGGCGAGCGGGTCGCCGCGCGCGGGGCGTTCCTGCTGAAGAGCGAGCTCCTGCGATGACGTTCGCGCGCATCGTCGAGGGCTCCGTCCGACACCGCGGGCTGGTGCTGGCCGTCTGGGCGGCGGTGCTGATCGCGTCGCTGGTGTCGATCGGCCGCATGTCGATCGACGCCGTCCCCGACGTCACCAACACTCAGGTCTCGGTGCTGACCAGCGCGCCCGGCCTGTCGCCGCTGGAGATCGAGAAGTACCTGACGGCGCCCGTCGAGATGGCGATGAACGGCGTCCCGGGGCTGGCCGAGATCCGCTCCGTCAGCCGCACCGCCGTCTCGGCCGTGACGGTGATCTTCCGCGACGGCACCGACCCCTGGCTGGCGCGGCAGATCGTGAGCGAGCGGTTGAAGGTCGCGGAGGCCGGCATCCCCGCCGGCTACGGGCGCCCCGAGCTGGGGCCAGTCTCGACGGGGCTGGGCGAGATCTACGAGTTCTATCTGGTATCGCCCCGGCACACGCCGATGGAGCTGCGCACGCTGCTGGACTGGGACGTGGCCGTCAAGCTGCGCGCCGTCCCCGGCGTCGTCGAGGTCAACGGGATGGGCGGCGAGGCCAAGCAGTACCAGGTGGTGCTGGACCCCAAGCGCCTGGCCGGTTACCGCCTGTCCGTCGGCGACGTGCAGGTCGCGCTGGAGCGCAACAACGCCTCGGTGGGCGGCGGCTACATCGAGAAGAACCAGGAGTCGTTCTCGGTGCGCGCCGACGCCCAGTTCCACGGCGTGGACGACATCGAGAACACGGTGGTCACCGCGGACGCCGACGGCACGCCGGTGCTCATCAAGAATCTGGGCACGGTGCGCACGGGGCCGGCGCTGCGCTTCGGCGCGGTGACCAAGCACGGCGACGGCGAGATCGTGGCCGGCACCGTCATGATGCTGAGCGGCGCCAACTCGCGCGAGGTGGTCCAGGCCGTCAAGGCGCGGCTGGAGCAGATGAAGTCCGAGCTGCCGGCGGGCGTCGAGATCCGCTCGTACTACGACCGCGCCGAGTTCATCGACCGCATGCTGAAGACGGTCACCGTGAACCTGGCGGAGGGGGCGGTGCTGGTCGCCGTGATCCTGTTCGTCACGCTGGGCAGCGCGCGCGGGGCGCTGCTGGCCGCCGCCGCGATCCCGCTGTCGATGGGCGTCGCGATCCTGGGGATGGTCCGGCTGGGCGTGACCGGCAACCTGATGTCGCTGGGCGCGATCGATTTCGGGCTGCTGGTCGACGGCGCGATCGTGATGCTGGAGGTGACGCTGGTCGAGCTCGCGGCGCGGCGCGCGCGCGGTCGGCACGACATCGCCTACCTGGTCGGCAAGTCGATGGGGCGGGCGGCGCGCCCCGTGGCCTTCTCGCTGATGATCATCATGCTGGTCTACCTGCCGCTGATGGCGCTGGAGGGGGTCGAGGGGCGCATGTTCCAGCCCATGGCGATCACCGTCGCGCTGGCGCTGGCCGGCGCGATGCTGTTCTCGCTGACGGCGTTTCCGGCGCTGGCGGCGACGTTCCTGGGACGGTCGAAGCACCATGACCCGAACACCGGCTTCTTCGGGCGCGCCGGCGCCGCCTACGGCCGCCTGCTGGCGCGCGTGCTGGCCCGCCCCTGGCCGTTCCTGGCGGCGACCGGCGTGGCGCTGGCGGGCTGCCTGCTGCTCGGGTCGACGCTGGGGGCCGAGTTCGTCCCCCGCCTCGACGAGGGGGAGCTGTCGCTGGACGTGCGGCGCTTGCCGTCGATCTCGATCACCGAGGCGCAGCGCCTGGGCGTGCAGGTCGAGGCCTCGCTGGCCCGCTTTCCGGAGGCGCGCTCGATCGTGACGCGCACGGGACGCGCCGAGGTGGCGACCGATCCGGTCGGCCCCGACGAGACCGAGGTGATGGTGAAGCTGCGGCCGAAGGAGGAGTGGACCACGGCCGGCGACCTGGACGCGCTGGGCGAGGCGATCAAGCGGCAGGTCGAGGCCGACGTGCCGGCGACGTTCGTGTCGGTCTCGCAGCCGATCGAGGATCGGGTCAACCAGCTGCTGGCCGGCTCGCGCGGCGACCTGGTCATCAAGGTGTTCGGCTCCGATCTGCCCACGCTGAAGCAGACGGCCGACCGCATCGGCGCGGTCGTGCGCGACATCCCGGGTTGCGGCGACTGGCGCGTGCAGCGCGTGCTGGGGCTGCCGCTTCTGGAGGTGACGCCCGATCGCCAGCGGCTGGCGCGCTACGGCCTCAGCGCCGACCGCGTGCTGGAGGTGGTCGAGGCCTCGCGCGTCGGGCGCCCGGCCGGCACCATCTTCGAGGGGCCGCGGCGGTTCGACCTGACCTTGCTGCTGCCGCCGGGCGCGCTCACGCCCGAGGGCTTTGGCGATCTGCTGGTCGGTTCGTCGGCCGGGCAGCTGGTGCCCTTGGCGTCGGTCGCGACGGTGCGCGAGACCGAGGGCCCGGCCGTCATCAACCGCGAGGCGCTGCAACGGCGCGTGCTGGTCGAGGTCAACGTCCGCGGGCGCGACCTGGTCAGCTTCGTCAACGAGGCGCGCGCGCGCGTGGCGTCTCAGGTGACGCTGCCGCAGGGGGTGACGCTGGCGTGGGGCGGACAGTTCGAGAACTTCACGCGCGCCAGCCAGCGCCTGGGTTTCGTGGCGCCGGCCGCGCTGGGCGTCATCTGCGCGATGCTGTTCCTGATGTTCGGCGACCTGCGGATCGCGGCGGCGGTGTTCGTCAACGTGCCGCTGGCGCTGATGGGCGGGCTGCTGGCGCTGTGGCTGCGCGGGCTGCCGTTCTCGATCCCGGCGGCCGTCGGCTTCATCGCCGTGGCGGGCGTGGCGGTGCTGAACGGCGTCGTGCTGGCGGGCGAGCTGGTCCGCCGGCTGGGCAGCTCCGACAACCCGACGGAGATCGAGGTGCGCCGCTCCGGCGCGGCGGTCTTCCGCCCGGTGTTGACCACGGCGCTGGTCGCGGCATTCGGCTTCATCCCCATGGCCATCTCGACGCACGCCGGGGCCGAGGTGCAGCGCCCGCTGGCCACGGTCGTCATCGGCGGCATCGTCTCGTCGGCGGTCCTGGGGCTGTTCGTGCTCCCCATCGCGCTGAAGCTGCTGGTGCGCACGCCGGACGCGGCCGTCGGCTCGTCGCGTCGAGGTGGGCCGGCCTAGGGCCGGCCGGCCTATTGCCGGCGACCGGGCCGGCGGCCAGAGTCGCTCCAGATATTCCGAAGGAGATCCCATGCCACTTTCGCCGCGAGCCAGGCTGAGTTCCGCGTTGCTGATCGGTGCGTTGCTGTCGGCGTGCAGCAGCAGCTCGGGAGACGGGTCGACCTCCGGCTCCGGCGGCGCGACGTCGACGGGCGGCACGACGTCGACCGGTGGCACGACGTCGACGGGCGGGACGACCGCTTCCGGCGGGGCGACCGGCACCGGCGGCGTCAACGGGAGCGGCGGCTCACCGGGCACGGGCGGCGCGACGCCGACCGGCGGCACGACAGGGACCGGCGGCGCGGCCGGCCGCGGCGGATCGGGTGCGGGTG
>CAZPUH010000537.1:0-1465 GCA_964589215.1 uncultured Myxococcales bacterium | reverse complement strand
CGGCTCGGCCGGGCGACCGGTCGGCGGGGGCGTCGCGTTCGGATCGCGCTGCTCGGCGGCGACGGTCGCCAGCGGAAGCGTGTTGCCGTCCCGCTCGGGCATTCCGTTGCCGTTGGCCTCGGCGCGCGCGGCCATGGCCTGGTTGACCAGGTTCTGGACCTCGGGCGAGCCGCCCGTGAACATCATCGTCTTGGCGAACGCGGCGCGCCCCGAATCGGCCGGCGCGCCCGGGGCGATCACCAGCCCGGCGACCTCGGTCAGGAACTGGCGCAGCGTCAGCGGCCGCCGGTTCGGGCTGCGGTCCATGGCCTTCAGGATCACGCGATCGATCTCGGGGTTCAGCCCCGCAACGCGCCCGCTGGGGGGCGAGATCGTTCCCTTGAGAACCTGGTCCAGCGCGGCCCCCGGGCTGTCTGCCTCGATGGGCGGGCGCCCGGTCAGCATCAGCATCAGGATGCCGCCCAGGCTGTACGTGTTCGACCGCTGGTCGACCAGCTTGCCCTCGGCCTGCTCCGGCGAGAGGTACTCCGGGACGCCAAAGACGGTCTCCGTCACCGGCACGGGAGCCACGAAGTTGATGACCTTCACGTCATCGCCGGCGTTCACCAGCACGTTCTTGGCGGCCAGGTCGTGGTGGACGACGCCAACCTTCTGGCCTTCCAGCAGCGCCTCGCCGATCTGGGCGATGACCTTCTTGGCGCGATCCAGGCGGAACGGGCCGGCCGACGCGACCAGGCGATCCAGCGGTTGCCCTTCGCAGAGCTCGCTGATCACGAAGAGGTTGCCGTCCGGCTCCTTGCCGAAATCCAGCACGCGCGCGATGCGCGCGCTCTGCGCCCGCTGCAGCTGCTTCAGCTCACGCTGCGACCGCTCGACGATGGCCGGCGACGTGAGCACGGCGCGCGCGACGCGCTTGTAGACGACCGTCGCGCCCGTCTGAGTGTCGCGCGCCCGATAAACCTCGCCGCTGCGCCCACCGCCGAGCGGCTGCTCCAGCGCGTAGCGCGCGCCCGGGGCGGCTTCGGCGGCCATCTCGAGGCGTCGCGGCCCTTCGGGGGTGGCGCAGGTTTCCTGCGGACAAAAGTTCGCGTCGTCGGGATACTTCGTCTGACAGTTGGGGCAGACTTTCATCCGGCTCCTGGCCCTTACGACCCAAGCAGGCAGTGCCAAGGTCGGTGATCGTCGCGCGACGTCAAACCTCAGTTAACGCACACTTTTTCCCGAAGATCAATTCGGGACCCGGCGCTGAGCCGCGTTTTCTTTGATGAATCTTGGCGGATCCTGGTTGGATCCTGGAACTATTCCTTGCCGGGCTCGCCCAGTTCGGCGAACAGCGCTTCGGCGGACGGAGTCGAGCGCTTCGACTCGATCGCCTTGCGCTTCTTCCCCATGTTGCTGTGCTTGCGCACGCGGCGCTTCCAGGTCTTGCGTGTGTTCGAGGCCATCGCGGGCCGGCTTCTATCAC
>CAZPUH010000536.1:0-3266 GCA_964589215.1 uncultured Myxococcales bacterium | reverse complement strand
GCGCCACCGACGCGGGTGGCCAGAGCGGCGTTTCGGGCACCGCGGGCGCGGCCGGCAAAGGCGGAGCGGGCGGAGGCAGCTCCGCCGGCGCCGGTGGTGGGGGCGGCTCTGCCGCGGGGGGCGCATCCGCGGGCGGCGGCGCCGGCGCGATGCCCAGCACCTGCCCGCCGGCCACGCCGCCCACCGGCGGCAAGAAGTACTGCTCGAACATGAAGGGGACCGCCGCGGGCAGCTACAGCTACGAGCTCTGGACCGACGGCACCGGCTCCGGCTGCATGACCGTGTTCGGCACGGATGCCAGGTTCGGCGCGACCTGGACGAACATCGGCGACTTCCTGGCGCGGGTCGGTTTGCAGTTCGACGAGTCCAAGACGCCGACCCAGCTCGGCGCGTTGTCGGCCGACTTCGCGGAGAGCAAGACCGCGGACAGCGGGCTGGTCTACGTGGGCATCTACGGATGGACCGTCAGCCCGCTGCGGGAGTACTACATCATCGACGACTGGGCCGGCGCCAAGCCGGCGGGCACGTCCTCGGACGGGTCGGCGCGCACCCACGTCGGCGTCATCACCGTCGACGGCGACACGTACGACGTCTGGAAGCACACGCGCACGAACAAGCCCGCTATCACGGGCGACAACCAGACGTTCGACCAGTACTTCAGCGTCCGCCAATCCCCGCGGCAGTGCGGACACATCTCGATCTCGCAACACTTCTCCCAGTGGACGTCGCTGGGCCTCCAGCTGGGCAAGCTCGAGGAAGCCAAGTTGCTCGCCGAGGCGCAGGACAGCAGCGGGAGCATCGTGTTCACGACGGCCACGGTCGTGGTCGGCAAGTGAGCAGCGGAGACGGCGGCGATTTTGCGCCACTCACCCGATGGCGCCCGCGCCTCCGGTGAGCACCGTGTGGGCCATGAACGCGGAGGAGCTCTTCGGGGCCATCGAGGACAGCGGCAGCTTGCCGGTCGGCGTCGAGGCGGATGAGGCCGCGGCGGCCGTCCTGTGCTCGGTGCTGGCCCGCATGGAGCTGCAGCCGGCGCGCGCTCTGCTGGACGCGCTCGGCGACGAGCTCGTGCAAGTCATCGGCCGTTGCCCGATTCACGAGGGGCAGCCGGGGGAGAGCTTCGACGAGCCGCAGCTGCTCGCCCGGATCGCGAGCCATTTCGAGCTGGCGCCCGAGGCGGTCCGGCCGATGACGGCCGCGGTGTTGAGCGCCATCCGCCAGCGGGTGGCGCGTGAAACCGGCGCGCAGGTCGAGCGGCAACTGCCAACGCCGATCCTCGAGCTCTGGCGCGGCGCCGGCGCGCCGTGAGCCGCGGCCGAGCGGGTTAGAGCTTGCCGCGGTAGCTCGGCTCCGGCACCTCCGCCGGCGCGCAGAAGGCGATGTCGGCGACGGCGACCTGGTCGTGGTCGCGGAACTGCACCCACTCCTGCTTGTCGGCGGTCACCACGTCGCGCGGCTGGTCGATGAAGTGGCCACCGCCCTTCAGCTCGACCGTCACCGGCCTACGCAGCGTCACCGACTCCTCGAGCACGTCGATCACGTCACAACGATCCATCAGATGTCCCATGGGACGTGATCTTGAGGCCGGGTTCCCGCCGTGGCAACCGGAGGCGAACGCGGTCCACCCTCTGTAGACGGCGGCGCTGGCGAACGCCGTGAGCAACGCGATTCCCAGGAGGCGCAGAGCGGCGCGCCCCCTCGGTCAAGAGAGGATGCCCAGGACGTGGCCCAGCCTCTCCTGCTTGGTCCGCAGGTAGGCCAGGTTCTCGTCGTTGGGCGCCATCACCAGCGGGATGCGTTCGACGATGCGCAGGTCGTAGCCTTCCAGCTCGACGAACTTCGCGGGGTTGTTGCTCATCAACCGAATCGTCGTGACGCCGAGGTCGGCCAGAATCTGCGCGCCCACGTCGTAGCTGCGTGCGTCGACCGGCAGCCCCAGGTCCAGGTTGGCGTCGACGGTGTCGCGCCCCTGCTCTTGCAGCTTGTAGGCGTGCAGCTTCTGCGTCAGCCCGACGCCGCGCCCCTCGTGGCCGCGCAGGTACACGACGACGCCGAGCCCTTCGGCGGCCACCTTGGCGAGCGCCGCGTCCAGTTGCCCACCGCAGTCGCAGCGCAGCGATCCGAAGATGTCGCCCGTCAGGCACTCCGAGTGGACGCGCACCAGCACGTCGTCGCGGTCGCGGACGTCGCCCATCACCATCGCGACGTGCTCGGTCCCGTGACGGTCGCGGTAGACGCGCGCGGAGAACACCCCGTGCCGCGTCGGCAGTCGCGCCTCGGCCGCCAGCCGCACCAGTGGCTCGGTCCGGCGGCGGTACGCCACCAGATCGGCGATGGTGACGAGGTGCAGCCCGTGCCGCTGCGCGAAGGCGACCAGATCCGCCGGGCGGGCCATCGAGCCGTCGTCGTTCACGATCTCGCACAGCACGCCGCAGGGGGACAGGCCGGCCAGGCGCGCCAGATCGACGGCCGCTTCGGTGTGGCCGCGCCGCTCCAGCACGCCGCCCTCACGGGCGCGCAGCGGGAACACGTGCCCGGGCCGCACGAAGTCCGACGGCGCGGCAGCCGAATCGGCCAGCGCGCGCAACGTCGCGGCGCGATCGGCGGCCGAGATGCCGGTGGTCGTGCCGTGGCGGTAGTCGACGGTGACCGTGAAGGCCGTCCCGTGCGATTCCAGGTTGTCGGCCACCATCAGCGGCAGCTGCAGCTGGTCCAGGCGCGCCGGCGTCATCGCCGCGCAGATGACCCCGCTCGTGTGCCGGATCAGAAAGGCCAGCGTCGCGGCGGTCACCTTCTCGGCGGCGACGATCAGGTCGCCCTCGTTCTCGCGAGAGGCGTCGTCGAGGACGACCACCATCTCACCGCGGCCGATCGCCGCGACCGCGTCCTCGATGCGTGACAGGCTCATGATCGTCGTCGCTCCTGCGCCCCTTCGAAGCACACGCCATGCCGCCGGTTACCGCGGTTGCCGGGCCGCGAAAACACCGTTCTTCGCCGGACGCAGCGCCAACCTGCTTCCAGGCCAGCAGAACGACACGACCGATTGCTGGGCCAGCAGCAGCGCGGCGCCCTCGCGCCCGGTTGCCCCGCCCCGGCGCAATGCCTGGGCGCGTGGCACGCACGCTGCACGGGGCGCCCGCTCGAGGAGAACCCTGCGCCGATGAAAATGAAGACCCTGTTCGTGATCGTGACCTTGCCCCTTCTGAGCGCCCGGCGCGCGCCCGCGCAGGCGGTGGACGCCGCACCAGACGCGGCCGCCGACGCTG
>CAZPUH010000535.1:0-4398 GCA_964589215.1 uncultured Myxococcales bacterium | reverse complement strand
CGCGTCGAGGCGCTGGCGCGCAAGTACCGGCGGCTCGTCGACCTGCGCGGGCGGCGCGACGGCGACGGCAGCGGGCCGGCGGCGACCCGGGCCGAGCTGCGGGCGCTGGCCGCCGAGTTTCCCGGGGCGCTGCGCGAGCTGGACACGCTGGGGTCGACCGAGCTGCGACGGCGCGCGGCGGCCTGCGCGGCCGCGGCCGCGGGCGGCGCCGTCGAGCCCTGGATGGCCTGGATCGACCGCTTTCACGGGCTGATGCGGCGGGCGCTGCAGGCCCGCGCGCGCGGCGCGGCGGCCGACCCCTTCGAGCGCGCGGTGCTGGCGCCGCCCGAGGGGCGGATGATGCCCGTCGTGCTGGCGGAGGTGGCGGCGGCCTTCGGCGAGCCGCTGGATCGGGTGGCCGCCACCCTGTTCCCGTCACGCCGCCCGCGGCCCTGACGTTTCGTTCGGGAATGCCGCCGCCGCGCTTCGGGTTCGAGGCGCATGACCGAAAAGGCGAAGGGTGGTGGGCGGCGCCTCGTGAAAAGGGCGGCGCTGGCGCTGGTGGCCGTCGCTGCCGCGTGGGCGGCGCTGGTCGTTCACCCGCAGCCGCTCTTCGCCTACACGACGCGCGAGGCGAACGTCGTGCTGCACGCCCGGCGGCCGTTTCCGGCGGCGACGCAGCCGATGCTGGCGGAGGTCGTCCGCCGGATTTCGCGGTCGCCGCTTTACGACCCGGCGCGCGTCCATCACGTGTTCCTGTGCGACACGCCGGCGCTGTACGGCGCGCTCGCGCTGTGGGCCTGGAAGTCGGGCGGGGTCAGCCAGACCTTGCTGAACGGAAATGCGTTCATCCGCCCCTACGACATCCAGCGCGGCGTCGTTTTCGGACGGCAGGGTGAGGCCAAGCAAGGGCGCAGCCTGGCTTATTTCATCGCGCACGAGGTCACCCACGCCATGACCGCCGACCACGTGGGGCGGTGGCGCTACCGGCGCCTGGCGGCGTTCCAGAAAGAGGGCTACGCCGACGCGGTGGCCTTCGATCGCCCGCTGAACCTGCGCGACGAACGCGCGGCGCTGCTGCGCGACGACCCCCAGATGGACCCGAGCCGCTCCGGCCTCTACCGCCGCTACGAGCTGCTGGTCGACTACCTGCTCCAGCGCCGCGGCCTCACCGTCGAAGCGCTGCTGGCAGCCCCGCTGGACCGACTCGCGACGGAAGCCGAGCTCCTGGCCGACACCAGTCTTTGACGACAGGGCGGCCCGCTTCCCCGCGCCGGAATCACGTGAAGCGGAAGGTCACTGCCGTGGTGCCCAGGGCATCCGACGCCGTCTCGATCAGAAATCGTCAGCGAACCCGAGAAGCGGAAACAACCATGCCGGCGCGAGAGCGCACGGTTCGGATGCACGGAAGACAGGTCGCGACGACGCAATGATGGCCGCGCGGAGGCTGATGGTGCGGATTACCCGGACGACGATCGGAGCACGGCCGAGGGGCTGGGGCGTCGCGACCGGTCCACGAACGTCAGCGCGAGGCGAGTCTGGCCCGCAGCGACGCGGGATCGGTGGCGGGGAGGTCGCAGCGGCCCTCGATGCAGACGTAGGCCGTGGGCTGGCCGGCCGCTGGCTTGTCGGCCAGCCAGGGGACCAGCGGCGCCAGCGTGGTGGCCGTTGCGGCGTCGGCGGTGACCAGCGCGGCCTGCGGGACGAACGTCGTGCGGAGCACGTCGAGCAGCGGGGCTGCGGCGGCCTCGCCACCCGCCGGCCAGACGACCGCGATCTCCTTGGGGCGGCCGCTGGACCATTCGACGGCCAGCAGCGCTTCGGCCAGGGCCAGCGGGTTCTCGGTCAGCGTCGGGGCCAGGCTGGTCAGGGCCCGGTCGGCGATCGCCCGCCAGCGATCGTCGGTGGTCAGCGCCGCGAGACGCATCGCCGACAGCAGCGCGACGGACGTCCCCGAAGGCTCGGCGCCGTCGTAGGCGGGCTTTTCGCGCGCGATCAGCCGCTCGTGATCGGCGGCGGTCATGAACCAGCCGCCCGCGGGATCGGCGAACAGGCGTTCGGTCTCGCCGGCGGTGGACAGCGCGGCGTCCAGCCAGCGACGTTCGGCGGTCGCCTCGAAGAGGTCCAGCAGGCCGGCCGTGAGGAACGCGTGGTCCTCGAGGAAGCCGGCGGCGCCCGTGCGCCCGTCCTTCCAGCTGCGCGCGAGGCGCCCCTCGACGCGCATGGTGCCCAGCACGAAGGTGGCTGCGCGGGCTGCCGCGTCCACGTAGCGCGGCTCGTTCAGCACGCGCCCGGCCACGGCCAGGCCCGAGATGGCCAGGCCGTTCCAGGCCGCCAGGATCTTCTCGTCACGCAGCGGCGGCGGGCGGCGGGCCCGCACGGCGTACAGCGCCGCGCGCGCGTCGGCCAGCGCGGCCCAGGCGCCCTCATCGGGGCGCGCGACATGCAAGATGTTCGCGCCTTCGAAGTTTCCCTCGGCCGTCACGCCGTAGTGGGCGATGAAGCGCGCCGTCTCGTCGGCGCCGCGCGGCGCCAGCACCTCTTCGATCTCGCGGCGCGACCCGACGAAGAACGCCCCCTCTTCCTGGTGCCCGTCGGGCGCCAGCGAGTCGGCGTCCGTGGCCGAGTAGAACGCCCCCTCGGGCGAGGTCATCTCGCGCATCAGGTAGTCGCACGTCTCGCGGACGACGCGCGCGAAGTCGGGCCGCCCCGTCACCTGGTGGGCCTCGGCGTAGGCCACGGCCAGCAACGCGTTGTCGTACAGCATCTTCTCGAAGTGCGGCACCAGCCACACGGCGTCGGTCGAGTAGCGGTGGAACCCGCCGGCCAGCTGGTCGTACATGCCGCCCGCCGCCATCTTCTCCAGCGTCAGCGTCGCCATGGCCAGCAGCGCCGGATCGCCGCCGCGCGCGTGCGCGCGAAGCAGCAGGCGCACGGGAATGTTGGACGGAAACTTCGGCGCCCGGCGCAGCCCGCCGTTCACGTCGTCGAAGAGGCGCTTGTAGACGCCGACCGCCTGGTCGACCAGCGCCGTCCCCGGGCGCGCCGCCGCCGTCGAATCCGCGGCGGGCTCCACCTGCGCCTTCACGGCGCGCACCAGCGCCTCCGCCGCGCGACCGACGCGCTCGCCGTCGGAGACGTAGGTCGCGTGGATGTCGCGCAGGATCTCGATGAACCCGACCTGCGCGCCGCGCGCGCCCGCCCGGGGTGGAAAGTAGGTCCCGCCGTAGAACGGCTCGCGGTCCGGCGTCAGCCAGACGCTCATCGGCCAGCCACCCGACTGGGTCAGCGCCTGCACGGCCGCCATGTAGACGGCGTCGACGTCGGGGCGCTCCTCGCGATCGACCTTGATGGCGACGTAATGACTGTTCAGGAACCCGGCGATCTCCGGGTCCTCGAACGACTCGGCCTCCATGACGTGACACCAGTGGCAGGTCGCGTAGCCGATCGACAGGAACACGGGGCGACCCAGCTGCCGCGCGGTCTCGAACGCCTCGTCGCCCCAGGGGCGCCAATCGACGGGGTTGTGCGCGTGCTGCAGCAAGTAGGGGCTGGATTCCAGGATCAGCCGGTTCGTGTACTTCGGCGCCGGGCCCACCAGGTGATGCGTGCGCGGCGTGGACCCGCCGGGCGCGGCCTGCCGCCGCGCCAGCGCATCGGCCAGCGCCGCCGCCAGCTCGGGTGAGTAGGAGGGCGCTTCGGGCGGGGCCGCGATGGGGGAGGTCACCGGAGCAAGCTAGCACCGGTTTCGAACTGCACCTCGTCGAACAGCCCCGCGGGCGCTTCCCAGCCGGGCCCCCGCGAGCCGAATCGGCCGACGACCCGCAGCCCCAGCGCGCGCGCCCGCCGGGCCACCACGACGGGCAGCTTCCCTTCCAGCGACGAGGCGTCCAGGCGCCCCTCCCCGGTCACGACGGCGTCACAGCCGCGGCAAGCCTGGTCGAACCCCAGCACGTCCAGCATGCGCTGGCCCCCGTCGACCAGCTGGGCGCCCAGCGACAGCAGCTTCGCGCCCAGTCCGCCGGCCGCGCCTGTGCGCGGCCCGCGCGGCAAGCCGAGGGCCAGGAGGCGAGCTTCCAGGACCGGCAGGTCCTGGGGACGGGCGCCCTTCTGCGGGCCGAAGACGCGCGCGGCGTCAGCCAGATCCGTACGCACGTCGCAGAAGACGGTCGTGGCCGGCAGGCGCAGCGGCGGCCAGTCGCGCCCGCCGTCGACGGTCGCGCTGCCGCCCAGCCCCACCCACAGCTGGGGTTGGTCCTGGAAGCGCGCCAGCAGCTCGCCCAGGCCGCGGCTGGACGCCGCCAGCGGATCGAGGCGGTCGAGGCCGGCCAGGCCGATGACCTTCGCGCACTCGACGGCGACGCCTCCGGCCGGCAGCCGCAGGACCGGCACGGGGCGGACGCGGCCGAACGGGTCGGC
>CAZPUH010000534.1:0-3571 GCA_964589215.1 uncultured Myxococcales bacterium | reverse complement strand
GGGCGCTGCCCTGGGAGATGAGGCGCTCGTAGATGAGGCCCGCCTCGCGCAACCGGCCGGCCCGCGTCTCGGCGCGCGCCTCGTCCAGCGGGGCGGCCGCCCGGCGGTACCAGGCGGCGGCGCGAGGCCATTCGCCCGCGCGTTCGGCCTGCCGCGCCGCCTCGAAGAACCGCCCACGGGCGGCGAACGCCTGGGCCAGCGCCGCGGCCGCGGTGGCCGGCGCGGCGGCCGCGATCTCGGCCGCTCGATCGGGCTCGTTCGCGTCCAGCGCCAGGCGCACCGCCAGCGCCGGGTCACCCATCGCCACGGCCAGCGGCCAGGCGTCGGCGAACCGCCAGACCCGCTCGTAGAGCTGGATGGCACGCGCCAGCTCGCCGCGGGCCGTCGCCACCTTGGCCGCCTCGACGTACGCGCCGTGCGCGACCAGATAGTCGATGAAGTCGCCGTCGGCCATCGCCGTTCAATCGTCCCACAGGGACGGTTCACATGTTAGAACCGACGGTCGCTGATGACGAGCCGATCGACACCCCTCACGCTCGGTGTTCTGGGCGGCAGCGGCCTCTACGAGATGGACGGCCTGCACGACCTGCGCGAGACGACGGTCTCGACCCCCTACGGCGCGCCGTCGGGCCCGCTGGTCAGCGGCTCGGTCGGCGAGGCGCGGCTGCTGTTCATTCCGCGCCACGGGCCGGGCCACCGGTTCTCGCCGTCGGAGATCAACTACCGCGCGAACGTGTTCGCGCTGAAGGCGGCCGGCGCCACGCGCGTGCTGTCGGTGTCGGCGGTCGGCTCGCTGCAGGACGGCCTCAGCCCGGGCGACTACGTGCTGGTCGACCAGTTCATCGACAAGACCTTTCGCCGCGCCTCGACGTTCTTCGGCGACGGCGTCGTCGGACACGTGGCCTTCGCGGAGCCGACCTGCGCGTCGCTGGGCGCGGCCGTGGCGGCGGCGGCGCTGGAGGCCGGCATCGCGGACACGGCCCCCGACGCGCGCCTGCACCAGAAGTCGGCCGAGCCCGTCAAGCGCCTGCACCGCGGCGGCACCTACGTCTGCATGGAGGGGCCCCAGTTCTCCAGCCGCGCCGAATCTCTGCTGCACCGCAGCTGGGGCGCCGACGTCATCGGGATGACCGCCGCGACGGAGGCCAAGCTGTGCCGCGAGGCCGAGCTCTGCTTCGCGTCGCTGGCGCTGGTGACCGACTACGACGCCTGGCACGCCGAGGAGGCGGCCGTGACGGCCGCCGCCGTCGTGGAGGTCCTGCGCGCGAACGTCGCGGGCGCGAAGGCCATCATCCGAGATCTGCCGAACCACGCCGCCGGCCCCGCGGAATGCAGTTGCGCGACGGCGGCCGCGCACGCGATTCTCACCGCGCCGGAGGCGATCTCGCCCGAGGCCCGTCAACGCCTGAAAGCCCTCTACGGGAGAGACATTTGAGCACCTCGAAAGCTTCGCCCCTGTTGGTCGTCGGTTCCATCGGCCTCGACACCGTCGAGACGCGCGTCGGCAAGCGCGCGGACGTACTGGGAGGCGCGGCCTCGTACTTCTCGGTCGCGGCGTCGTTCCTGGCGCCGGTGCGCCTGGTCGGCGTGGTCGGCACCGACTTCCCGGCGGCGCACACCGAGCTGTTCCAGTCCCACCAGGTCGACCTGGCCGGGCTCGAGCGCGTCGAGGGGCGCACGTTCCGCTGGTCGGGCGTGTACGCGCCGGACTTCTCGACGCGGACGACGCTGGACACGCAGCTGAACGTGTTCTCGGACTTTCGGCCCAAGCTGCCCGCCGCCTGGGCGGACTCGCCCTACGTCTTCCTGGCGAACATCGACCCGACGCTGCAGCTGAGCGTGCTCGACCAGACCGAGAAGGCCGGCAAGAAGCCGCGGTTCGTGGCGTGCGACACGATGAACTTCTGGATCGAGGGGCGCCGCCCCGAGCTGCTGCGGCTTCTCTCGCGCGTCGACATGCTGCTGCTGAACGACGAGGAGGCGCGCCAGCTCTCGGGCCAGGCGAACCTGCCGGCGGCCGCGCGCGCCATCCGCGCGATGGGGCCGCGCGCGGTCGTCATCAAGCGCGGCGACGCCGGGGCGCTGCTCTTTCACGAAGGCGGCGTCTTCGCGGCGCCGGCCTTTCCGATCGAGAACGTCGTCGACCCGACAGGGGCGGGCGACTCGTTCGGCGGCGGCTTCATGGGCTGGCTGGCGCGCGAGGGCGACACCAGCCCGGCGACGATCCGCACGGCGATGATCCTGGGGTCGGTGCTGGCCTCGTTCAGCGTCGAGGACTTCAGCCTCGATCGCTTCCGCCGGCTGGACCTGGGCCAGATTCGCGAGCGCTTCGCCGCGTTCGCCGACCTGGTTCACTTCGAGAAGATCAAGATCTGACCGTGGCTTCGGCGCTGGTCCTGTCGGCGCGCACCGCCGTCGAGCTGCAGGCGGTCGCCGAGCGTCTCGGGCGGCTGCTGCAGGTCGGCGACATGCTGGCCCTCATCGGTCCGCTGGGTGCCGGCAAGACGACGTTCGTGCAGGGGCTGGCCCGCGGGATGGGCGTGCCCGCCGACCGCCACGTCGCCAGCCCCACGTTCGCGCTGGTGAACGAGCACCCGGGCCGCGTGCCGCTGGTCCACGCG
This sequence comes from uncultured Myxococcales bacterium, assembly GCA_964589215.1. GTDB lineage: Bacteria > Myxococcota_A > Polyangia > Fen-1088 > Fen-1088 > JADGRB01. The sequence goes on along the minus strand of CAZPUH010000534.1, from coordinate 950 downwards.
GACCTCTACCGCGTGGCCGACGCGCGTGAGCTGGAAGAGCTGGGGCTCAGCGACGTCTTCGACCGCGCCGCCGTTGCCATCGAGTGGCTCGATCGCTTCCCCGACGCCGCGCCCGCCGATCGCCTGGAGATCACCATCGCCGTCGCCCCGGACGGCACGCGCGAGCTCACGTTCGCGCCCCACGGCGCGCGCGCCACGGCCCTCGCCAGCGGCCTGGCCTAGCGAGGGCGGCGCGGACGCACCTCACGACCACTTCCACGTTTGGGGGTGGTCGTGCTTGGCGGGCTTAGGAGGATAGGAACCGCTTCGCGACCGAGGCGATGCCCGGGGCGTCGAGCTTGAAGTGCTCGTAGAGGGCCTTGGGGCTGCCCGACTCGCCGAAGACGTCGTGGATGCCGTGGCGGTAGACGCGCGCCGGCTCCTTTTCGGCCAGGACCTCGCACACGGCGCCGCCCAGGCCGCCGGTCGTCTGGTGGTCCTCGACGGTCAGGATGCGCTTGGTCTCGCGCGCGGCCTTCACCAGCAGGTCGACGTCGATCGGCTTGATGGTGTGGATGTTGATGACGCGCGCCTTGATGCCTTCCTTGGCCAGCAGGCCAGCCGCGTTGACGGCGGGGCCGACGGTGCCGCCCGAGGCGACGATCGTCATGTCGGTGCCGTCGACCAGCGTCACGCCCTTGCCGAACTCGAACTTGTACCCCTCGGGCTTGTTCACGCGATCGAGCTTCTGTCGCGTGGTCCGCAGGTAGGCCGGCCCCTTGTGGGTCAGCAGGTACTCGACGGCGCCGGCCGTCTCGAGATCGTCGGCTGGCTGGATGATCGCCATCGTGGGCAGGCTGCGCATCAACGTGATGTCCTCGAGCCCCATCTGCGAGTACCCGTCCTCGCCGATGCCGACGCCGCAGTGGCTGCCGACCAGGCGCACGTTGGCGGCCGAGTAGCACACCGAC
>CAZPUH010000533.1:0-5438 GCA_964589215.1 uncultured Myxococcales bacterium | reverse complement strand
CTTCTTGCCGCGCTTTCGCTGGTCCTGGCCGACGTAACCACGCTGGCCCGGGGCCAACAGGTCGACGAGCCCGCCGAGACGCCCCCCTCGGCGCCGCTTCCCCGCGCCGTCTGGTACACGCTGCAGACCCCGCACTTCGACATCCACTTCTATCCCGCCGAGCAGTCGCTGGCCTCGCGAATCGCGCACTTCGCCGAGCGCGCCTGGCGCCTCAACACCCGCTACTTCAACTGGCGGCCGGCGGGGCGCGTCCAGCTGATGGTCAGCGACTTCGACGACGGCGCCAACGGATCCGCCAGCTCGATCCCCTTCACCTTCATCAACGCCTACGGCGCGCCGCCCGGCCCGCTGGACGAGCTGAACGACTTCGACGACTACGCGAAGCTTCTGGTCACCCACGAGTTCACGCACGTCGTCCACCTCGACACGATGCTGAGCCCGTGCACGCGCATCCTGAACACCATCGAGGGGAGAACCTACGCGCCGAACCTGGCCGAGCCGACCTGGCTGGTCGAAGGGCTGGCCGTCCTGATGGAGTCGCGCCAGACCACCGGCGGGCGCCTGCGCAGCTCGTTCTACGACATGCACCTGCGCGTCCCGTTCCTCGAGGGGCGCCTCTTCGGGCTGGACCAGGTCACGAACATCCCCCTCGCCTACCCGGGCGGCACGGCGGCGTACCTCTACGGCTCCAGCTTGATCCGGTACATCGAGGACCGGTACGGCCCCCAGAAGATCCGCGAATATTCCCATCGCTACGCCGACACCTGCTTTCCGGGCGGCATCAACCGCGTCGCGCGAGACACGGTCGGACGCGGCTATGCCGGCGTGTTCGGGACCGGCCTCTTCGACGACTGGAAGCGGTCGATCGCGCACCGGTACGCGCTGCAGGTCGAAGACGCCCAGCGCCGCCCCCTGACCACCGCCACCCGTCTGACCTGGGACGCGCCCGGCCCGCGGGGCGACGGGCCCGCCCCGCGCTACCTGCCCAACGGCACGGTCGTGTACCACCGCGCCAACGACGACCAGTGGCCCGCGTACGTGCGGGTCGATCCGGTCACCGGCCAGCGCAGCACGCTGGCGCAGATGGTCGGCACCGGCCCCGCCGCGCCGACACCCGACGGCGCCGCGCTGATCGTGCCGCGGGTCGACTACCTGCCGGTGCCATTCCGGATCGTCGGCAACGCCGACGTGTCGTGGGACGACCTCTACCGCTTCGACATCGCGACGGGGGAGATGCGGCAGCTCACGCGCGCCCTGCGCACCCACGAGCCCGACGTGTCGCCCGACGGCCGCTGGATCGTCTGCGTGCTGGTGGGCACGGGCAGCCGCCGGCTGGCGCTGATTCCGGTGAACGGAACCACCGTCGCCGAGCCGCGCGTCCTCATGCCCGACGCGCCGGGGCTGGCGTACACCCCCGCGTTCTCGCCCGACGGTCGCTTCATCGCCTACTCGCGCTACAAGCCGGGCGGATTCCGCGACGTGCACGTCTACGAGCTGGCCACCTCCACCGACCGCGCCATCGCCGTCGACCGCGCGATGGACATGGACCCGCGCTTCACGCCCGACGGGCGGTTCCTGATCTTCACGTCCGACCGGACCGGCATCGCCAACATCTTCGCGTACGAGCTGGCGACCAAGCGCCTCTACCAGGTCACCAACGTGCTGAGCGGCGCGTACCAGCCGGTCGTCTCGCCCGACGGACGGCGACTGGTCTTCACCGGCTTCACCAGCGACGGGTTCGACCTATGGACGATGCCGTTCGATCCGGCGCTGTTCCAGCCGGCGCAACCGTTCGCGAACGCGCGCCTCGACGCGCCCGAGGACCTCGACAACGAGAGCGACTCACCCGACGCCCGCCCCGAGGACGCGACGGCGGTCCCCTTCGCGATGCGGACCATCCCGTACCGCGCCTGGAAGTACCTGTACCCGCGGCAATGGCAGTTCACCGTGCTGGAGGACGCGTTCGGGCTGGGCAACACCCTGCAGGTGCAGACCAGCCTCTCCGACCCCGTGGTGACCCACCTGGTCGGCTTGCACCTGTGGATCCCCACCGGCGGGCGCCCGGCCTGGCAGGTCAGCTACACGTACAACCGACTGTGGCCGACCCTCTCGGTGTCGGCGTCCGAATCCGACACGCTGTCGCGCGGCCTCATCGTGGGCGACCAGAACCTGTCGTACCGGCAGCGCACGTTCAGCGCGTCGGGGTCCGTCGATCTACCGGTGATCCGCCGGGCGGACGCCTCCGCGGACGTCACGCTGGGCTACGACTATTCGGACTACGGCCTGGTGGGCTCCGTGCCGATCGCCGATCCCACGGGGCCCATCACCGTCAAACCGGCGGAGGGCCCTTTCGCCGACCTGCGCCTAGGGTGGTCGTTCTCGAACGCTCACCGCTGGCCGTACTCGATCAGCAACCAGACGGGCCGCAACCTCTCGCTGACGCTGCGCCTGCTGGACCCGGCGCTGGGCGGGCGGTTCCACGGCACCGAGATCAATTGGTCCTGGACGGAGTACCTGACGCCCCCCTGGGCGCGGCTGCACGCGCTGGCGCTGCTGACGCAGGGCGGGTTCGGCTTCGGCGACAAGCGCGACTTCTTCAGCCTGGGCGGCTACGCCGATCAGGACGTCGTGCGCGCGCTGCTCCTGAACCAGCAGCAGTTCGCGTTCCTGCGCGGCTACCCGATCAACGCGATGACGGGCGACAGCTACCTGGTGCTGACGGCCGAGTACCGGGCGCCGCTGCTCTGGATCGAGCGCGGCTACGCGACGAACTTTCTCTACCTCCGCCGCATCTGGGGGACAGCCTTCGGCGACGCCGGCAACGCGTTTCAGGGCAGATTCCAGCCGAGCAACCTCAAGACGGACGCCGGCCTCGAGGTTCACCTCGAGATGCAGCTCTTCTGGTTCATCGACACGCAGCTGCAGGTGGGCGTGGCCCACGGCTTCCAGTCCGGAGGCGGCAACCAGCTCTACTTCGTGTCGAGCTTCTCGTTCTGAGCCGCCGCCGCGCCGCCGGTGCCAAGCACGGCGTCCAGGCTGTCGCCCAGGATGGCGACGATGGCGTCGATCTCGGCGGGCGGCGTCGTGAGCGGCGGAAATAGATACATCGTGTCGCCCAGCGGCCGCAGCAGCGCCCCGCGCCGGACGGCCTCCTGGTACACGGCGTAGCCCGTGCGGCGGCGCGGATCGCGCACGCTCCCGTCGGCGTGGCGAATGTCGACGGCGGCGACCGCTCCGCAGGCGCGCAGGTTGCGGAGGTACGGGCGGCGCGCCGCCAGCGACTGCAGCGCGGCGCGCAGCCGGCCCGACAGCGCGGCGACCCGTCCCAGGATGTCGTCCTCCGCGAACACGTCGAGCACGGCGTTCGCGACGGCGACCGCCAGCGCGTTTCCGGTGAAGGTGTTGGAATGCAGGAACGCGCGGCCCTCGCCGTAGTCGGCGTCGAAGAGCCCGTAGATGGCGTCGGTGGTGACGACCGCTGACAGCGGCAGCACGCCCGCGGTCAGCCCCTTCGAGACCACCGCGAAGTCGGGCAGCGCGTCCGGGACCAGGTGGCTGGCCAGCATCGCGCCCAGGCGGCCCATCCCGGCCGCGATCTCGTCGGCGATCAGGAACACCCCCCGCGCGTCGGCCCAGGCGCGAAGCCGGCGCAGGAGGTCCGGGCTGTAGACCTGCATGCCGCCGGCCGCCTGCAGCACGGGCTCGTAGACGACGGCCGCCAGCGTGTCGGCCACCGGATCCAGAGCGCGCGCGATGGCCGGCCAGGCATCGCCGGCATCCAGCCAGGCGGGGTCGTGCGGGCCGGCGCGGTACGGCAACTCCCGCACGCGGTGCACGGGGAAGCAGATCGGCCGGTACGGGGCGCCGTAAAGATCCAGATCGCCCACCGACAGCGTGGCCGCCGTCTCGCCGTGGTAGCCGTTCTCGAACGCGGCGAACCGGGTCCGGCCGGCGGCGCCACGCTGCGCCTGCGCCTGCAGCGCCATCTTCATGGCGATCTCGACGGCCGTGGAGCCGTTGTCGGCGAGGAACACCTTGCCGAAATGACCGGGCGCGCGCCCCGCCGGCGCGGCCGGGCCCCAGGCCGCCGCGGGCAATCCGTTGGCGACGGCCAGCAGGCGCTCGCAGAGACGGACCAGCGGCGCGCTGGTGGTGTTGGCGGTGATGACGTGCTCGAAGGACTCGGTCTGCGCGCGCAGGGCGGCCATCAGGCGCGGGTGCCGGTGGCCCAACGCCTTGCACCACCAGCTGGAGATCGCGTCGAAGATCTCGCGACCGTCCGTCAAACGAAGGCGCGTTCCTTCGGCGGAAGCGATGGCCAGCGGCGCGAAGGCGCGGTAGTCACGCATCTGGCTGCAGGGGTGCCAGAACACGTCCAGGTCCCGACGCGCCAGGTCGATCGGGTCGATGTCGTTCGTCACCCGCCTTGCTTAGCAGAAGCCTCGTTCGTCCCCAACCAGCGCCGGCGACGCACTGCTCGACGGGCCGGCGGTGTTCCGCCAGGTAAATTCTTGGCCAACTTCCCCGGTCATCCTTGACCCGTGATCCTCGAATCGCGCACAGTCCGCGACGGATGAGGTGGTGACGTGGTGAAGAATTTCAACGTTCGCGCAGGTCTGTTTTTGACGTTCGTCTCGGGAGTCTTTTCGGCCGCCGCTCCGGCAAAGGCCGACGTGGTGCGCACCGGCTATTCGGTCATCGTCGCCGGCAACAGCGGCAAGTGCCTGGACATCAGCGGCGCCTCGAACACCGTCGGCACGGCGGCGATCCAGTGGCACTGCAACTTCGCCGGCAACGAGCAGTGGACGCTGCAGCCGCACAACGGCGCGTTCATCATCGTCGAGCAAAAGAACGGGCAGTGCCTCGCGGCGGCCAGCACCGCGGCCGGCGCCGCCATCGTCCAGACGACCTGCACGGGCGCGGCCACCCAGGACTGGAAGCTGGCCGCCGCCGCGGGCGGGTACCAGCTGGTCAATCAGGGGAGCGCGCTCTGCGCCAACGTCAATGGGAACAGCACCGCCGACAACGCGGCCATCGTGCAGTCGTCCTGTTCGACGGCCAGCAATTTCATCTGGACGGTCGCGTCGGGGCTGATGGATCCGTCGGCGCCTGTGGTCGCGCAGGCGGATCACAGCGGCCAGTGCCTGAACGTCAACGGCGCCAGCACGGCGTCGGGCGCCAGCATCATCCAGTGGCCCTGCGCGGGAAGCGGGAACGAGCAGTGGAAGCTGGTGCCGGCCGGCGCCGGCTACCAGGTCGTCTCGGTGAGCAGCGGCCTGTGCGCGGCGGTCACCGGATCCAGCACGACGGCCGGCGCCAGCGTGGTGCAGCTGGCGTGCTCGCAGGCCGCCAACATGATCTGGACGCTGAACGTCGCCGGCGGCGCGTACCAGCTGGTCGCGCAGCACAGCGGCCAGTGCCTGACGGTGTCGGGCGCC